>JANOTT010000098.1:0-2580 GCA_031416535.1 Novosphingobium sp. | reverse complement strand
GGCGCTGGCGTTCGGCAGCCTGTGCTCCGAAGGCTTCAACGTGCGCCTGTCGGGCCAGGATTCGGGCCGCGGCACCTTCAGCCAGCGCCACGCGGTGTGGGTCGATCAGACCGACGAGCACAAATATGTGCCGCTGATGGCGGTGCCGCACGGGCGCTTTGAGGTGCACGATTCCACGCTTAGCGAATACGGCGTGCTCGGTTTCGAATACGGCTATGCCAGCGCCGATCCCAAATCGCTGGTGCTGTGGGAAGCGCAGTTCGGAGATTTTGCCAACGGCGCACAGATCATCATCGATCAGTACATCGCGTCATCCGAATCGAAGTGGCTGCGCGCCAATGGTCTGGTGCTGCTGCTGCCGCATGGCTACGAAGGCCAAGGCCCGGAGCACAGCTCGGCCCGGCTTGAGCGGTTCCTGCAATTGTGCGCGCAGGACAATATCCAGGTCTGCAACATCACCAGCCCGGCCAATTATTTCCACGTGCTGCGCCGCCAGATGCACCGCCCGTTCCGCAAGCCGCTGATCATCATGACGCCCAAGTCATTGCTACGGCACCCGATGGCCAAAAGCGAGGCCAGCGAATTCATCGGCGTGGCGCATTTCAAGCGGATCCTCTCGGACCGCAGCGGGGCCCAGGATGCGCAGACCAAGCGGGTGATCCTGTGTTCGGGCAAAGTCGCCTACGATGTGATGGAAGCGCGCGATGCCGCCGAACTGACCGACACCCAGATCATCCGGCTCGAGCAGCTTTACCCGTTCCCGGGCGAGCCGCTGGCCGCGCGGCTGGCGCGGATGCCAAATCTCGAAGACGTGGTCTGGTGCCAGGAAGAACCGCGCAACAATGGCGGCTGGTTTTTCGTCGAACCGTTCATCGAGGAAGCCCTGAAGGCGGCCAAGGCCTCGGTTACCCGCCCGCGTTATGCCGGGCGCGTGGCCAGCGCCTCGCCCGCCACCGGCCTCGCCACCCGCCACCAGAGCGAACAGGGCGCGCTGATCTCGCACGCCCTGGGCCTGTCGGTCCGTTCCGAAATCCGGCGCCGCAAAAAGGCTTGAGGAAACAGCATCATGTCCACCGAAATCAAAGTTCCCGTGCTGGGCGAATCGGTCGCCGAAGCGACCATCGGCGAATGGCTCAAGCAGCCCGGCGAAGCGGTCGTGCTGGATGAGCCGATTGCCAGTCTGGAGACTGACAAGGTTGCGATCGAAGTGACTGCGAGCGTGGCCGGGGTGATGGGCCAGCACATCGCCAAAGTGGGTGACAATGTGCTGGTTGGCGCGGTGATCACCACGATCGAGGACGGCTCACCCGCCGCTGGCCCCGCGCCGGTGGCCGAACGCACCGAAGCCCCGGTCCCGCCGGCTTCGGATACGATGCCTAAAGCTGAAGCAGCACCCACCGATGCGGCGGCGCTTTCGCCTTCAGTGCGGCGCGCCGTGCTCGAACACGGGATCGATCCGGGTACGGTCAAAGGCAGCGGCAAAGACGGCCGGCTGACCAAGGAAGATGTGGTGGCCGCGGCACAAGCGAAGACCAGCACGCCGGCCCCGGCCGCAACCACCGCGCCCGCGCCCGCCACGGCACCTGCTACTCCCAGCGGCGAACGCGGCGCCGAACGCGTCAGGATGACGCGGCTCCGCCAGACGGTCGCGCGGCGTTTGAAGGAAGCGCAGAACACCGCCGCGCTGCTCACCACCTTCAACGATGTTGACATGAGCGCAGTCATGGCCGCGCGCGACAAGTTCAAGGACAGCTTCGAAAAGAAGCACGGGGTCAAGCTTGGCTTCATGAGCTTTTTCGCCAAGGCCGCCTGCCTTGCACTCAAGGATTTCCCCAGCGTCAACGCCCAGATTGAGGGGGATGAGATTGTCTATTTCCCGTACGTCGATCTGTCGGTCGCGGTCTCGGCCCCCAATGGCCTGGTCGTGCCGGTCGTGCGCAATGTCGATGCGATGGGCTTTGCCGATATCGAAAAGGCCATCGGTGATCTGGGCAAGCGCGCCAGGGACGGGTCGCTCACTTTGGCCGATATGCAGGGCGGCACGTTCACGATCTCCAACGGCGGCGTGTTCGGCGGGCTGATGTCCACCCCGATCATCAATCCTCCGCAGTCGGCCGTACTGGGCCTGCACCGGATCGAAGACCGCCCGGTCGTCCGCGACGGCCAGATCGTGATCCGCCCGATGATGTACCTCGCGCTCAGCTATGACCACCGCCTGATCGACGGCCGCGAGGCGGTGACCGCGCTCAAGACGATCAAGGAAGCGATCGAGGATCCGACCCGGTTGCTGATTGATTTGTGAGGCGAGTGCTGCGCGTGTGCTTCGATCCTTCGACAAGCTCAGGATGGACGGAGCTCAGCATGAGCGGATATAGTGCTAGATTCCCACACCCGCTCAGCCTGAGCTTGTCGAAGGCCACGCGCGACGGAGGCCCTAATGGCTGACTACGATTACGACGTTCTGATCATCGGTTCCGGCCCCGGCGGCTATGTCGCGGCGATCCGCGCGGCGCAATTGGGGCTGAAGGTCGCTTGCGCTGAGGGGCGCGAGACGCTGGGCGGGACTTGCCTCAACGTCGG
>JANOTT010000097.1:0-13102 GCA_031416535.1 Novosphingobium sp. | reverse complement strand
CGCCAGTGAAGAACTCGTTGGCCAGCGCGCTTGAAACCAGGACAACCGGAGCGACAACCATGAGTGCCGCCAGCACCAGAGTCACGGGCACAATTACGGCCTGCACTTTGATTGCCTTGCTCAGCATCCGTTTGACGGGAGCAAACAGCACGGCCAAGGTCAGCGACCAGACCAGTGCCGGGATGAACGGCAAGGTGATAAAATAGCACAGGATCAGCCCCATGATGACGACGGCTGCCAGTACGATCGTCGAGTAGCGCTGCGGCAGGGGAATATGCTGGCTTGCCAAGAAGGGTTCCCGAACTCGCTATGTGCAATCTATGTGCCTATTTGATTGGTATCTGTTTGTCAGGGAAATTCGGGTTCCTGAGCTGCCGTCACGCCTGTTGGCTGAGACTGTGGCAAAGATTCCCCTATCGCCGCGCAAATGCCCTTCAAGGGAATTTGAGACTGCATGTCCGCACGGCCTGAGAACGAACCTGAACCGCGTGGCCTGCTCGATGTCCTCGGCCCCGGCCTTGTCACCGGCGCGGCGGATGATGATCCCAGCGGTATCGGCACCTACAGTCAGGTCGGCGCGCAGTTCGGTTACGGCATGGCCTGGACGATGTTCTTCAGTTTTCCGCTGCTCGTCTCGATTCAGGCGATCTGTGCGCGGATCGGGGCGACCACCGGCATGGGCATCGCGCAGAATTTGCGCCAGCATTATCCGCCAGCGCTGCTGCGCGCCGTGGTGCTGGCGCTGTTGGTGGCCAATGTGATCAACCTGGGCGCAGACCTGGGCGCGATGGGAGCGGTGCTGGCCTTGGTGATCCCTGGTCCGGTGCTGGCGTTCACCGCCGCTTTCGGGGTGATCAGTGTCGTGCTCGAAGTGGGCTTGAGCTATACCCGTTACGCTCGGGTGCTCAAATGGACCACGCTGTCGCTGTTTTCCTACGTGGCGGTGGTGTTTGTCGCGCAGGTGCCATGGGGGCAGGCGATCGCCAGCACGCTGGTGCCCAGTTTCACCTTCGATCAGGACCATGCGATGGCGCTGGTGGCGATTTTCGGCACCACGATCAGCCCGTACCTGTTCTTCTGGCAAGCCGGGCAGGAGGTGGAGGAGCAGCACCGGCGCCACGTCAAGCCGCTGCATGTCAGCCCGCGCACCGCCGGGGCCGAATTGGCGCGGATCCGCACTGATACGCTGGTCGGGATGGGGTTTTCGCACCTTGCCGCACTGTTTATCATTTTTGCCACGGCCGCGACGCTGCACGCGAACGGGGTGACCCAGATCACCAGCGCGGCGCAGGCCGCCGAGGCGCTGCGGCCGATCGCCGGACAATTTGCGTTCGCGTTGTTTGCGCTGGGGATCATCGGCACCGGACTGCTTGCGGTACCGGTGCTGGCGGGCAGCGCGGCCTATGCGGTGAGCGAAACCTTCGGCTGGACCGAAGGGCTTGACCGCCGGCCGCGCGAAGCCAAGGCTTTTTACGGCGTGATCGCCCTGGCCACGATGGGCGGGGTCGCGCTCAATTTCATCGGGATTGATCCGATGTCGGCGCTGTACTGGGCGGCGGTGGTAAACGGACTGCTGGCCCCGCCGCTGATGGTGGTGACGATGCTGATTGCGCGCAACCCGGCGGTGATGGGCGAACTGGTCATGGGCCGCAGGCTGGAATTCGGCGGCTGGCTGGCGACCGCAGTGATGTGGGTGGTCGCCGGGGTGTTCTTGCTCAGCTAGCTGCGCGTTACCGTGACCTGCTGGTTAATCAGTTCGGCGAGGCCAAAGCTTGACAGGAACGAGCTGTCGGCAGCGTCGCGCCCCACGCCGATCCGCGCGATCTCGTCCGGCCGGGCCATCCCGGTGGCGTCAACCAGATGCCATCCCCCGGCAAGGTACACTTCGGCCACCGCATGGAAATCGGGCGGATTGACGTCGGGGGCATAGACGCTGGCATAGCGGGCCGGGATTGCCGCCGCGCGCGCCATCGAGACCAGCACGTGCGCATAGTCGCGGCATACTCCCTGCCGGGTGAGGAAACTGTCGGCGGCCGAGGTTGAGGCATTGCTGGCGCCGGGTGTGTAAGTAAAATGTTCGGCAATCCAATCACGCATCGCGGCGATACACAGTCCGCCGTTCAGCCCGCTGAACTCGGTCTGGACGAACGCGCCGAACAAGTCCGAGGGACAGAACCGCGAGGGCATCAGGTAATCGATCACTTCGCCCGGCAGCAAGTGCGGGTCGGTCGCGGGGAGCTGGTCGATGACCATCACATTGCGCTCGATTTCGACCACGGCAGTGTAATCCACCATCAGTCGCCCCGGATTCACCCGTAACCAGATCCGTTCGCCGATCTCGTCGTGACCGGGCACCCGCGCGAAATGTTCGACCGCGCTGATCCCGATAGCGGGCTGGATCACGCGCTGGTCGGGCAGCAATGCCGCCTCGATTTGCAGCAGCACGTCGGTCGGCTCGGCATAGTCATAAGCGAGCCAGGTTTCGATGGTCAGGGGCATTGTCGGGCTAATACTCCAACCGGCAAGGAAGATCCCGCACGATCAGGAATTTCCCTCTTTGGTTCCAAGATGATCGCTGCGCCCGAAATCGGGGCGGGCATCGTCCTGGCCAAGTTCGATGATCGAGCGGCGAATTTCGCGGGTGCGGGCAAAATGTTCGAACAGCTGGGCGCCGTCGCCGATCCGGATCGCGCGTTGCAGCGCGGTCAGGTCCTCGGTGAAGCGCTGGAGCATTTCCAGCACCGCGTCCTTGTTGGTCAGGAACACGTCGCGCCACATCGTCGGATCGGAGGCGGCGATGCGGGTGAAATCGCGGAAGCCGCCCGCCGAATATTTGATCACCTCGCTCTCGGTCACCCCTTCGAGGTCCGAGGCGGTGCCGACGATCGTATAGGCGATCAGGTGCGGCAAGTGGCTGGTTACCGCCAGCACCAGATCGTGGTGCGAGGCGCTCATCAGCTCGACCCGCGCGCCCAGCGCTTCCCAGAATGCGGTCAACGCCGCGACCTGCGCCGGGTCGGCGCCGTCGGGCGGGGTGATGATGCACCAGCGCTGCTGGAACAGGCTGGCAAACCCCGCGTCCGGCCCCGAACGCTCGGTCCCGGCGACCGGATGCGCGGGGATGACCGCGTGCCCCGGCAGCGCGGCTGCGAGCGCGGTGGCGACGCTCTGCTTGCTTGAGCCGACATCGCTGATGATGGCATGCGGGGTCAGGGCAGCGGCAAATTCGGCCGCCGCCGCGCCCATCGCGCCAACCGGGACGCACAGCACCACCAGATCGGCCGCGCGCACCGCAGCAGCGGAGCTGTCGCAGACTTCGTCGACGAGCAGGCGCGCGCTCGCCCGCGCCCGTGCGGCTGGATCGGCGTCGTAACCGGTGGTGGTGACGCCGGGCAGATGTTCGCGCACCGCCAGCCCGATCGAGCCGCCGAGCAGGCCAAGACCAATGATCGCAATGCGCTGAAACGGCATCAGCCGCGCTCCGCCGCTGCGCGCAGGATCGCGGCAATGGCGTCCATTTGTTCGGCGGTGCCGATCGTGATGCGCAGCGTGTGGCCCAGCCCCTGCCCGGGCAGCCAGCGGGTCATGTACCCGGCTTGGCTGAGCGCGCGGTAAGCCGCTTCGCCGCTCAGCGCGCCTTCGAACACCACCAGCACGAAATTGGCCTCGCTCGGCACCATCCGCAGGCCATGGTTGCCAAGCGCTGCGATGGCTGCGCTGAACCGCGCGCGCACCTGTGAATTGTGGCGGCGTGACTGTTCGACAAATGCCTGATCGCTCAGCGCAGCCAAAGCAGCACTCTGCGCGGTATTGCCAACATTGAACGCGCCTCGGATGCGGTTAAGCACGTTTATGACGTCCGGTGCCGCTGTCCCCCAACCGACCCGCTCACCCGCCAATCCGTAGGCTTTTGAGAAGGTGCGGGTCACCAAAACGTTGGAATGGGTTGCGGCCAGTTCGAGCGAACCGTCGTCATCCGCCGGGTCGACATACTCGGCGTAAGCTTGATCGAGTACCAGCAGCACCTTGGCGGGCAGCGCGGCGTGCAGCCGCGCAATCTCGGCGCGCGGCAGATACGTGCCGGTCGGGTTGTTGGGATTGGCCACCAGCACCACCCGGGTGCGCGGGCTGACCCGGGCCAGCAGCGCATCGACATCGTTGGCGTAATCGCGGGCCGGGGCCTCGACCGGATCGGCCCCGCAGCGGCGCGCGACAATGTCGTAAAGCGAGAAGCTGAACTGCGAAAACAGCACCTCGTCACCCGGCCCGGCATAACCGCTGGCCGCCAGATACAGCAGCTCGCCCGAGCCTGCGCCCATGATGATCTGCGCCGGGCCGATGCCGTAGAATTCGCCCAGCGCGCCGCGCAGCGCGGTGCTGTCACCATCGGGATAGCGCGCAGGATGCTCGGCCTGCGCGCGCGCGGCCAAGGCGAGCGGGCTGCAACCCAGCGGGTTTTCATTGGCTGAAAGCTTGGCCACCACGCGCCCGTCATCGCCCGCGGCCTGGCCGGGGACATACGCATGGATACCGGCGATCCACGGCTTGGGGGTTGGTGCAACGGTCATGGCGGGCTGCCCTTAGCAGGCTTGGCGGCAATTGACAGATCAGAACGGCTCGCTCAAGCGATTGGTCATGGGCAATTCCGATCTTGAGCCGGCCAATGCGGCGCTGGTATTGCCCGCGCCGGTGCTGCTCGATGGCGGGCAAAGCCTGAGCAATGTCAGCGTGGCCTATGAGACCTGCGGCAGCCTCAACGCCGGCAAGTCGAACGCGGTGCTGCTGCTCCACGCGCTGACGATGGATCAGCACGTCGTCGGCACCCACCCCAAGACCGGCAAGCCCGGCTGGTGGGCCAAGTCGGTGGGGCCGGGCAAGGTGATCGATACAAACCGCTATTTCGTGATCTGCGCCAATGTCCTGGGCGGCTGCATGGGTTCGACCGGCCCGGCCAGCCTTGCCCCCGATGGCCAGCCCTACGCGATGCGGTTTCCGGTGATCACGATCCGCGACATGGTCCGCGCGCAGGTCGGACTGCTAGACGCGCTGGGGATCGAACAGCTGCACGCGGTGATCGGCGGATCGATGGGCGGGATGCAGGCCTTGAGCTTTGCCGCCAACTGGCCCGAGCGAACCCGCGCGGCCTTGGTCATTGCCTCGACCGCGCGGCACTCGGCGCAGAACATCGCCTTTCACGAGGTTGGGCGCCAAGCGATCATGGCCGATCCCAAGTGGCAGGGCGGCGATTATTACGGCGGGAAAGGTCCGGAAAGCGGCTTGGCGGTGGCGCGGATGGCGGCGCACATCACCTATCTGTCCGAAGCCGGGATGCACGAGAAGTTCGGGCGCCGCCTGCAGGACCGGCCCGATGGCACAAAGGGCGCGAAGACCTTCGGGTTCGACGCTGACTTTCAGGTCGAAAGCTACCTGCGTCACCAAGGACTGAGCTTCACCGACCGGTTCGACGCCAACAGCTATCTCTATATCACCCGCGCGATGGACTATTTTGATCTGGCCGAGGAGCGTCTTGGCATTGGGGCGGGCGGCAAGCTGGCCTCGGCCTTCGCTGGCAGCACAGTGCGGTTTTGCCTGATCAGCTTCGATACCGACTGGCTTTATCCCACCAGCGAAAGCCGCGGGATCGCGCACGCGCTCAACGCGGCGGGGGCGCCGGTCAGCTTCGTCGAACTGTCCGCACCGTTCGGGCATGACAGCTTTCTGCTCGATGTGCCCGCCCAGGACCGCGTTATCGCCGGGTTCCTGGGATGAGCCAGGCGCTTCGCCCCGATCTGGCGCTGATCGCCGCGCATGTGCAGGCCGGCGCGCGGGTGCTCGATGTCGGCTGCGGCGATGGCGCGCTGATGGCGGTGCTGCGCGATCAGCGGCAGGTCGATGCGCGCGGGCTCGAACTCGATCAGCACAATGTCGCTGAATGCGTTGCGCGTGGGCTGTCGGTGATTCAGGGCGATGCCGATGCGGACCTCGCCTATTATCCCGACGCCAGCTTCGACTACGCGATCCTCAGCCAAACCTTGCAGACCACCAAGCGCCCCGACCTGGTGCTGGGCGAGCTGCTGCGGGTCGGGCGCAAGGCGTTTGTCAGCTTCCCCAATTTTGCCCACTGGCGGGTGCGCGCCAGCCTATTGTGGGGCGGGCGGATGCCGGTGACCCGGCTGCTGCCGGTGGCCTGGTATGAAACCCCCAATATCCACCACGTGACAGTGCGCGATTTTCGCGCACTGGTCGCGGCCAACGGTTACCGGCTGGAGGGCGAATGGTTCCTCTCGGGCGATCGCCGAATCGGCGCGGCTGCCGCAGCATGGCGCGCCGAACACGCGGTGTTCCTGCTCACTAAATAATTTAGGGGTTATTTTGTGGAGGCGTCGTTGATCAGCAGTACGCTGTCATCGCGGGCCAGCGCCCATAGGGTCAGCCCGGCGGCAGTCGCGCGCTCGACCGCGAACGATGTCGGCAGCGACACGCAGACCAGTGTGGTGGCGCCGGCGCGCGCCGCCTTCTCGACAATTTCGTAACTGCACCGCGCGGTTGAGAGCACAAAGCCGGGGCTGAGCGGCTGAGCCGCACGGGCCAGCGCGCCGATCAGCTTGTCCATCGCGTTGTGCCGCCCGACATCTTCGCGCAAGGCCACAATGCTGCCGTCGCTGACGGCGAAGGCGGCGGCATGCGCGGCGCCGGTCGCGCGGCCCAGCACTTGCAGCGGGCGCAGCGCGGCCACAGCGGCAAAGATCGCGGCGGGGGCAATCGCCGCGTGTGCTGCCGCTGGCGGCAAGGGCTTGGCCACTGCTTCGAGATTTTCGATCCCGCACAGCCCGCAGCTCGATTCGGCGACACGTGCGCGGACCCGCTCGCTCAAATGGGCGATCCCGAGCCCGGCCAGCGCGGCGCGCACGATCCAACCCTGCTCGACTTGCGCCACGGCAATATCGCTGACTTCGCCCGCCGTTGCCGCAAGCCCCTCGCTCAGCGCGAAGCCGGTGCAAAAGTCTGCCAGATCGGCGGGCGTGGCCATCATCACGGCATAGGCCAGCCCGTTGAACTCAAACGCCACCGGCGCCTCGGGCACCCACGCGCGCGTCACCGCGGCGCGGGTGCCATCGGGCTTTACCTCGACCGGCACGGATTTGCCGGGGCTGGTCACAGGTCCAGTCACCCCATGCGGTGCAGCGCGCACAGCTTGTTGCCATCGGGATCGCGCAGATAGGCGAGGTAGAGCTTGCCCATGCCGCCTTCGCGCACCCCTGGGGCATCTTCGATCGCGGTGCCGCCAGCGGCCAGTCCGGCAGCGTGCCAAGCATCGGCCTGCGCCGGATTTTCCATTGCAAAGCCGATTGTGCCGCCATTGGCGGGCGTTGCCGGCTGGCCGTCAATCGGCGGCGTGACCAGAAAAGCTCCGTTGTTGTGCATATAGATCAGCCGGCCTTTGTCGTCCTGGATGGCTTCCTTACCGCCGATCGCCTTGAACACGGCATCGTAAAAGGTCTTCGATTTGGCAAGATCGTTGGTGCCGACCATATTGTGGCTGTACACGGGTCTCTCTCCTGTTTTGAGTTGCGATGGGCCACTTGTAAGGCGGTGGGCGGCGCGGTCAATCATGCGGTGCAATCGCGCGGCACGGGCGCGTTGCTGACAGTTGCGGTTCATCCTGTCCGCGCTAGAACCGGGCGATGATCAAACCTGCTGCCATCCTGCTCGCCGCCGCGCTCTGCGCTGTCCCCGCCTGGTCAAACGCCGCCGCCCCCAAGCTGCCCGCGCTCGAGAGCCAGGTGCACTGCGCGCTGGTCTTCGGGCAAATTGCGCGCGAGCAAAGCCAGAAACAGCCGCGCTCCGACCGGTTTCCTGCCATGGCCAGCCCGGGCCGCGAATTCTTCGTGGTCACGGGTGCCCGCGCGCTCGATGAACAGGCCGTCACGATCACGACGATCGAGGCCTATTATATGTCCCGGTTCGCGGTGTTGCAGGACAGCCTGACCAAGTCGGCTGACCCTGCCGCCGCGCTTGATCGCGAATTTGCCCAGTGCCTGCCGCAATTTGATCAAGTGGCACCCAAGTTCGCGCCAGCCCGGCGTTAACTTGGCGCAGCGGCGGCTGATTTTGGCGCTGGCATGGCCATGGCGGAGCGCCTAAACACGGGGGCATGATCACAGACCAGCGGCAAGCCATCGTCGATATTGGCTCGAACTCGATCCGGTTGGTGGTGTTCGGCGGGCCGCTGCGCGCACCGTCGGTGTTGTTCAACGAAAAGCTGATGGCCGGGCTGGGGCGCGGCGTGGTCGCCCAAGGCCGGCTCGATCCCGATAGTGTCACGAGCGCGCTGGCCGGGCTGGCGCGGTTCGCCGCGCTGCTCAAACTGATGCAGCCGCTCCGCGTACGGGTGGTGGCCACCGCTGCGGTGCGCGAGGCGAGCGACGGCAAACAGTTCCTCAAAGCCGTGCGCGCGCTGGGCTTGCCAGCCGAATTGCTCAGCGGCGACGATGAAGCGCAAGCCGCCGGGCTGGGGGTGATCTCAGCGCATCCGCAAGCGCGGGGGCTGGTCGCCGACATGGGCGGCGGCAGTCTTGAATTGGTCCGAGTGGCAGGCGGCGCGGTGCACGAGAAAGTCTCGTTGCCGTTTGGCGCCATGCGCGTGGCAGCGGTGCGGGCCGGCGGGCGCGGACACTTGCGCAAGGCCATGCGGAACGCGCTCGAACCGCATGGCTGGCTGGGCGAGGTGGCGGGGCAGCCGCTGTATCTGGTTGGCGGGGCGTGGCGCGCGCTGGCGCGGGTGCACATGCAACGCAGCCAGTTTCCTTTACCAGTGCTGGCCGATTACAGCTTTTCGGCCGAAGATGCGCGAGACCTCAAGGTGCAGGTGCGCGCGATGGGCAGCGCCGAGCTGGCGGCGGTGCGCGGGGTCAAGGCGGCACGCGCGCTCCAGCTTGACGATGCCGCCGCGCTGCTCGCCGCGCTGGTCGCGGTCACGGCCCCGTCCGCAGTGATCATCTCGGCGCACGGCCTGCGCGAGGGCTTGCTGTACGAGGCGCTCGATCGGCGCACGCGGTTGCTTGACCCGCTGATCGAAGGCGTGCGGCATGCCGTGGCCGGGCAACAGGCGGTCGATGGTCATGCCGAGGCGCTGCTGGCGTGGAGCGACCCGGCTTTTGCCGCCGATCCCCCAGAGGAGCGCCGGCTGCGCCACGCCGCCTGCCTGATCGCTGGCACCAGCTGGGCCTCCGATCCCGAATTCCGCGCGGTGGCGGGGGAGGATCTGGCGCTGCACGGCAACTGGATCGCGGTCAGCGCGGCCGATCGCGCGGTGATGGCGATGGCGCTGCATGTCGGACTGGGCGGCGCGCCCGATGCACCCCCCGGCATCCTGGCGCGGCTGGCTCCGGCGGACCGGCTGGCCCGCGCTGCGGCCTGGGGCTATGCGCTGCGGCTCGCCCAGCGTTTGAGCGGCGGTGCCCCCGCTGGCTTGCGCCAGGTGCCGTTGCGGCTGGCTGATGATGGCGCGCTGGTATTGGCGCTGCCAAGCGCGGTAAGCGCGCTGGTCGACGGCGGGCTGGAGCGGCGCTTCGCCCGGCTCGGCGCGGCGCTGGGGCGGCCGGTGCGGATCGAACGCCAGGTTTTCACCTGAAAAGCGCAGCACACCCACTGTTGATGCCTTGAAGCGGGACTCGCCACCGGGCATGGCAGTCAATCATGTGGCAACTTTACCAATTTCCGCTGTGCCCGTTCAGCCGCAAGGTCCGCCTGCTGCTGAGCGAGAAGGGCGTGCCTTACGAATTGTGGCGTGAGAACCCGTGGGAAGGCCGCGACGAATTCTACGCGCTCAACCCCGCCGGGCGCACCCCGGTGCTGCACGATCCCGCCAAGGGCCTGACGTTGCTCGATAGCCGGGCGATCTGCGAATATTTCGAGGAGACGGTCGACAAACTGCCGATGATCAACGGCACTGCGGCCGGCCGGGCCGAGATCCGGCGGCTGGTGGCCTTGTTCGATGAGAATTTCTTCGGCGATGTCACCGCGCCCTTGCTCCACGAACGGATGAAGAAGCGCCTGGTCTATCGCCAGTCACCCGATTCAAAAGTGCTGCGCGAAGCAATGAAGCTGGCGCACGAGCATTTGTACTATATCGACCACCTGATCGATCACCGCCCGTGGCTGGCCGGCGCGACGATGAGCCTGGCCGATCTGGCCGCCGCCGCGCAGATCTCGGTTGCCGACTATCTTGGCGGGCTCGACTGGAACGGGCACGAACAGGCTGCGGGCTGGTACGCGGTGTTCAAGAGCCGCCCCAGCTTCCGGCCCTTGCTGGCCGAGCGGATGGAAGTGATCCAGCCGCCAAGCCATTATGCGGACGTGAACGCCTAGGCTTTGGGCTGCTTGCCGAACCGGCCGTGCTTGCGAAAGCGCACCAGCCAGCGGTCAAGAAACAGCCCCATGGGCCGGGGTGTTATGCCCAGCGCCTGGCAGCCGGGCAACTGCCCCGAAGTAACATTGCCAGCCTTGAGCAGCTTCCATTGCTGGCGGCTCAGCGGCGCGAACGGCAGCCACCCGGTCAGCGTGGCGAACGCGGCTGAGACCGCATCGGGCAAATCGGCAAACACCGGCGCGCGCCCAGCGGCCAGCGCCACGCGGCGGTTCAGCTCGCCCATGGTGACCACTTCGGGGCCGCCGAGTTCATAGGTCTTGCCGCCGTGGGCTGCTGGATGTTCCAGCGCGGCGCAGATCGCCAGCGCCAGATCGTCCACCAGCAGCGGCTGCAGCTTGGCCGAACTGCCGAACACCGGCAGCACCGGCAAGCTGGCGCTGAGCCCGGCAAACATAGTGATGAACTGGTCGTCGGGGCCAAACAGCACCGAGGGGCGCATGATCGTCGCGCTGCCGAACGCCGCCAGCACCGCCGTCTCGCCCGCTGCCTTGGCCCGGGCATATTCGGTCTCGCCAGCGGGGTCGGCGCCGATCGCCGAGACGTGGACGAAGGCCGCCGCGCCCGCCGCTTTGGCCGCCTGCGCCAGCGCGCCCGCGCCGCGGCCCATCACCGCGTCAAGCTCGCCCGCAAACGTACCGGCCAGATTGACCACTGCGTCGGCCCCGGCGAGCACCTGCGGCAGGCTGTCGCTGCGGGTCAGATCGGCGCGCACCAGCTGCACCTGGCCCAAGTTGGCCAGCGGTTTAAGCCCCGCCGCGCGCTCGGGCTGGCGGCTCGCCACGCGCAGTCGCGCGCCCCGGTTCAGCAGCTCCTGCGCCAAGTGGCGGCCGACAAACCCGCTGCCGCCCACCACCACCACCAGCTTGCCTGCAAGGTCCTGTGCCATGTTCGTCCTGTGGTTGCGATCGGCCGTCAGCTGTGATCGTTGTCAGCGGTGCCTTGGCACAAGTCGCCGGGTGGCTGCAACGCCCGAATCCCCAGCCAGCCACTGACCAGCCCGGCAGCAAACACCATCAGGTAAAGATCGAGGAACACCCGGTGCGCGGTCTGCGCCCACAACATCCCGCTGATCCCGGCAAAAGCGGCAAACTACGCATAAAATAGTGCATCGCGCCGCCACTGCGCGCGGTTCTGCCACATCCCGGCCAGCCCGAGCAGCAACAGCGGCACCCAGACAAGCGCGTAAGCCAGATTAACCAGCGTACTGTGTAGCGGGCTGGGCAGCGGGCGGAAGGCGATCCACAGCTTGCGCACGAACCGCCCGGTAAAGCCCAGCGGATCGGCTGCGATCCGCACGATTGCCCGGTCGCGCAGCCAGTGATCGCGGAGCAGCGGGCGCGTTCTGGCAGAGTCCAGCATAGCCTTATCAAGCGGGCTGAGGGAATTGAAGATGATGGCGCGGCTGGCATCAACCGAACCGTCAGGATAGGCTGCAAACAGCAGCGGATCGCTTCCCGCATACAGCGCCGCACCAAATTCGGTGCCCAGCACATATTCGCCGTATTCTCGGTGCGTGTGGAGCAACCACGGGCTGAGCCCGGCGGCCAGTACCACCAGCATGCTCGCCCCCACCAGCACTCCGCGCGCCGCCCCGCGCGCACTCTGGTGCAGAGCCGCCACCCGCCAGCCGGCCCACAGCGCGGCGCCCACCGCAAATGGCAGCATCGTCTCGCGGGTCAGCACGGCCGCCGCCAGCAGCGCCCCCGCCAGCAGCGCCCAGCGCAGCGCACCGCTGCGGGCCAGCTACAGCAGCACCAGCGTCGCCCAGGCCGCGAGGCACGTGACCAGCGCGGTCTCCTGCAACGCGGTATCGTGCCACAGGTAATAGGGATAAATCGCGCAGGCGCCGGCAGCAATCAGCCCGGCGGCGCGCCCGAACAGCGCGCGCGCAAGCAGCCCGGTGGCAACCACCGTCAGCGCTCCGATCAACGCCTGCGCCGACACGATCGCCCACGGGTGCCAGTCTCCGCCGGTCACCGCTAGCAGGAACAAGGGATAGCCGGGGACGCGAAACGCGGTCAGCTGTTCCTCCAGCAGCATGTACCCGCGCCCTTGCGCTAGGTTTTTGGCGATGTCGAAATAGAAGCCGTAACCCTCGGCCCTGTAGTTGGCCGTGCCGTGCTGCCAGCGGATTCCCAGCCGCAGCGCAAAGGCGATTCCGGCGATCAGCCACAGCACGCGGCCAAAGCGCCGCTGCGCCAGCCGCCCGGCTGCGGCGCGGATCGCTATCGCTGCCCGGGTCACCCGCTCACCCCCTCATCATAAAAACCGCGCGTGCCACGCGAACCACCGGTTGACAAGCAGCCACCCCCCCAGCTAGTGGCGCGCTCCTACCCGGCATGACGCAGTCTCGCGGCATGCCACCCGTGCCCAGATGGCGGAATTGGTAGACGCACCAGCTTCAGGTGCTGGCGCTCGCAAGGGCGTGGAGGTTCGAGTCCTCTTCTGGGCACCATCCAACCATTCGCTGACATTCGCGGATGGTTGGATTATCCGCAGAAATCTGCTATGAATCGAGCTTCCGGCACCGCCGTCGTTCGCCATCGTTCGTGGGCAGTCGCGCCGAATCGGGGGCCACTTTGGGGGCCACTTGAAATCGTGCACAGAAAGTGGCCCCCAGATGGCGTTATCAGACACGGCGATTAGAGCAGCGAAACATGGCGCCAAGCC
>JANOTT010000096.1:0-11831 GCA_031416535.1 Novosphingobium sp. | reverse complement strand
ATCGGCATCAGGAACACCGACAGTTCGATCAGCAGCAGCGCGATCCCGTCGATCCCAAGCTTCCAGGAAAAGCCCGAGAACAGCGGCTGGCTCTCCTGAAATTGCCACTGCGCGCCGCCGATGTCGAACTGCGCCCACAGCAGCAGGCCCAGCGCAAAATTGATCAGCGTTGCGGCCAGCGCGATGGTTCGCGCCAGCCTGGCCTCGACCAGCAGACAGGCCAGCCCCGCCAACAGCGGTACCGCCAGCATTACCGACAGGATGGGAAAGCCATTCATCTCAGCGCACCGCCCACCAGATCACCCAGGTGATCGCGCCGGTCAGACCGAGCAGCATCACCAGCGCATAGGAATACAGGTAACCCGTCTGCAGCCGTGCTGCGAACCGGCTGCCCAGCGCCACTGCCCAGGCCGAACCATTGGGGCCGAACCGGTCGATCAAGCCGATATCGCCCAGCTTCCAGAACTTGTCTCCCAACCAGAAGGCGGGGCGCACAAACAGGAAGTCGTACAACTCGTCGAAGTACCACTTGTTGTAGAGGAACGTATAAAGCACGCCGAGCTGGCCGACGACCTTGGCCGGGAACCCGGGCGCGCGAATGTAGGCGTACCAGGCAATCGCAAAGCCGGTGATCATCACCGCGAACGGCGCCCACTTCACCCACCCGGGCACTTCATGCATGTGGTGGATCAGCGCTTCGCTGAAGGCGACGCTGCCGCGCCAGAACGCACCCGAGCCATCGCTGATAAAATAGTGATGGAAGGCAAATCCGGCGAAAATGGCGCCGAGGCTGAGCACGCCCAGCGGGATCAGCATGGTCAGCGGGCTTTCGTGCGGGTGGTACCCGCCGGTGCCATCGTCATGATGGCCGTCTGCGGCGTGCTGCGCGGGTTGTGCAGCGTGGTGCGCGGGTTGTGCAGCGCGGTGCGCAGGCTGTGAAGCGCGGTGCGCATCATGCAGAACGTGCTGAATATGCTCGCTTTGTTCCCATCGGGGCTTACCATAAAAGGTCAGGAACATCAACCGCCACGAATAGAAACTGGTCAGCAGTGCGGCGGTGATCCCCATCCAGAACCCGAACCGTCCGCTGACGCTGGAGCTGGCATAGGCCGCCTCGAGGATCGAATCCTTCGAATAAAACCCTGCGAATCCAAACACATTGACGATGCCAACCCCGGTAATCGCCAACGTGCCCACCATCATCGCAGCGAAAGTCCAGGGAATTTTGCGCCAGAGACCCCCGTAATACCGCATGTCCTGTTCGTGGTGCATCGCGTGGATCACGCTGCCCGCGCCAAGGAACAACAGCGCCTTGAAAAACGCGTGGGTAAACAAGTGGAACATCGCCGCCCCCGGCGCGCCCACGCCTGCTGCCACGAACATATAGCCCAGCTGCGAGCAGGTCGAATAAGCGATCACCCGCTTGATATCCCACTGGGTGGTGCCGATCGTCGCAGCAAAGAACAGCGTCGCCGCGCCCACATACGTCACCACCTGCATCGCGGTTTCGCTGACCGCGAACATCGGTGAGAGGCGGCAAACCATGAATACGCCGGCCGTGACCATCGTGGCGGCGTGGATCAGTGCCGAAACCGGGGTCGGTCCTTCCATCGCGTCGGGCAGCCAGGTGTGCAGGCCCAGCTGCGCCGATTTGCCCATCGCGCCGATAAACAGCAGGATGCACAGGATGGTCATCGTGTGCCACTCGCCGCCCAGAAAGTGGATCGTCGAACCCGCCATGCTGGGTGCGCGCGCCAGTATTTCCGGAATCGAAACCGTGTTGAACACCAGGTAAGTACCGAAAATCCCGAGCATAAAGCCCAGATCGCCGACCCGGTTGACCACGAACGCCTTGATCGCGGCAGCGCTGGCGCTGGGCTTCCTGAACCAGAACCCGATCAGCAGATACGAAGCCAGGCCAACGCCTTCCCAGCCAAAGAACATCTGCACCAGATTGTCCGCAGTTACCAGCATCAGCATGGCAAAGGTGAACAGGCTGAGATAGGCGAAGAACCGCGGCTGATCCGGGTCCTCGTCCATGTAACCCCAGCTGTAAAGGTGCACCACTGCCGAGACTGTGGTCACCACCACAAGCATCACCGCAGTCAGCGTATCGACCCGCAGCGCCCAATCGAAACTGAGGCTGCCCGATTGCACCCAGTGCAGCACCGGCACCACGTGCGGCTGCGCGCTACCGGTCAGGTAGCTGAAGAAGATCGGCCAGCTCAGTGCAGCGGCAATGAGCAGCGCGCCGGTGGTCAGCGCCTTGACCACGGTGTTGCCGAGCATTCGGTTGCCCAGCCCGCCAACGATTGCGGCGAGCAGCGGCAGAAAGACGATGATCAGTATCGGATCCAACGCGGCTTACCCCTTCATCCGGTTGACATCGTCGACCGCGATCGTGCCGCGGTCACGGAAGTAAGTCACCAGAATCGCCAGGCCAATCGCCGCCTCACCCGCCGCCACGGTCAGCACGAACATGGCGAAAATCTGCCCGGTCAGGTCTTGCAAGAATGCGCTGAACGCGACCAAATTGATGTTGACCGCGAGCAAGATCAACTCGATCGCCATCAGGATCACGATCACATTTTTGCGATTGAGGAAGATCCCCAGCACGCCCAGCACGAACAGGATCGAGCTGACCACGACATAGTGTTCGATGCCGACTGTCACAGCTGCACCCCCTTACCAACTTCGGGTTGCATGTTGATCGTGGCCTCATCGGGCCGCCGCGCATTCTGCTTGGCCACATTCTGCCCGCGCACGCCGGAACGCTTGCGATGCGTCAGCACGATCGCGCCGACCATCGCCACCAACAGGATGATCCCCGCAGTTTCAAACAGAAACAGGTACTTGCTGTAAAGCAACATCCCGACAGCTTCGATGTTGCTCATGCCCGGCGCCATCGGTGCGGTGCCATCAGCCGTACCCAGCGTGATCCCGCCGGCGCCAACCGCGCCGAGGCCCAGCGTAATCTCAGCCAGCAGCACGAACGCCAGCAGCAGCCCGAGCGGGAAATTCTTGATGAACCCGGCGCGCAGCTCGGAAAAATCGATGTCGAGCATCATCACCACGAACAGGAACAGCACCGCCACCGCACCGACGTAAACGATCACCAGCAGCATCGCGATGAACTCCGCGCCCAACAGCACCATCAGCCCCGCCGCGTTGAAGAATGCCAGGATCAGCCAGAGCACCGAATGCACCGGATTACGCGACAGGATCGTGCATGCGCCCGACACGATGGTCAGCGTAGCGAACAGGTAAAAGGCCAGGACGGTAATCATCGTGCCGCGCCCCTAGCGATACGGCGCATCGGCTTCAAGGTTTGCGGCGATCGCCCGCTCCCACTTGTCCCCGTTGGCCAGCAATTTTGCCTTGTCGTAAAGCAATTCCTCGTGCGTTTCAGTCGCATATTCGAAGTTCGGCCCCTCAACGATAGCATCGACTGGGCAGGCTTCCTGGCAAAAGCCGCAGAAGATACACTTGGTCATATCGATGTCATAGCGGGTGGTGCGGCGGCTGCCATCGTCGCGCGGCTCGGACTCGATGGTGATCGCTTGCGCCGGGCACACCGCCTCGCACAGCTTGCAGGCGATGCAGCGTTCCTCGCCATTAGCGTACCGGCGAAGCGCATGCTCACCGCGGAAGCGGGGCGACAGCGGGTTCTTCTCGAACGGATAGTTGATCGTCGCCTTGGGCTTGAAGAAGTACTGCAAGGTCAGCCAGTGCGCCTTGAGAAACTCCCACAGGGTGAACGATTTGATGAGTTGCGGGAGGTTCATGCGGGGCCCTTCATTAACATCAGATAGCCGCTCACCACCACCACAAAGCCCAGCGAGACCGGCAGGAACACCTTCCAGCCCAGTCGCATCAGCTGGTCATAACGGTACCGCGGGACGGTCGCTTTGACCCAGCTGAAGATGAAGAAGAAAAACAGGATTTTGGCGAACAGCCAGATCCAACCCGGAATCCAGTAGAGCGGGGCCCAGTCAATTGGCGGCAAATACCCGCCGAAGAACAGTATCGCATTAAGCGCACACATCAGCAGCACGTTGGCATATTCGCCCAGCCAGTAGAGCGCGAAGCTCATCGAGGAATATTCGGTCTGATACCCGGCGACGAGCTCGCTCTCCGCCTCGGTCAGATCGAACGGCGCGCGGCCGGTCTCGGCCATGCCGCTGATCAGGAACATCACCCACATCGGAAACAGCAGCGGGTTGAACACAAACCCGTTAAGCAACCAAACGTGCGATTTCTGCGCCTCGACGATGCCGGCCAGGTTGAACGTTCCGGCCCACATCACCACGCAGATCAGGATGAACCCGATCGAGACTTCATATGAAATCATCTGAGCTGACGCCCGCATCGCACTGAAAAACGGGTATTTTGAATTGGACGACCAGCCTGCGATCACGGTGCCGTAAACCCCGAGGCTCGACACCGCGAGGATGTACAGCAGCCCGACGTTGATATCCGCGAGGATCGCACCCGAATTGAACGGGATCACCGCCCAGGCCATCAAGGCGACGGTAAAGGTAATGATCGGCGCGATCAGGAACAGGCCCTTGTTCGCCGCGCTGGGGACGATGGTTTCCTGCAAGAACACTTTTAGGCCATCGGCAAAGCTTTGCAGCAGCCCGAACGGTCCGACCACATTGGGCCCGCGTCGCAATGCCATCGCCGCCCAGATCTTGCGGTCGGCATAAATGATCATCGCCACGCTGAGCATCAGCGGCAGCGCGATCAGCAAAATGCCAGCGATGGTGGCGGTCAGCCACGCCCATTCGTATGACAGGCCCCAGGATTGGAAGAGACTGGTCATTCCGCCGCCTCCGCAAAGTCTTGCCCGTGGAGCAATTCGGCCGAGCAGCGCTGCATCGTCACGCTGGCGCGGGCGATGGGGTTGGTGAGGTAGAAGTCCTTGATCGGGTAAGCCTCGATTGAGCCACTAACCCCGGCCTTGCCTTTCGGCAAAGCGCCATAATCCGCAAGCCCTTCGCGCCCGAGCGCTGGCACCGCCGCGATCATCGCCGCGCGCAATTGCTCGAAGCTGTCGAACCCGGCCGAAACCTTCAGCGCATCGGCCAAAGCCCGCAGGATTGTCCAGTCCTCGCGGGCGTCGCCCGGCGCGAACACCGCCTTGTCGGCAAACTGCACCCGGCCTTCGGTGTTGACATAAGTCCCCGGCTTTTCACTGAACGCGGCGGCGGGCAGGATAATGTCCGCCGCGTGCGCACCCTTGTCGCCGTGGTGGCCGATGTAGGCAATCATGCTGCCGGCGAAACGGGTGTAATCCACTTCATCCGCGCCGAGTGCAATTACCAGCTTGGGCTTGGCTGCGGCGAGATCAGCGATGCCGCCCGGCTGCGCATAGCCCAGCATCAATCCGCCCATGCGGCTTGCTGCCATATGCAGCACGTTGAAGCCGTTCCAGTCGTCTCGAACCAGCTTGTTGGCCGTCGCAAAGGCAAGACACGCCGCCAGCGCGCCCTTGCCCAGCGCCGCTCCGCCCATGATCAGCGCAGGCCGCTCGGCCTTGGCAAACGCCTCGGCGGCGGCTTTGGGCAGCTTGCCCAGTACGCCCAGATCGGTGCCAAGGAAGGTCGCTGGATACGTCGTCTCCCACTCCGGCCCGACGAGGAACACCTTGGCCCCGCGCTTGACCGCCTTACGCAGCCGCGCGTTCAGCAGCGCGCCTTCCCAGCGCACATGGCTGCCCACAATCAGGATCGCATCGGCAGTTTCGATGCCGTTGAAGGTCGAATTGAAATTGACCGCTGCAAGGTTCTCACAGGAGTAGTCTAGCCCGGTCTGGCGGCCTTCGAGCATGGCCGAACCGAGCGCGCCCGCCAGCGCTTTGGCCGCGAACATCGTCTCGCAATCGGTCATATCGCCCGCGATCACCGCGACATCTTTGCCCGGATTGACCGTGGCAATTGCCGCAAACGCCTCGTCCCAAGTCGCCGCGACCAGTTTGCCGTCACGCCGCAGCCACGGTTGATCGAGCCGGCGGCGGGTAAGCCCATCGACCTGATAGCGGCCCTTGTCCGACAGCCACTCCTCGTTCACGTCATCATTGATCCGCGGCAGGATCCGCAACACTTCGCGGCCCCGGCTATCGAGCCGGATGTTCGCGCCCAGCGCATCGGACACGTCGATCGACAGCGTCTTCTTCAATTCCCACGGCCGCGCTTCGAACGCATAGGGCCGCGAAGTCAGCGCGCCGACCGGGCACAAGTCGATCACGTTGGCGGAAAGCTCATGCTTGGCCGCGCGTTCGAGGTAAGTGGTGATCTGCATGTTCTCACCGCGATACAGCGCGCCGATTTCGTCCACCCCGGCCACTTCTTCCGAGAAGCGGACGCAGCGGGTGCAGTGGATGCAGCGGGTCATCGCGGTCTTGATCAGCGGACCCATGTACTTCTCGGTCACCGCGCGCTTGTTCTCATCATAGCGCGAGCGGCCCCGGCCATAAGCAACCGACTGGTCCTGCAGATCACACTCACCGCCCTGATCGCAGATCGGGCAATCGAGCGGGTGGTTGATCAGCAGAAATTCCATCACCCCCTCGCGCGCGGTTCTGACCATCGCGCTATCGGTGCGGATTTCCTGCCCCTCGGCAGCGGGCAGCGCGCAGCTGGCTTGCGGCTTGGGCGGGCCGGGCTTCACCTCGACCAGACACATCCGGCAATTGCCCGCGATGCTCAGCCGTTCATGGTAGCAAAAGCGCGGAATTTCCTTCCCCGCCAGTTCGCACGCCTGGAGCACAGTCGCGCCCTGCGGAACTTCGAGCTCGATGCCATCTACGGTGACTTTAGGCATTAGTTCGACTTCCCTGTCGGCGAACGGCTCGAAAGACTAGCGTCCGCGTAATAGGCCGCCTCGCCCAGAAGCGATCGAAGCTTAACACGCGTAAATGAAATCCGAGCGCCTTCCTTTGCAGGCATACACCCGCCGAAAGTTGTCGCGAGCGTATCAAAAATGCCGCGCTCCGTTTGGCTGAAAGGTCGGGTCGCCAGCAG
Source organism: Novosphingobium sp. (assembly GCA_031416535.1). Taxonomy (GTDB): domain Bacteria; phylum Pseudomonadota; class Alphaproteobacteria; order Sphingomonadales; family Sphingomonadaceae; genus Novosphingobium. Next base: position 4,806 of record JANOTT010000096.1, on the reverse strand, counting down.
CGCTCGAACATCGCTTGGACGGTTAAGAAACACACAGTATGAAAATGCTCGCAAACCGAGTTGGAATTGCGTGGTTTCATCTTTTGCCGACGCAAGGTCAGCCGCAGTGACCGGAGAATGGATGGTGCTATAGTCAGGAAGGACCCCGCTTTTGGTGTCCCTTACGAACATTGCTCCCGCAAGCGCCCCCTTCAAAAGATCAGATTTGAAACCCAAGCTTTCAAAAAGGCCGCATGGTTCCTCTCGTAATGGATACTGATCCAAACTATTCTGCGCCATTGACTTAGCTGAACTTTGGTCCTCGACTTGCCAGTTCGGCTTGGCCAGCAGCTTTCGGACTGCGTCTGGATTTCGTTCGACGATACACGTCGCAAGGTTCCAGAATACCACGGTGGCTTCTTGTTCCTGCTTATCGACCGATCCAGCCGCAGGTTGCGGTATGACAACGAGAAGCGAAAGCAAAATAGCGAAAATTCTCATTCCGCCGCCTCCCTTACCCGCTCGGCAATCCGGCGTTCCAGCTCGGGCCGGAAGTGCTTGATCAAGCCCTGGATCGGCCACGCTGCCGCATCGCCCAGCGCGCAGATGGTGTGGCCTTCGACTTGCTTGGTGACTTGCTGCAGCATGTCGATTTCCTCGACCGCAGCGTCGCCGGTGCGCAGGCGTTCCATCACGCGCCACATCCACCCGGTGCCCTCCCGGCAGGGCGTACATTGCCCGCAGCTTTCGTGCTTGTAGAAGTAGCTGAGCCGGCTGATCGCGCGGACGATGTCGGTGCTTTTGTCCATCACGATGATCGCAGCGGTGCCGAGGCCCGAGCCGACTGCCTTGAGCCCATCGAAATCCATCGCGCAGTCGATGATCTCGGCCGCCGGAACCAACGGGACCGACGATCCGCCGGGGATCACCGCGAGCAGATTGTCCCACCCGCCGGTAATCCCGCCGCAGTGCTTTTCGATCAGCTCGCGGAACGGGATGCTCATCGCTTCTTCGACCACGCAGGGTTTTTCGACATGACCCGAAATCTGGAACAGCTTGGTGCCCTTGTTGCCCTCTGCGCCAAAGCTGGAGAACCACGAAGCGCCGCGCCGCAGGATCGTGGGGGCGACCGCGATGCTTTCAACATTGTTGACGGTTGTCGGGCAGCCATACAGCCCTGCGCCCGCCGGGAACGGCGGCTTCAGGCGCGGCTGGCCCTTCTTGCCCTCCAGGCTTTCGATCATCGCGGTCTCTTCGCCGCAGATGTAGGCGCCCGCGCCGCGGTGGACGAAGACGTCGAAATCGTAGCCCGATTTGCAGGCGTTCTTGCCGATCAATCCGGCGTCGTAGGCCTCCTGCACGGCAGCAAACAGCACCTCGGCCTCGCGGATATATTCGCCGCGCACGTAGATGTAGGCGGCGCGCGCGCGCATCGCATAGCCCGCGACCAGCGCGCCTTCGATCAGCTTGTGCGGATCGTGACGAATGATCTCACGGTCCTTGCAGCTGCCGGGCTCGGATTCGTCAGCGTTGATGACGAGGAAGCTGGGGCGGCCGTCCTTGGGTTCCTTGGGCATGAACGACCATTTAAGCCCGGTCGGGAACCCCGCCCCGCCGCGCCCGCGCAGGCCGGAATCCTTGATCTCCTGAATGATCGCATCCTGCCCGCGCGCCATCAGCGCCTTGGTATTGTCCCAGTCACCGCGCGCTTGTGCTGCGGCGAGGTTCCACGGCTGGTAGCCGTAGAGGTTGGTGAAGATGCGGTCCTTGTCCTGAAGACTCATGCTGCGCCTCCAAGAGAGAATGTTTCGCGCGGAGACGCGGAGACGCGGAGGAAGGAAGAAGAAGATTTCTCACGCAAAGGCGCAAAGGCGCAAAGATGTCGCACTATGGGCGAAGCCCCTTCAATTCGTGAAATGGCCGCTTTTGGCAATGTCGAGAAAGAGAGAATAGCCTGCGGCGCAGCACAACTCCTTTGCGCCTTTGCGCCTTTGCGTGCGCTAAATTCTGTTCTTCTCCGCGTCTCCGCGCCTCCGCGCGAACAAATTCTGGCGCAGCCCATCACCATTCCCCCCGGTAATCGTGATTAGCCTTGACCATTTCCTTGAGCGAAGTCGGCCCGCCGATTGGCTCAACCGTATGCCGCCCTTTAAGCTGCGTCCCGGTCTTGGGCACCTTGCCCGCCGCCAGCGCATCAAGCACCGCGTTAAGGCTCGCAGGCGTCAGGTCCTCGTAATTGTCATCGTTGATCTGAACCATCGGCGCGCTGGCACAGTTGCCCATGCATTCGACTTCGGTCAGCGTCCACAGCCCGTCGGCGGTAGTGTGGCCCTTGCTCATTCCGCGCGCCTTGCAGGCGGTGAACAGATCGTCCGAACCGCGCAGCATGCACGGCGTGGTGCCGCAGACCTGGACGTGAAATTTGCCGACCGGGACCAGATTGTACATGAAATAGAAGGTCGCAACCTCGACCACCCGGATCGCGGGCATGTCGAGATATTTGGCGACGTATTCCATCACCGGGATCGGCAGCCAGCCCTGCGTATTCGTCTCCGCGCCGACCTGCCGCTGAGCCAGATCGAGCAGCGGCATAACCGCCGAACGCTGCCGCCCCTCGGGATAGCGCGCGATGATGACCTTGGCCTGCTTGGCGTTGTCCTTCGACCACGCGAAGCCGTCCCACCGCGTGCGCAGTTCGGGGCTATCGGGGTGGAGTTGACGGTCAGCCATTAGTAGCCACCCGTCGAAACAGAGCTGGGCAGAATCTTGTAAATCTTGCCGTCGCGCACATAGATCATGACGCCATTCTTCTTCAGATGCACTTTCGGACCGCAGTCCCAGACAATTCCGACCGCGTCCTTCTCCCGCATCTCTTCGATATCGACATACGTGCAGCCCTTCAGCGAAGCCAAATAAGCCAAAGTTTCGGAATCGGGAGCTGGATCAAGTTCACCCTTAGGATAGGGCAGGCCCTTGAGCGTTGCGATCACGAAATGCGCGACCACAGGTTCCTTAGTCAGATCGGGTTTCGAGGCGGAAACTGGTGCCGCGACCGCCAATCCAAACAGAATGAGTCCCAGCTTCTTCACCGGTCACACTCCCCGAACACCACATCGATCGCGCCGATGATCGCGGTCACGTCGGGCAGCATGTGGCCTTTGGACATGAAGTCCATTGCCTGGAGGTGGCTGAACGCGGTCGGGCGGATTTTGCAGCGGTAGGGTTTGTTCGACCCGTCCGAGACGAGGTACACGCCGAATTCGCCCTTCGGGCTTTCGGTCGCGACATAGACTTCGCCGGCGGGAACATGAAAGCCTTCGGTGTAGAGCTTGAAGTGGTGGATCAATGATTCCATCGACTGCTTCATCTCGGCGCGCCCCGGCGGGGTGACCTTGCGGTCCTGGCTGCACACCGGACCCGAAGGCATTTCGGCGAGGCACTGCTTCATGATCTTGGCCGACTGGCGGACTTCCTCGACCCGCACCATGAACCGGTCATAGCAGTCCGAATTGGTGCCGACCGGGATCTCGAAATTCATCCGGTCGTACACGTCGTATGGCTGGCTCTTGCGCAGATCCCACGGGATGCCCGCGCCGCGGATCATCGGGCCGGAAAAGCCCCAGGCCAAAGCATCGGCCTTGCTGACCACCGCGATATCGACATTGCGCTGCTTGAAGATGCGGTTGTCGACCACCAGGCTCATCGCGTCTTCGAACAGGCGCGGCAGCCGGGTATCGAGCCAGACGCCGATATCGACCAGCAACTTTTCGGGCACGTCCTGATGCACGCCGCCGGGGCGGAACCAGGCCATGTGCATCCGCGCGCCGCTCGCGCGTTCGAAGAAGTTGAGGCAATCCTCGCGCACTTCGAACATCCACAGGTTCGGCGTCATCGCGCCGACATCCATCACGTGGCTGCCCAGGTTGAGCATGTGGTTGCAGATGCGGGTCAGCTCGGCAAACAGCACCCGCAGATATTGGCCACGGATCGGCACTTCCAGATTGAGCAGCTTCTCGATCGCGAGCACGTAACTGTGCTCCATCGCGAGCGGCGAGCAATAGTCGAGCCGGTCGAAATAGGGCAGCGCCTGCAGATAGGTCTTGTGCTCGATCAGTTTTTCGGTGCCGCGATGCAGCAGCCCGACATGCGGATCGATCCGCTCGATAATTTCGCCATCAAGCTCCATCACCATCCGCAGCACACCGTGCGCTGCCGGATGCTGCGGGCCGAAATTGATCGTGTAGTTCGAGATGACCTCGTCGCCGGTGGTGGGCGACTGTTCAAGTTGGAGCGTCATGACTTGCCCTTCTTCGGACGGTCGCTGGTCGCAGCGGGCGCGCCGGGGGCCGGCTGGGCGGTGTCATTCACCGCGGGCGAGCCATCCGAAACCTGTTTGGCAGCAGCCGCGTTGGCCCCTGGTCCACCGCCAGTCTGCGCCGTTGTCAGCGTGGTCTTCGGTTCATCGACCGGCGACGTTGCCGCCTTCTCATCGCCCGGCAGCACGTAGTTCGCGCCTTCCCACGGGCTCATGAAATCGAATTGCCGCAGATCCTGCGCCAGCTTGACCGGCTCGTACACCACGCGCTTATCTTCTTCCGAATAGCGCAGCTCGACATAGCCGGTCAGCGGGAAATCCTTGCGGAACGGGTGGCCTTCGAAACCGTAGTCGGTCAGTATCCGGCGCAGGTCGGTGTTGCCATCGAACAGCACGCCGTACATGTCGAACACCTCGCGTTCGAGCCAGCCGGCGTTGGGCCACAGCGTGGTCACGGTCGGCACCGGGGTATTCTCAGCCGCGGTTACCTTGATCATCACGCGGTGGTTTTT
>JANOTT010000095.1:0-5797 GCA_031416535.1 Novosphingobium sp. | reverse complement strand
GCGCCGTTCGCCACCAGCGCCCTGAGCGCGCAGGGTGCGGCCACCATGGGGGCCGCTGGGGCCACCACCGGCAAGCCAGCCATCGGCGCCTGGGGGGTTGATCTGGCGGGCGGCGATACCAGCGTCAAGCCGGGCGACGATTTCTTCCGCTTCTCCGCCGGCAAGTGGTTCGATGCCACCGTCATTCCGGCCGACCGCGCTTCGACCGGATCCTTCTACGATCTGCGCGAGCGCACGCAGGACCAGCTCAAGACGCTGATCACCACTGCCCAGCCGGGCACCAAGGTTGCGAGCTTCTATTCCAGCTTCATGGATGAAAAGCGGCTCGAAGCGGTCGGCATTGCCCCGCTCAAGCGCGATCTGGTGGCGATCAAGGCGATCAGGACCAAGGCGCAGTTCGCGCGCTATATGGGCACCGCCAACGGCCGCTTCGGCTCGAGCGTGGTCGAGATGGGGGTCAGTTCCGATACCGCCAATCCGAACCTCAACGTGCTGTATCTGGGCCAGGGCGGGCTGGGTCTGCCCGAGCGCGAATATTACTTCGCCGACCAGTTCAAAAAGCAGCGCGACGCTTACCGCGCCTATATCGTGCGCACCATGACCATGCTGGGCTATGCCAACCCGGCGGGCGCGGCTGACGCGATCATCGCGTTCGAAACGCGGATCGCCGACAAGAGCTGGAAGATTGCCGAGCGCCGCCAGATCGAAAAGATCAACAACCCGATGAGCACGGCGCAGCTGATCGCCTATGCGCCGGGGCTGGACTGGGCGCAGTTCTTTGCCGGCGCGGTGGTGCCCGCCCAAAAGCGGATGATCGTGGGCGAAAACAGCGCGATCAAGGCAATTGCGCAGGTCTATGCGCAGACCCCGTTGGCCACGCTCAAGCTGTGGCAGGCGTTCCACGTCGCCGAACAGGCCGCGCCGTACCTGACCAAGGCGATGATCGACAGCCGCTTCGAATTTACCAAGACGCTGTCGGGCGTGTCGGAAAACCGCCCGCGCTGGAAGCGCGCGGTCGATCTGGTCGGCGGTTCGCTGGGCGAACTGGTCGGGCAGACGTACGTCTCCGATTACTTCCCGGCCTCGTCCAAGGCCAAGATGGAAGTGCTGGTCAGCAACCTCAAGGTGGCAATGGCCGGGCGGATCAAGGCCAACGACTGGATGGGCGCGACCACCAAGACCGCCGCGCTCGACAAGCTTGCCCGCATGGACGTGATGGTCGGCTATCCTGACAAGTGGCGCGACTATAGCAAGCTGGCGGTGATGCCGGGCGACCTTTACGGCAACGTCCAGCGCACCGGGGTGTTCAACAATGCCTACCAGATGAGCTTCCTGGGCAAATCGGTTGATCGCAAGCTGTGGGGGATGAACCCGCAGACGGTCAACGCCTACAACGGCGGGCTGGAAAACAAGATCGTGTTTCCCGCGGGCATCCTGCAGGCGCCGTTCTTCGATCCCAACGCCGATGACGCGGTCAATTACGGCGCGATCGGCGCGGTGATCGGCCACGAAATCATCCACGGTTTCGACGATCAGGGCCGCAAGATCGACGCCACCGGCGCGGTGCGTGACTGGTGGACCGCCGACGATTCCAAACGGTTCGAGCAGCAGGCCAAAATCTTCGGCGATCAATACGCCAAGTACGAAGCTGCCCCCGGCGCCTTCATCAACCCCGACCTGACGATGGGCGAGAATATCGCCGACTTCGGCGGGATCTCGGTGGCGCTCGATGCCTACCATGCCTCGCTCGGCGGCAAGGCTGCGCCGGTGATCGATGGACTGACCGGCGATCAGCGGTTCTACCTCGCCTATGCGCAGGTCTGGCGCGCAAAGGCGCGCGAAGAAGCGATCCGCAATCAGATCGCGACCGATCCGCACAGCCCGGGCCAGTTCCGCGCGTTCGCGCCGCTGCGCAATGTGCAGGCGTGGTACGATGCCTGGGGCGTCCAGACCGCCGACAAGCTGTATATCGCGCCTGAAAACCGCGCGAAAATCTGGTAAGCGCAGCGCTTGCGCTAGATCATTCAGCTAACACTCATGGGGGCAGCGGCAACGCTGCCCCCGGATTGCTTTTCAAGGAACCCAACCGATGCGCAAGCTCCCTCTAGTTTCGTTGACCGCGCTGGCCCTTACCGGCTGCGCGATGTCTGACACCCGGACCGCCGCCACCCCGGCTGCCGCCGCCACCACCGCTGCCGCGGCTTATGCCCCGGTCATTCCGCAGGGCACCGGCATTTTCGCCGAAGCGTCCACGCTGCCGTTCCACGCGCCCGATTTCACCCGGATCAAGGACAGCGATTACCAGCCCGCGATCGAACAGGGGATTGCGATCCAGCTCGCCGAAGTGGCAGCGATTGCGGGCAATCCCGCTGCCCCGACGTTCGAAAACACGATGGTCGCGCTCGAACGGGCGGGCCAGATGCTGGGCCGGGTCAATTCGGTGTTCAGCGCGCTGACCGGCGCCAACACCAACGATACGCTCGATGGAATCGACACCGCCACCGCCCCCAAGCTGGCGGCGATGCGCGATGAGATCACGCTGAACCCCGTGCTGTTTGCGCGGGTCAAGACGCTGTACGATAATCGGGCCAGCCTGGGTCTCGATGCCGATCAGTTGCAGGTGCTGACGCTGCAGTACGATGGGATGGTCCACAACGGCGCCAACCTGTCAGACCCCGACAAGGCCACGCTGAAAGCCATCAACGGCGAGCTATCGACGCTTTCGACCGACTTTTCGCAGCGGCTGACCAAGGGCACCAAGGATGGCGCGCTGGTGGTCAGCGACAAGGCCAAGCTGGCCGGGATGAGCGACGCCGACCTTGCCGCCGCGGCCAAGACTGCGGCTGATCGCGGCTTGCCCAAGGGCAGCTATGCCCTCGCGCTGCAGAACACCACGCAGCAGCCGCTGCTCTCATCGCTGACCAACCGCGCCACCCGCCAGGCGCTGTTTGAGCGCAGCTACAACCGCAGCGAGCGCGGCGATGCGAACGACACCCGCGCGCTGGTCCAGAAGATCGCCATGCTGCGCGCGCAGAAGGCCAAGCTGCTCGGCTTTCCCGACTATGCCAGCTTCACGCTGTACGATCAGATGGCCAAGACCCCGGCCAATGCGATCGGGCTGCTCAGCCAGATGCTCCCGGCCATCGGCGCTGCCCAGCGCCGCGAGGCGGGCGCGCTCAACACGCTGATCAAGGCCCAGGGCGGCAAGTTTGCGGTGACCCCGGCCGACTGGGATTTCTATGCGGAGAAGCTGCGCAAGCAAAAGTACGACCTCGATGAAGCGCAGATCAAGCCCTACCTCGAGATTACGAACGTGCTCGAAAATGGCGTGTTCTATGCCGCCAACCAGCTTTACGGGCTGACCTTCAAAAAACGCACCGATATCCCGGTCTATCACCCGGATATCACCGTCTACACCGTCTATGACGCCGACGGCAGCGAACTGGCGCTGTTCTACTTCGACCCGTGGAAGCGCGACAACAAATCGGGCGGGGCGTGGATGTCGACCTTTGTCGACCAGTCGGGGCTGATGGGCACCAAACCGGTGGTGTACAATGTCGAAAACTTCACCAAACCCGCCGCTGGCCAGCCCGCGCTGATCAGCTGGGACGATACCAACACCTTGTTCCACGAATTTGGCCACGCGCTGCACGGGATGCTCTCGAACCAGCGTTACCCCTCGATCGCGGGGACCAACACCGCGCGCGATTTCGTGGAGTTCCCCAGCCAGTTCAACGAAAACTGGATGACCGATCCCAAGGTGCTGGCCAACTACGCCAAGCACTACAAGACCGGCGCACCGATGCCCGCCGCGCTGGTGGCCAAGATCAAGCAGGCCAGCACTTTCAACCAGGGCTATGCCTTGGGCGAGGTGGTGACCGCGGCGCTGCTCGATCTGAAATGGCACGCGCTGACGCCCGCGGCCGGGCTGCAGGATGTCGGCGGCTTCGAAGCCAAATCGCTGGGTGAACTGGCCGCCGCCGGGCTCGATGTGAAGAACGTCCCGACGCGCTATCGCAGCAGCTACTTCCGCCACATCTGGGGCGGTGGCTACGCGGCGGCATACTATGCTTACAGCTGGACCGAAGTGCTCGATCACGATGCCTTTGCCTGGTTTACCGAGCACGGCGGGCTGACCCGCGCCAATGGCCAGCGCTATCGCGACATGATCCTCTCGCAAGGCCACAGCCAGGATTATGCGGTGATGTACCGCAACTTCGCCGGGCGCGATCCCAGCATCGAGCCGATGCTCAAAGCGCGCGGGTTGAAGTAAGCGTAATTCAGGGACAGTCCCTGAATTTTCGCGCGCGGGCTTTTTAACGGCAAAGCAAGCTGGCAATAATGAGGGGACTGTCCCTAAATTATTGCCAGCGCGCGTGCTTTAGGCTCGCCCAGCCAGCGCGCCTTGACCCCCCACACCGCGTGCAACGTGCGCGCATCCAGCGCCGCTTCGGGCGCGCCCTGCAGCACCACTTGCCCGTCCGCCAGCACCACGACCGCGTCGGCATAATTCATCGCCTGGGCCAGATCGTGGAGCACCACCACCACGCCCATGCCCTGCGCCGCGAGCCCGCGCAGATGGCCCAGCAACGCGCGCTGGTGCGCCAGATCGAGGTTGGCCAGCGGCTCGTCCGCGAGCAGCCAGCGCGGGGTTCCCGCCAGCACCCGGGCGAGCAGGGCGCGCGCTTTCTGCCCGCCCGACAACTGCGACAGCGGACGCTTGCGCAGCGCGTCCAGCTGCAACGCACCCAGCGCGGCATCCACTGCGGCCAGATCCGCCGCCGCATCGGCGTTCCACGGCAGCCGCCCCAGCCGCACCAAAGTCTCGACCGACAGATCCCACGCCACCTCGGCCTGCTGCGGCAGATAACCCAGCGCCTGTGCGCGGGCGCGCGGGGCCATTGCGGCGAGATCTTGTTCGCCCAGTTGCACCTGGCCGCTGGCGGGCGCGAGAATTCCGGTCAGACAGGCCAGCAGGCTGGATTTTCCCGCGCCGTTCGGCCCGCAGATTGCCGTCACCTGGCCGGGCGCGAACGCCGTGGTCACGCGCTCCAGCCGGCCCGGCAGGCTAAGCTCGTGCGCGCTGAGGATCACGCCAGTTCCCGCCGCATCCGCAGCAGCAGCGCCAGAAAGAACGGCCCGCCGAGCAGCGACAGCGCGATCCCCAGCCGCAGCTCGCTGGGCAGCGGCAGCACCCGGCACAGCGCATCGGCCACCAGCACCAGCAAGGCCCCGGCCAAGGCGCTCGGCACGATCAGCTGCGACGGGCGGGCATCGGTGAAACGGCGCAGCAGATGCGGCACGATCAGCCCGACAAACCCGATGATCCCAGCCGCCGCCACGCTCGCCCCCACGGTCAGGCCAACGCCCCCGATCATCAGCCATTGCAAGCGGCGCGGATCGACCCCGAGCGACCGCGCGGTGGCTTCGCCCAAGGTCAGCGCATCGAGCGCGTGCCCGGCGCGCAGCAGCAGCGCGGTCCCCGCCAGCGTCAGCGGCGCAGCGATCGCGACGTCGTTCCAGCTGCGATCGCTCAGCGCGCCCATCAGCCAGGTCACAATTTCGGACAGCGCAAACGGGGTGGGTGACAGGCTGATCGCCAGGCTCATCAAGGCGCCTGCCAGGCTGGCAATGATCATCCCGGCCAGCGTAAACAGCAGCGCCGAACCGCCCCGCCCGGCGATCAGGCTGAGCAGCGCCATCGCGGTGCCCGCGCCCAGCAGCGCGAACAGCGGCAGCAGCCACGGCGTGCCCGCCAGCCCGGTCCAGAAGCTCAATACCGCGCCCAGCGCCGCGC
>JANOTT010000094.1:0-27154 GCA_031416535.1 Novosphingobium sp. | reverse complement strand
GCTGCGCTACATCCCGCAGTTCGATCTGGTGTACTTGAATTTCTACCGCTCGTACGATCAGTACAAGGCCGATGCTGCCGGCTGGGACGCCAAGTATGCGCCCGTCGCGGTTGCGCCGCTCGCTGTGCCGGTGCCGCTGACCGTGCCGCTGACTTTGCCGCTGCCAGCGCCAGCGCCAACGCCAACGCCGAGCGCCACCACACCTGCGCGTTGAACAGGCGCGAGCAAGAGATTTAGTCCTTCCACGCGCGGGGCCGATTCGCTAGTGCTGCGGCTCGCACGGGGGCTTGCCCGCCGCGCGGCTCGCACTGAACGGGGCCGTAGCTCAGCTGGGAGAGCGCGTCGTTCGCAATGACGAGGTCAGGGGTTCGATCCCCCTCGGCTCCACCAGTGCGCTGCAAATTGCCACATCCCGGCCTGCAACCGCTACCGCGCTGTGCTTCGGGTGCTCACGGCTCAAAAAGCCGCTGCGCTCCGGTTCTCACAAGGCAGCATGTTCGGCTCGGGCTGAGGCAATTTGCAGCACACTGCTCCTCGTCATCCGCTCAGCCTGAGCCCGTCGAAGGCCACGCGCGACATTCGTCCCACAATCGTCTAGGCGCTCGCCATGCATTTTCTCGATCAAGCAAAAGTTTTCATCCGCTCGGGGCAGGGCGGCCCCGGCGCAGTCTCGTTCCGGCGCGAAATGTACGTCGAATACGGCGGGCCCGACGGCGGTAACGGCGGACGCGGCGGCGACATTATTTTTGAGGCAGTCGCCGGGCTCAACACCCTGATCGACTTCCGCTATGCCCAGCATTTCAAAGCGCAGCGCGGCGTTCCCGGCATGGGCCGCGACCGGACCGGCGCGGCTGGCAAGGATCTGATCGTCAAGGTGCCGCTGGGCACGCAAGTGCTCGACGACGACCGCGAGACGGTGCTGCTCGACATGACCGAGGTCGGTAAACGGGTCGTGCTGCTCGAAGGCGGGCTGGGCGGGCGCGGTAACGCCAGTTACAAGACCAGCACCAACCGCGCTCCGCGCCAGCATCAACCGGGCGAACTGGGCACCGAAATGTACGTTTGGCTGCGGCTCAAACTGCTGGCCGATGCGGGCCTGCTCGGCTTGCCCAATTCGGGCAAATCGACCTTCATCAACCAGATTACCAACACCAAGGCGAAGGTCGGCGATTATGCCTTCACCACGCTCACCCCGCAGCTGGGCGTGGTGCGGCACAAGGCCCGCGAATTCGTGCTGGCCGATATTCCCGGCTTGATCGAAGGCGCGGCTGACGGGGCCGGGATCGGCGACCGGTTTCTGGGCCATATCGAGCGCTGCCGGGTGCTGATCCACCTGATCGACATCAACGGCCACGATCCCGCCGATGCGCTGCAAGTGATCGAGGAAGAGCTTGCCGCCTATGGCAACGGTCTTGATGAAAAGCCGCGGCTGATCGCGCTCAACAAGATCGATCTGGTCGACACCGAGCTGGTCAAAGCCTTTTCCAAGGAGCTCAAAGCTGCGGGCGCGAGCAAGGTCTATCCGATCTCGGGCGCGACCGGGGCGGGCATGGACGCGCTGCTCAACGCGGTGATCCAGTACTTGCCCGCCGCGACCGTGACCGAGCGGCCGATGGGTGAGCGCGAGGAAGGCGAAGAGGCCGCCTGGTCGCCGCTGTAAGGGCTTTGCCTGGTCCGATTGTGCCGCTAAGTCCCGGCGCAATGCTGATCACGCGCCTGTCCGACTTTGCCGATGTCAAGGCTTGCCCCCGGCTGGTGGTCAAGGTCGGCTCGTCGTTGCTGGTTGACGATGAGGGCGTGCGGCGCGGTTGGCTCGAAGGGCTGGTTCGCGAACTGGCTGAAGCGCAAGGGCGCGGGCAGGAACTGATCGTCGTTTCTTCGGGCGCGATCGCGCTGGGGGCGAGCAAGCTGAACCTCGACAAGGGCGGCCGCGGCAATCTGGCAGATGCGCAAGCCGCTGCAGCCGTCGGCCAGATCGCGCTGTCGGGGCTGTGGGCCGAACTGCTCGGCGCGCATGGGCTGACCGCGGCGCAATTGCTGCTCACGCTCGATGATCTGGAAGACCGCCGCCGCTACCTCAACGCCACCGCCACACTCACCCGGCTGCTCGATGCCGGAGCGGTGCCGGTGATCAATGAGAACGACAGTGTCGCGACGCAGGAAATCCGCTTTGGCGATAATGACCGGCTGGCCGCGCGGGTGGCGCAGGCCGCCGGCGCCAGCGCAGTGTTGCTGCTGTCAGATGTCGATGGCCTGTTCGACCGCAACCCGGCCGCGGCGGGCGCGACCCGGCTTGCCGAAGTGCGCGGCGTTACCCCGCAAATCCACGCGATGGCCAGCGGTGGCGGCGCTTCGGGCATGGGTTCAGGCGGCATGACCAGCAAGCTGCAGGCGGCCGAAATTGCCGAGCGCGCGGGGATTGCACTGGCCATCGCTTCGGGGCTGGTCGAGGCCCCGCTGGCGCGCGTCTGCGTCGAAGAAATCGGCACGCTGTTCCTGCCGCTGCGCAAGGCTGCCGCGCGCAAGGCGTGGCTGGGCGGACGGCTGCGGCTTAAAGGCGCGCTGGTGGTCGATGCCGGAGCGGGGCAGGCGCTGGCCAAAGGCGGCAGCCTGCTCGCGGCCGGGATCACCGCGGCCGAAGGCGACTTCAAGCGCGGCGATGCGGTGGCGGTGCGCGGCGCGGATGGCGCGGTGCTCGCGCATGGTCTGGCCGAGTACGGCGCGGACGATTGCCGCAAGCTGCTCGGCCGGAAAAACAGCGAACAGGCCGAATTGCTTGGCTATGCCCCGCGCTCGGCGGTGGTCCACCGCGATCAGATGGTGCTGCTGTAGTGCTGGCGGTAACCGGCGCGACCGGGTTTGTCGGGCAAGCGCTGCTTGACCGCGCGGCTGCAGCCGGGATTGCCGTGCGCGCGTTGGCCCGCCGGCCACAAACCCAGCGCAAGGGCGTGGAATGGATCGCCGGCGATCTGGAAGACCGCGGCGCGCTGGCGGCTTTGCTCGCTGGCGCCGAGGCGGCGGTGCATATCGCGGGCGTGGTGAATCCGCTCGATGCAGCGGGATTTGAGGCAGGCAACGTCACCGGCACGCTGGGTGTGATCGAGGCCGCGCTGGCCTCCGGGGTACAGCGACTGGTGCATGTTTCGTCGCTGTCGGCGCGCGAGCCCGCGCTGTCGGCCTATGGCGCGAGCAAGGCGCGGGCGGAAAAGCTGGTGCGCGCCAGCGGGCTCGACTGGACGATCGTGCGCCCGCCGGGAATCTATGGCCCGCGCGATATCGACTATTTCGAGATGTTCCGGCTCGCCAAATGGGGGATCATGCCGGTCCCCCCGCGCGAGGGACGCGCCTCGATCGTGCACGTCGACGATCTGGCGCGGCTGCTGCTGGCGCTGGTGCCGGGCGGCGAGGACGTATCGCATCAGGTGTTCGAGCCTGATGATGGCCGCAAGGACGGATGGAGCCATTACGAACTTGCGCGCGCGGTCGGCTGGGCGATGGGGCGGCGGCCGTGGGTCGTCCACCTCAGCCGCAATTCGCTCGAACGCGCGGCGAAAGCCGACCGGATGGTGCGCGGTGCCAAGGCCCGGCTGACGCCCGACCGGGTCGGCTACATGAGCCATCCCGACTGGGTGGTCAGCCCGTTCCACCGCCCACCCGCGGCGCTGTGGCGCCCCGAGATTCCGACCCGCGAGGGGCTGAAAGCGACCGCCAGGTGGTACCGCGACAACAAATGGCTGTAAGGTCCGATTCGACAGGCTGTTTGCCTGCCCTTAGCATTCCCTCGAGGTCGCGAGTCGCGTTGGCGGGAACTGCCGTCATTTCAACGCAAAAAGGGAAAACGACTATGAAGAAAATTGTGCTTGTCGCCGCATTGGCGACACTGGCGGCGTGTTCAAAGCCTGACGCTGCGCCGGTTGCCGACACCACTGAAGCCGCCGCCGCTGTTGCAGCACCCGCCGCTCAAACCGTTGCTGCCGACGGCAAGCCATCGGTCGGCACCTTCCAGGTCACCAATGCCAAAGGTGAAGTCATGACCGAAGAAGTCAAAGCCGATGGCGCCTACGTCCAGACGAAGGGCGGCAAAGTCACCGAGACCGGCAAGTGGGAGCAGAAGAGCCCCGAGACCTACTGCAGCACCAAGGACGAAGCAGGTGCCAAACAGATGTGCAACACCGAAAAGGTTGACGACAAGGGCGTTTGGACCTCGGTCAATCCTGAAGGCAAGACTGCAACGGTCGTCCGCGTAGCGGGCTGATTCCATCGCATCGAACAGCGGCACCGGCGGTTTGCGCCCCGGTGCCGTTGCAGCCCTGGGCTTACAGGAACGGCTCGTAGCCCGGCGGCAGCTCGCCATCGGGACCGAGCTGAACCGGCGAGTGAATCCCGCATTCGGACTTGTCCCAGCCCTGCCAGCGGCCCGCGCGGGGGTCATCGCCGGGGCGCACTTTGGTGGTGCAGGGTGAGCAGCCGATCGAGGGATAGCCTTGTTCGACCAGCGGATGCGCGGGCAGCCCGGTGGCGTTGAAATAGTCGGCGATTTGCGCGGCTGACCAATCGGCCAGCGGGTTGACTTTAAGCCGTCCCACCGCATCGGTCTGGTCAAGTTCAAAGCGCGGCAACCCGGCGCGGGTTTCGCTCTGAAAGCCCTTGCGCCCGGTGAAGCTGGCATCGAACTGGCTGAGCGCGCACGCCAGCGGGCGGACCTTGCGGATTTCGCAGCAGCCGTCGGGATCATAGGACCAGCGCAGACCATTCTCGTCGCGCTGGGTGAGCTCGGCCACATCGGGCGTCAGGCTGATCAGGTTGGTCAGCCCCAGCCGGTCCACCAGTTCGTCACGGTAAGCGAGTGTTTCGGAAAAATGCTTGCCGGTTTCGAGGAACAGCACCGGCACCGCGCGATCGATGCTCGCCAGCAAGTGCAGCAGCACCGCGCTTTCTGCACCAAAGCTGGAAACCGCGGCAATTCGCCCGGCCAGACCCTCGCCCAGACCCTCGCCCAGCACCGCGCCCAGCATCGCCTGCGTCGATTGCCCGGCAAAGCGGGCATTCAGCATGGCCACATCGGCCGCAGTAAAGCGCGGAGCCGTGTCGATACGATCGATGCGGCGCGCGGCTTCAGCCATGCTTGGTGCTGTCATGCCGCTTGGCCCAGATCGGCGCACGGCCATCGGGGGTGGGCTGGTACACTTCGGGAAACCGATCGAATGCGGCCTGCGCATCGGCGGGATCGAGCGGCACCTCGGGGGCGAAAGCATCGAACCCGCAGCGGCGCATGAAGCCCACCTGATCGACCAGCACCTCGCCCACCGCGCGCAGTTCGCCGGTGTAGCCGGCCTCGCGCAGCACCCGCGCGGCGGTATAGCCGCGCCCATCGCCAAAGGTCGGAAAATTGATCTCGATCAGCCCGATACGCTCGATATGCGGCAGCAGATCGCGCGCCTCGTCGCCCGGCTCAAGCCGGACGGCAGCGGCGTTCGATTGTTCGCCAAAGGCATCGACGGTGACCCCGGGATCGCCGACCGGCTCATCGTCGCGAAAGCGGAATTGGACGTCAGCCATAAAGCGCCTCCTTGAACGGGGCCATGCCGATGCGGCGATAGGTATCGAGGAAGCGTTCGCCGGGATCGCGCGCGCCAAGGTAAACTTCGGTGGCTTTTTCGACCGCGTTGACGATCCCGTCCTCGTCGAACCCCGGGCCGGTGATCTGGCCCAGCGAAGTATCCGCGCCCTCGCACCCGCCCAGCAGCAACTGGTAGTTTTCGGTGCCCTTGCGGTCCACGCCCAGGATGCCGATGTGCCCGGCATGATGATGCCCGCAGGCGTTGATGCAGCCTGAAATCTTGAGCTTGAGTTCTCCGATTTCCTGCTCTTTGGCGGCGAGCCGCTGGCCGATTTTCTGCGCCACCGGAATCGAGCGGGCATTGGCCAGGCTGCAATAATCGAGCCCCGGGCAGGCGATGATATCGCCCACCAGATCGAGATTGGCGGTGCCGAGGCCAGCCTCATCCAGCTGCTGCCACAGCGCGTAAAGCTGATCCTTGCGGATATGCGGCAGCACGATGTTCTGCGCGTGCGTTATGCGCAGTTCGTCGAACGAATACTGCGTTGCCAACCGGGCCATCAGCCGCATCTGATCGGCGCTGGCGTCGCCTGGAATGCCGCCGATCGGCTTGAGGCTGATCGTCGCCGCGATATAACCGGGGGCCTTGTGAAGTACGCAATTGTTGTCGGTCCACAGGGCAAAGTCGGGATCGCTGCGGTCCACCTCGTCAGCGATCCCGGCTTCGAAGCGCGGATCGGCAAATTGTGCCTTGATCCGTTCCAGCTCGGCCAGCGGGGGTTCGATATTCTGGCTGAGCAAGTGGGAAAATTCGGCTTCGACCTGGCGGGTATACTCCTCCTTGCCCAGCTCATGGACGAGGATCTTGATCCGCGCCTTGTACTTGTTGTCGCGGCGCCCGTGGCGGTTGTAGACCCGCAGGCAGGCCTCGGCATAGGTGATGAACTGGTCCAGCGGCACGAATGGATTGATCAGCGGGCCGATCATCGGGGTGCGGCCCATGCCCCCGCCAACATAAAACGCCGCGCCCAGCTCGCCCGCATCATTGCGCAGGATCCGGATGCCGATGTCGTGCAGCCGCATCGCCGCGCGGTCGGTTTCGCTGGCGATCACCGCGATCTTGAACTTGCGCGGCAGGAAGCTGAATTCTGGGTGGAAGGTGCTCCACTGGCGGATCAGCTCGGCATAGGGGCGCGGATCGGTCACCTCGTCGGCGGCGGCCCCGGCGTATTGGTCGGAACTGGTGTTGCGGATGCAATTGCCGCTGGTCTGGATCGCGTGCATCTCGACCTTGGCAAGATCGGCGAGGATGTCAGGAGCTTCGTCGAGTTTGATCCAGTTGTACTGGATGTTCTGGCGGGTGGTGAAGTGGCCATAGCCGCGATCATAGGTGTCGGCGATATCGCCCAGCGCGTGCATCTGCGCCCCGCTGAGCGTGCCGTACGGCACCGCCACGCGCAGCATGTAGGCATGCAGCTGGAGATACAGCCCGTTCATCAGCCGCAGCGGCTTGAACTGGTCCTCGGTCAGATGGCCGGCAATCCGCCGCGCGACCTGGTCACGGAATTCCTCGACCCGGGCATCGACCATCGCCTGGTCGTATTGATCATACTGGTACATCAGATCACCCATTGCCCGGCGGCGGGATCGGCCGGTTTCAGTGTCAGGTCGGGGCGCACGGTCGGGCCGAGCGCGCGAATACGTTCCTTGATATGTCCGGGGCGCACGCCGGTTTCGTCCTTGCTCGCCGCGATCGCATAGGCGGCGTTGACGCGGCGCGCGGCGCTTTCGCGGGCAAGGATGGTGTCGGCATGCTCGCCGACATCGACCGCATCGGCCACATGGAGCGACCATTGCACCCCGTCCCACCAGGTAACCGCGCCGCTTTTAAGATCATTGCCGGTAAGGATTTTCATGGCTGGGCCTCCAGCGCCAGGGCGCGCAATTGCGCAGGTTCGGGCACGGCGCTGACCTGGCCGATCACGATCACCGCCGGGCTCTTGACCCGCTGCTGCGCGATCAGGGCGGCGAGGCCCGCCAGCGGCGCATGGAGCACGCGCATTTCAGCGCGGGTGGCGTTCTCGATCACCGCCACCGGGATTGCGGGCGAGAGCCCATCGGCGATCAGTTTTTCGGCAATCGCCTCGGCCGAGGCGATCCCCATGTAGATGACCAGCGTGCGGCCCGGCCCGGCGAGGCCCGACCAGTCCTGCTCGGCCAGACCCTTGCACTGGCCCGCGACGAAGCTGACCACCGATGCGCTGGCGCGGTGCGTGAGCGGCATTTGCGCCGCCGCCGCCGCGCCGATTGCCGCGCTGATCCCGGGGACGACTTCGACCGGCACTCCGGCCGCGCGGCAGGCTTCGGCTTCTTCGCCGCCGCGCCCGAAAATGAACGGATCGCCGCCCTTCAAACGCACCACCTCGCGCCCGGCCAGCGCCTCGCGCACCAGCAGCGCGTTGATCGCGTCCTGCGGCATGGTATGCCGCGCGCGCTGTTTGGCGACCGAAACCAGTTCGGCGCCGGGCTTGGCCAGCGCCAGAATTGCGGGATCGACCAGACCATCGTGGACGATCAGACGCGCGCGCATGATCAGCCGCGCGGCGCGCAAGGTCAGCAAATCGGGATCGCCAGGCCCAGCGCCGACCAGCCAGACTTTACCCGTAGCGGTCCCAGAGTTACGCAGTTGTGTGCTCATGCTGGCGGTAATGGCTGGGCGTGCCGCAATCGGCCAGCCAGAATGCCTTTGCCCGGGCCTAGATCAGCTTTCCGGGCCGGACTGCAGCGGGTGCGCTGGCCACTCCCTGATCCGTACGTCGTGCTGCGGGAACGGTATCTCGACGCCGCCGACCTTGAACCGTTCCCAGATCGATTTGAGCACGTCCGAACGCAGGTTGCCCAGCCCGTCCTCGGGGTCCTCAATCCAGATCAGCAATTCGAATTCGATCGCGCTGTCGCCGAAGGCGGTCAGCCAGACCTTTGGCTCGCGCCGATCAAGCACCCGGGGCAAGCCCAGCGCCGCCTCGAGGATGAGCCGTTCGGCGAGCGCCAGGTCCGAGCCGTAGGCAACCGGTACGCGCACCCGCACCCGCACATCGCGCGAGGAGTAGCTCCAGTTTTCGACCGTCGAGGTCATCAATTGCTCGTTCGGGATCAGGAATTCGATCTTGTCGCGGGTCACCACCGATACCGCGCGGATCCCGATCTTGGTGACTTGCCCGACCACCTTGTCGGCCCCAGCGCCCACTGCAACCATGTCACCAGGCTTGATCGACCGGTCCATCAGCAGGATGATTCCCGAGATCAGATTGCCAAAGGTCTTTTGCAGGCCGAATCCGACCGCCAGTCCGAACGCGCCCGAAAATACCGCCAGCGCGGTCAGGTTGATGCCAAGAAACTCGATTCCGGCCAGACCCAGTATGATCCACGCTGCGATGTTGAACAATTTCTGGCCCAGCAATTGCTGCGTCGCGTCGAGCCGGTGCATCCGCCCGAACAACCGGTTCGACAAAGCCTCGGCCATCCGGCCCAGCACAAATACCGCGATCACCGTGACCACGATCAGCAGCGTCCGATAAAGCGATATGTGGTAACTGCCGATATCGAAACCGATTGAGTCAAGCCGGGCGATGACCGCCCCGGCGTTCGTCGCCGCGCTCATGCCGCGCCCCATGCCGCCAGACCGCGCGTCAGATCGGCCTTGAGATCGCTCACTGCCTCCAGCCCGATCGACAGCCGCACACCAAACGTGTCGCTGGGGGCCATTCCGGCCAGTGGCCAGGCACTGGCGGTGCGGATGCTGGCCGGATCGATCGGGGTCGCCAGACTTTCAAATCCGCCCCACGAATAGCCGATCCCGAACAGGCTGAGCGCATCGATGAATGCATCGCGCGCGGCGCTGTCCTTGCCCGCGAAGACCAGGCTGAACAACCCGCAGCCACCGGTGAAATCGCGCTGCCACAGCGCATGACCGGGCGAGCCCGCGAGCATCGGGCACAGCACCTTGGCCACCTCGTCGCGTTCCGCCAGCCATTGCGCCAGTGCAAGCGCGGTGGCGGTTTCCTGCGTCAGCCGCACGCCCATCGTGCGCAGACCGCGCAGCGCCAGCGAGCAATCGTCGGGCGCGGCAAAATTGCCGAGAATCTGCGCTGTGCGGCGCAGCTTATCGTACCACTCGGCACCCGCTGCAGCACTGCCCAGCATCAGGTCGCTATGGCCGCCAACGTGCTTTGTCAGGCTCATCACCGCAATGTCCGCGCCGTGCTCCAGCGCCTTGAAACCCAGCGGCGAGGCCCAGGTATTGTCGAGAATAACGGTGATCCCATGAGCCTTGGCAGTGGCCGCCAGCGCCGGCACATCCTGCACTTCGAGCGTCAGGCTGCCGGGACTTTCGAGAAACAGCGCCTTGGTTCGCGGGCAGATCGCGGCCGCCAGCGCGGCGGGATCGAGTGGATCGAACCAGCGCGTCTCGATCCCGAAATCCTTGAGTACAGTGCGCGCCATGGTGCGGGTCGGCTCGTAGGCATTGTCGGTCAGCAGCAGCACGTCGCCGGGGCGCAGCACGGTGAACATGACCCCGGCCACCGCCGCTTCGCCTGCCGGATACAGCATCGTCCCGAACGCGCCGGGTTCCAGCTCGGTCAGCGCCTCGGCCAGCGCCCACTGCGTCGGCGCGCCGCGTCGGCCATAATAGAACTTGCCGTCCTCGTTCGACTTGTGCCCTTCGCGCAGCGCGGCGATGGTCGGGTACAGGTGCGTTGAGGCGCGCCAGACCGCCGGGTTGACCACCGCGTGCGGGTGGCCGGGCGTTCCCGTCCATTCACCGCGGCGCCCGCCGGTAACCAGCCGGGTGGCCGGATCAAGATCGTCAGGCGGTCCTTGCGCCATCAGCCTCAGGCCGTGGTGGCTTTCGGCGTATCGGCATCGGCACCCCATTCGGACCAGCTACCGTCATACAGCGCGGTATCGTCCTTGCCCAACCGGTGCAGCCCAAACAGCAGCACGCTGGCGGTGACGCCCGAACCGCAACTGGTCACCACCGGCTTGGCCAGATCGACCCCTGCGCCTTCGAACGCGGCCGTGATCCCGGCCGCATCCTTGAAGGTGCCGTCGGGGTTGTACAGCGCGGTGAACGGAACGTTGAGCGAGCCGGGGATATGGCCAGCAGCGATGCCCGGGCGCGGATCGGGATCGGCACCTGACCAGCGCGCAGCGCCGCGCGCATCGACCACTTGTTCGGCCTTGGAATGGAGGTTGGCGAGCACGTCGGCCTTGGTCCGCACGTTGCTGTCATCCTGCCAGGCGGTGAAATGGCGATGGCGCAGCTGGTCCTTGCCTTGCGCCAGCGGGCGGCCCTCGGCCTTCCACTTGGCGATCCCGCCATCGAGCAGTGCGACATCGTGCGCGCCGAACATCTTGAGCATGAACCAGGCCCGGGCCGAGGTTTTTACCGCGCTGTCATCATACAGTACGATCCGGCTGCCATCGCCGAGCCCAAGCGATTGCATCCGGCTGGCGAATTTCTCTGCCGGGGGCAGCATGTTTTCGACCGGGTTGGAGGCGTCGGTCAGATCGGCGAGGTCCATGAACACCGCGCCGGGGATGTGCCCGGCTTCGTATTCGGCCAGCGGATCGCGGCCCGTCCCGGGCAGATGCTTCGTGCAATCGACGATCCGCAGATCGCTCGCGCCCAATTCAGTGGCAAGCCACTCGGTCGAAACCAGACTATCCATAATTTTCGCGTCCTCTTCGCGCAGGTCGATAACCCTGCCAGCGACCCTCTCACGCTGCAGTTGCGAAAAAGCCTAGCCGGGCGCGGTCGCGCCGTCGAGGGGGTTTGCGCCGTAATTTTGGGCTAATTTACCACGCGCTGGCCGATCCGCGAATAGGTGCGCGGGCCCAGATCAAGCCGGAACGGGCGCAGGCCTGCCCCGGGCACATCGCCGGTTTCGCCCACCACATAGGTCTGGAACTGAACCAGCGGCTTGCCCGCTGGGGTGCTGGCTTCGACCCGCAGCCGCGCGAGCGGCACGAACAAGGCTGCATCGCCGGCCCGGATCGGGTTAATCGCGGTCAGTGGAAGACGGAAATCGCCAGTAAACTGGGCGCTTTCGCCCGCCGCGAGCGTGACCAGCGCATGGCGCAGTTCAAGCCGCTGGCCGTCGTTGGCGATCTGCTGTTCGGGCGGCAGCGAGGCATGCGCGGCGATCATGTCACCCTCGACCGCCAGCGCCGACAGCGTTTCGCGCGAATGGTTGGTCAGGGTCAACGCGTAGCTGAGTGTGGTGGCCATCAGCGATGCGCTCATCCGCCGCACCTCGAGCGAAATCGCCAGGCCCTGCGGCGCGGCGGCGAGCTGCGGTGCGTGCAAGCGATCGGGCGCTGCGGTGGCGGGCGGCGGCGCGGCCGGAGCGGGCACCACCGGTGCGACGAATTCGAGTGGCGCGTTGCGCGGTTGGCGGCGGCGCCGCCACAGGGCGGTCAACAGCGCAGCGACCACCGCTGCGGCCCCCGCCAACCACGGCCAGTATCGAACTGGCGCAGCCTCGGCCGGGATGGGCTGGAGCACGCTGCCGGGCGCAGCGAGTGGGGGCGCAGCGGAGCTGCCGGGCAGCGGGAACGGCGTGACGGGCGCAGTCGTTGCAGGGCCAGGCGCAGGGCCGGCGCTGGCGCTGGGGGACGGCGTCGCAACGGTACGCGGCGGCGAAAGTGCGGCTCTGGGAGCGGTTCTGGCACCGCCCGGCGGCGCGCTCACCGTGGTCGCCGGAGCGCGGGGAACGGGCGTGGGACTGGCCACCGGAACTGGGTTTGGGGCCGGGGTGGGGGTCGGGCGGACCACCGGGGCGCGGACGATCGGATTGTCCGCATCGACCGGGCCTTGCGAGCGCGGATTGCTGGTCGGGCGCGCGCCGGGAATTGAGAAATCGGGCAACGACTGCGCCGCTGCTGCGCTGGGCACAAGCGCCGCCGCCAGCGCCGCAGCGCCGGTTGCTGCCCTGACGCTGCCCCCGATTATCCGCATTTCCCGATCCATCCTGCTGCGTAGCGGCGCGCTAGCGCCTCCGGCACTGAATAGGAAGTGAACTTGCGTGGGATCACCGCTGACTTGTGCAAATCGCGCGATCGGGGCATGGCGCGTGGCATGGCAGACACACCGCAACCGCTGTATTTGGGACAGCCCAGCACGCTCCCCGCCTCGCCCGAGGCGGCGGTGCTCGACTATGTGCCGAACCCGCGCAGCGGAGCGCTGTATCTGGTGCGGTTCGCCGCGCCCGAGTTCACCTCGCTGTGCCCGGTGACCGGCCAGCCCGATTTCGCGCATCTGGTGATCGACTATGCGCCGGGCGCGACCATCGTCGAATCCAAAAGCCTCAAACTGTTTCTGAGCGCATTCCGCAACCATGCGGGCTTCCACGAAGATGTCACCGTCGGGATCGGACAACGGCTGTTCGCCGAGATGCAGCCGCAGTGGCTGCGGATCGGCGGCTACTGGTATCCGCGCGGCGGCATCCCGATCGATGTGTTCTGGCAATCGGGCGCGCCGCCCGCAGGACTGTGGGTGCCCGACCAGGGCGTCGCAAGCTATCGCGGCCGCGGCTAACTTAGGGACTGTCCCTTAATTAGCCGCGGCGTTTAGTGCCGGGCCTGGGCTCTTGCACCCTCAGAACACCGCCTTGGGCGCGGCCTCGGCCATCATCGCCTGGCGCACCAACGGGATCGGCGGGCCACCGTATTCAAGGAATGCGTCATGGAACGCCTTCCACCCGGCGCGCCCGCCGCGAGTCGCGGTCCAGTCGGCGCGCAGCTTGCGGATCATCAGCTTGCCCAGCGTGTAGTTGAGGTAGGCGGGATCATAGGCCCCGCGCCGGGCCTGCTGTTCGGCGGTGCCGGCATCCTGGAAGCAGGCGGTGCGGAAGAATTCAGTCGATTGCGCGATCGTCATCCCCGCGGTGTGCAGCCGGATCGCCGAGAGGAACCGGCAATCGCGCAGCAGCGCATTTGATAGCTGGCCGACATGAAATTCCGGATCGCCGTCGCCCAGCCCGGCTTCCCACATCATCTCTTCGCTGTAATGCGCCCAGCCTTCGGCATAGGCATAGCCCACGAACATCCGCCCGAACACCGAAGGCGCGCGGTTGGCATGGAGAAATTGCAGGAAATGCCCGGGCATGATCTCGTGGACCGAGGTGAACATCAGGTCGTTGACCCCGGGAATATATTCGGCCTGTTTTTCCTTGGGCCAGGCCGGATCGGGCGCAGCGATGTAATAAATCGAGGGGATGCCTTTTTCGAGCGGCCCGGGCGGATCGATGTATGCCCCGTTCTGCGCGTTGTACGGCGGGCTCTGGCGGACCAGCGCCTGTTCGGTGCCGGGGATGGTGACCAGGTCCTTGGTCTTGATGAACGCGGTCAGCATCGGAATCTGCCGGGTCGCCTCGGCCACCGGGTTATCGGCGGGCTTGTGCGCGTTCATCTTGGCCATGCACTCGGGCACGCTGGCCCCGGGCGCGAATTGGCCGCAGGCTGCGGTCAGTGCATCCTGATTGCGCTTCAGATCGGCCTCGCCGACTTTTTCAAGCTCGGCCAACGGCACCCCCACAGCTTCGGTATCGCTCAGCATCTGGCTGAACTTGTCCGCGCCCAGCGCAAACGAGCCAGCACCTTCCTGACCTTTAAGCCAGGCCGAAAGGTCAGTCATTGCCGCAGCCGCTTTGCCCGCTGCTGCTTTGAGCCGGGCTTGCAGCGCATCGTCCTTCACATCGGCAAAGGCGGTCAGCACGTCTTTGCCATAGAACTCGGCATAGCCGCTGAACGCCGAGCTGCCATAGGTGACCAGCGGCGCGGCAATCGGCCCCTTGAGGTTGCCCTTGATCGCTGCCGCCGCCGCGGGCACCCCTTCGAGGAATTGCGCGAGTGCGGCAGCGCGCTGCGGGCGCGGGGCATATTCGCGTGCCAGGTACACATTGGGATCGAATGCGCTGACGTACCACGCCGGGTTGGTATGCGGCTGATCGGCCACTTCGAGCCAGAACAGCTGCCCCTTGGCGACCTGCACCATGTAATCGCGCTCGAACTTGTCATTGCCGGTTGCTGCGCTGTAGGCCGAGGCATCGGCGATCACCTTGCGCAGGAAATCACCGCGCGCTTTCAGCCCGGCCGGGCTCCAGTCGGCGAACTTGCCATCATACTGGTGCGCGCCCTGATAGACCGCGAAATAGGGGTCCGACTTGAGCCAGCCGTCGATCGTGCTTTGCGCAAACTGCGCCCACGGCACCTGCGCGGCGGTTTGCCCGCCGCCCGGAACCACATTGCACGAAGCCAGCGCGGCTGAAGCCAGCAAGGCAAAGATAGTTTGGCGAAGCGCCATGGTCCTGTCTCCCAAACGAAATTTTCGTGCGGGGAAGGTGCGCGCTTAATCCGGGCAGGGCAAGTGCCACTCGTCGAAGATCAGCGCGTCCCGGTTTGTCAGCGCGTCCCCAGCCCGCGTGCGATAATCCCGCGCAGGATTTCACGCGTCCCGCCGCGCAGCGACCAGCTTGGCGCGTTGAGCGTGATGTTGGCGAGCACCGAGGCGTAGGCCCCGGCCGCCAGCGGATCGGGCTCGGCATCGATCAATTCGCGCGCAATATCGGGCATGGCCTGCTCGAACAGCGCGCCGACATCCTTGACGATCGCGGCTTGCAGGCCGGCGTCCTGCTGGTCCTGCAGCATCGCAGTGACCGAGCGCGACAACCGCCGCAGCACCGCCAGCCGCGCAGTCACCCGCCCGAGCGTGATTTGTGCGGCTTCGCTGTCGCGGCCCTTCAGCGCCTCGATCACCTGATACAGCAGCTCGATCGAGGACAGGAACCGTTCCGGCCCTGAACGCTCGAACGCCAGTTCGCTCATCACCTGATTCCAGCCATCACCTTCGTTGCCCAGCAGCATCTTGGCGGGGACTGCCGCGTCCTCGAAATGCATTTCGTTGAAGTGGTGCTGGCCGGCCAGGTCGATGATCGGCTTGATCGTCAGCCCCGGAGTATTTTTGAGGTCAACCAGCAGCTGGCTGGTCCCGGCGTGACGATCTGCGGGGGTGCCGCTGGTGCGGCAGAACAGGATCACATAGTCAGCCTCGTGCGCGAAGCTGGTCCAGACCTTGGTGCCGGTCACGCGGTAGAGGTCGCCGTCGCGCACCGCCTTGGTGCGGGTGGCGGCCAGGTCCGAGCCGCTGTCAGGCTCGCTCATCCCGATCCCGAACGCCAGCTCGCCCGCCGCGATGCCGGGCAGCAAGGTTTCGCGCTGTTCTTCGGTGCCGAACTTGATGATCGACGGCCCGCTTTGCCGGTCAGCGATCCAGTGCGCGCCAACCGGCGCCCCGTAAGCCAGCGTTTCCTCGACCACGACGTAGCGTTCGTAGGCTGAGCGTTCGTGCCCGCCATACTGCTTGGACCAGGTCATGCCGAGATACCCGGCCTGGCCCATCGCGCGCGAAAAGCTGCGATCGAACCCGTACCAGTTGTCCGATCGTGCGCGCGGGCTGCGGCCAGCCAGTTCGCGGTCAAGGAAGGCGCGGAATTCCGTGCGGAGTGCGAGCACTTCGTCGGTATCGGCGGGCGGGCGAGGGAAGGGAATGTTGGTCATAATGCTGTCACCATCGGCCAATAACCAGTGCCACCTGCTGTGAGCGCGGCCTGTCCGAGCAGCCTGGCCCACATCACCTGCCCGCCGAACTCGTCGCGCCAAGTATAAAGCGAGGTGGTGAACAGGTGCAGCGGATACTCGCGGGTAAAGCCGATCGCGCCGTGCATCTGCGTGGCAATCGCCGCGCCATTCCCGGCGGCTTCGCGTGCGCGCAAAGTCCCCGCAGCGACCCCCAGTACATCGCCGCGCGCCAGCGCCTCGGCGGCAAGATCGGCGGCGGCGGTGGCGCAGGCCAGTTCGCCCGCCAGCTTGGCCAGCTCGTGCTGCACCGCCTGAAACTTCGACAGCGTCTTGCCAAACTGGACGCGGGTACCGGTGTGCGCGATGGTCA
This sequence comes from Novosphingobium sp., assembly GCA_031416535.1. Taxonomy (GTDB): domain Bacteria; phylum Pseudomonadota; class Alphaproteobacteria; order Sphingomonadales; family Sphingomonadaceae; genus Novosphingobium. Next base: position 10,583 of record JANOTT010000094.1, on the reverse strand, counting down.
TGGCGAGCGCCGCTTCGAGCGCGCCCGCGATTTGAAATGCGCGCAAAGTTGCACCTTCGGCCAGCGGGCAATGCGGCAGCGGCGCCGAGGCATCAATTGCCCAATCGATCGCCAAGGTCGGCCGCGGCTGGAAATTGAGCGCGTGGCCCGGTTCGGCCACGTGCCAGCCCGCGCTCGGCACGCGGTACAGCGTATCACCCACCGCCAGCGCCAGGCAATCGAGGCTATCGCCCCACGCCACCCGGGCCACAGCGCCCTGCAAGCGGCCCGCTGTAACGGTCAGGTGATCGGCGCGCGCCAGCCCGGCGGCACCTTCGGCCAGCGGCAATCCAGCCAGCGCCAACAGCCGGTTGGCGCCCATCGTCTCGGCCACCGGCAGCGGCACGGCATGGCGGCCCAGCAGCCGCAGCGCTTCGCCCTGCTCGGCCGGATCGAGCCCGAACCCGCCTTGCTCCTCGCTCAGGAGCGCGCGCGGCAGGCCCATCTCCTCGACCTCGCTCCAGATATCCGGCAGCCAGGCACCACTGCGCGCGCGCGCCTGCGCACCGTCGTCGAGATGCCGCTCAAGCAGCCGTTCGATCATGTCCGCCAGCATCGCCGTGCGCGTCCTTTGCCATGGTGCCGGCTCTAGGATTTCAACCCCTGACCTGCTGATTTCAAAATTCTTGTTTTTGCGTTTCTGCGGGTTTCATGCTGCTTCAACTTGTCTCGCCAAAATTGGCTGACTTTGTGTTGCCCCACGGACCCTCCTGATATGCGGAAAAATTTGACGGTCAAGGCAATCGACGCGCGCTTACCCGGCAGACATAACCCGGCGCAGCGCGCCATTGCAGACGTTGGTGCAATCGAATTTTCCGCCGCGCGTGAGATTGCCCGCGCCTGGCTGGAGCAGATCACGGCCGGAATTGACCCGAAGGCGGAACCGCAGCGCACGCGGCAGGAGGCATCGCAAAAGCCCGAACTGTTTGAGTAAACTGATCAAAGAAAATTGGTGTCCCAATTCCGATAAGAGCGACAGGTCGGCGCCAGAATGCGCTGAGCGCGCGCGGAACAAGGCTGCTGGCCGTGAAACACGCGCGCGCTGGCGCGATAATGTTTAACCGCCCCCGATACGGTCAGCCCGGCGCTGTTCCCAACAGCAATGGCGTGGCCACCCCGATCGCCAGTCGTCTTGCAACACGCAAGTCCTGGGCAATTGCGACGAAAATGCTGCATTCGACATGCGAGTTGAGGCCGTCGCAGCTACACCCTGTGGTTCGTTAGCCAATTGCACCGCCAGATATCGGAGCGGTGCCAATCGCAGCACAAGAATGATAAAGGCTATGCGATGAACAAACTCCCCAGTGCCACAGTGACATCACAAGCCGCCGGGCTTGTTCGCGGCCAGGACTGGCACTCGCTCGAGCTTACCGAGGTGCTCTTGGCACTGAACACGAGCGCCGACGGACTTGCCGTAGCAGAGGCGGCGCGCCGGCTGTCCGCAAACGGCCCAAATGAATTACCCGCGCCACCGCGCCCGCACCCGGTGCTGCGGCTGCTGGCCCAGTTCAACAATGTGCTGATCTATTTCCTGCTGGCCGCGGCGGTGGCGGCGGGCGTCTTGACTCACTACGTCGATATGGCGGTGATCGTAGCAATCGTTCTCATCAACGCGGTTGTCGGCTTCGTGCAGGAAGGCAAGGCGGAAACCGCGCTTGATGCGATCCGCGGCATGATCGCGCCCCATGCCACCGTCCTGCGTGACGGAACCCGCCACAAGATTGACTCTCGCGAGATCGTGATCGGCGACATTGTGGTCGTGGAGCCAGGCGACAAGACCCCCGCCGACCTGCGCCTGACGCGCGCGCGAAGCCTTTTGGCCGATGAGGCCATCCTGACTGGGGAATCGCTGCCGGCGTCCAAGACCGAGGCCCCGGTGGCCGCCGATGCACCGCTCGGCGACCGGTTTTGTATGCTTTATTCGGGCACGCTGATCGCCACTGGGCAAGCCACAGGCGTCACGGTGGCGACTGGCGCCGATACCGAAATTGGCCGCATTTCGGCGCTGATCGGGCAGGTGGAAACGCTGACGACGCCGATGCTGGCGCAGATCAACCGGTTCGGCCGCCAGATCACCTGGTTTGCCCTCGGGTTGGGGGCAGCGATCTTTGCTTTTGCCACGCTCGAGCGCGACTACCTTTGGTCTGAGGCGCTGATGGTCGTGGTGGCGCTGGCGGTAGGCGTGGTGCCCGAGGGCCTCCCTGCGGTGATCTCGATCACGTTGGCGATTGGCGTGCAGCGCATGGCGCGCCGCAACGCCATGGTGCGCCGCCTTCCGGCGGTCGAGACGCTGGGGGCGACATCGGTCATCTGTTCGGACAAGACCGGCACGCTGACCCGCAACGAGATGACCGCCCGGCGCATCGTCACCGCTCAGGACGAATACCTGGTGGACGGCGCGGGCTATGCACCGACCGGCACAATCGGTCCCGCCGATGGCGATGGCGCACCCGGTTCCGACGCCGCACAAACCGATCTGATCCGCGCCGCCTTGCTGTGCAACGACGCCGATTTGCTGGACCGCGACGGACGCTGGAGCGTGCACGGCGATCCGATGGAAGGGGCGTTGGTGGCACTGGCTATGAAAGCCGGGCTGCATCCCGAGACCGAGCGCGGCGCCTGGGCGCGGCGCGATGAGATACCCTTCGATGCGCAGCACCGCTTCATGGCAACGCTCCACTCCACCCCCGACGGCGGCGCCTGGTTAGCCGTGAAGGGCGCACCGGAGCGCGTGCTGGAGATGTGCAAGACCCAGGCCGGAGCGACTGAAGCCGCCGTCGATCCGGCCTATTGGCAGGCCCGTATCGCCACGGCGGCGGGCAACGGTGAGCGGGTGCTGGGCTTTGCCGCAATGTCCGCCGCGCCGCAGCTGGAACGGTTGGCGTTTGACCAGCTTGCCAGCGGGCTGGTGTTTCTGGGCATCGTCGGGTTCATTGATCCGCCGCGCGACGAAGCGATCGCTGCGATCGCCGATTGCCGGTCGGCCGGGATATCGGTGAAGATGATCACGGGCGATCATGCCGATACCGCTGTGGCCATCGCCGCGGAGCTTGCGCTCGCCGATAATCCGCAGGTGGTCACCGGGGCAGAGCTTGACGGGGTGTCGGACGACGAGCTGCGCGCGCTGGCACCAGCCGTCAGCGTTTTTGCCCGCACCAGTCCCGAGCACAAACTGCGCATCGTGCGCGCGTTGCAGGCCAACGGCGAGGTGGTCGCGATGACCGGCGACGGGGTCAATGACGCACCGTCGTTGAAACAGGCCGATATCGGCATCGCGATGGGCCGCAAGGGCACCGAAGCCGCCAAGGAGGCGGCGCAGATGGTGCTGCTCGACGACAATTTCGCCTCGATCGTCGCCGCTGTGCAGGAAGGTCGCACGGTTTATGACAATATCCGCAAGGTGATCGCCTGGACGCTGCCGACCAATGGCGGGCAGACGCTGTCCGTCGTGCTGGCAATCCTGCTGGGGCTGGCTTTGCCGATGACGCCGGTGCAGATCCTGTGGATCAACACGATCACCGGGGTCACGCTGGCGCTGGTGCTGGCGTTCGAGCCGACAGAAGCCAAGGTGATGCAGCGCGCGCCCCGTCAGCGCGACGCGCCGCTGCTGTCTCGCTTTGTGCTGCGGCGGATCGCCATCGTATCGGTGTTGTTCGCGATCGGCGTCTTTGGCATTTTTGAATATGCGATGCAGCGCGGGCTTGGCGAGGCTGTCGCGCGGACCTTGGTGGTGAACACCGTGGTGGTGATGCAGATCTTCTATCTGTTCAACGTCCGCTATCTGCACATGACCTCATTCAGCATCCGGGGCGTGCTTGGCACCCGCTCCGTGCTGGCTGCGGTTGGCCTGGTGACGGTTGCCCAGCTGGCCTTCACTTATGCGCCGTTCATGCAGGTGATGTTCGGCAGTGCGGCGATTTCCCTGCTCGACGGGGCCATCGTCCTTGCCATCGGGATGGTCTTGCTGGTGGTGCTGGAAATCGAGAAGGCGCTGATGTTCCGCTGCGAAGCTTTGCGGCCTGGTCTGGCAGGGTGAGTTGCAGTGGCTGATATTGCTGGGTCGGCAATTGGCGAGCCGTGGGCGGTCAGTCAGCCTCCCGCCAAATCCTTTGGCAACGCTGCAAGTGCGGTCAGGCTGGCCCCGGCAACCGCGCGTTCTTCGTCGGCCGGGATCACGAGAACATCCACGCGCGAGCCGGCAAAAGCGATACTCGCATCGCCGCGCAAATTACGTTCGGGGTCAATCCGAACGCCTAGCCATTCGGCTGCCTCGCCGATGCGCTGGCGAATCTCGGGTGCATTTTCGCCGATGCCCGCGGTGAACACCAACGTATCGAGCCCGCTTACCGCAGCCGCCATCGAACCGATTGCCCGGCCAATGCGATAGACGAAAAGATCGACAGCCGCCCGCGCACGCGGGTCGCTGCTTTGCAGCAGCACCTGCATGTCACCGGACAGTTCTGAGACGCCGAGCAGGCCCGATTGCGTGTAAAGCAGGTCGCTTACCGCCTCGGCGCTCATCTGCCGTTCGCGGATCAGGTGAAGCACGATGCCCGGATCCAGCGAGCCGCAGCGTGAGCTCATCACCAGACCGTCGAGCGCCGAGAACCCCATCGTGGTGGCGACGCTTTGCCCGGCGAACATGGCGCACAGGCTCGCACCGCTGCCCAGATGCGCCACGATCGTGCGACCGCCGGCGCGCGGGCCATCCCGCTCGCGCAGCACCGCCGCGACATGGTCGTAGGAAAGACCATGGAAGCCATAGGCGAGGATGCCGTCGTCGCTCAGCCGTCGGGGCAGGCCATAGAGCTGGTCGCAGCGCGGGCGGTCGGCATGAAACGCGGTATCAAAAGTGCCGACCTGAACGGCTTGAGGAAACAGGCTGGCGGCCATTTCGACCATGTCCAGATTCACGGGCTGATGCAGCGGCGCCATCGGCGCGAGGTGGCGAAGCTTTTTGAGGATGGCCTGATCGAGTACGATCGGTTTGGTGAAACTCTGCCCGCCATGGACGATCCGGTGGCCCACGGTGGCGATCCGGCCGGTGTACCCGTGAGCGGCAATGGCAGCGAAGACCACCGGCAACGCATCACGGCACGACATCGGACCCGTGCCCAGATCGCTGCTGTCGTCGGCTCGGTCGGGCGACACGATCTTCAGCCGGGGTGCCTGACCGAGCCGCGACACGCTTCCCTTCAGGCGCAGCGACAAATTGGAGTCATGTCCGTAAACCGCGAATTTCAGGCTGGACGACCCGGCGTTGAGTACCAGAAGTGCCCGCTTCATCGGACAGGCTTGGTTCGGACGTGTTGCGCGACCAGCACCGCGGCGGCGCAGGACGCCAGCCGCGACAGGCGACCGTCGGCCCGGCTGGTCAGGATGATCGGTACCCGTGCACCCATCACGATGCCTGCGGACTGGGCGTTGGCGAGATAGGCGAGCTGCTTTGCCAGCATGTTCCCGGCTTCGATATTCGGAACGATAAGGACGTCCGCAAGCCCGGCCACGGCCGAGACAATCCGTTTCGAATCCGCAGCTGCTTTGGAAATCGCATTGTCGAACGCAAGCGGACCGTCGATTATGCCACCCACGATCTGGCCGCGATCGGCCATTTTGGCCAACGCCGCCGCATCGGTGGTGGCCGGCATGTCGGGATGCACCGTCTCGACCGCCGCCAAAATGGCGACGCGAGGTTTTGGGATACCCAGGGCGTGCGCACAGTCGATCGCATTCTGGACGATGTCGGCCTTGGTGGCGAGGTCGGGCGCGATGTTGATGGCGGCGTCGCTCACGAGCAGCGGGCGCGGATAAGTCGGCACATCGAGAATGAAGACATGGCTCATCCGGCGGTCGGTGCGCAGGCCGCTCGCGCGATCGACGGCGGCGGCGAGAACCTCGTCGGTATGAAGGCTGCCCTTCATGATAGCATCCACCTCGCCGGCGCGGGCCAGGCGGCAAGCTTCCTGGGCCGCGGCATGGCTGTGCTCGACCGCAACAATGCGGATGCCGGTGAGGTCTTCGCCTGCCTCCGCCGCGGCGGCTGCGATTTTCGCAGGAGGACCGACCAGCACGGGCAGGATCAGCCTCATCCGGAAGGCTTCGAGTGCGCCGCCAAGCGAAACCGCATCGCAGGGGTGGACAACCGCGGTTCGAACCGGGTCCCGCTCAGCCGCCAGCGCAAGCAGCCGATCGAGCTGAGAGCGCGTGGTATCGTCGCGTCCTGGTTCCCCGTCGATAGTCACGTCTGCTCCCACCGGTTCATCAAAAATTTCCTTGCTGCTACGGCGTGATAGCGACCTTGAACACACCATCGCGCTGGTTGGCAAAGAGTTCGTAGGCCGCTTCGATGTCATCGAGCTTGAAGCGGTGCGTGACCATCGCGCTTAAGTCTACCCGTCCCGATTCTATGACCGCCATGAGCCGGCGCATCCGCTCCTTGCCACCCGGGCAGAGGGTAGTGACGAGCGTGTGGTCGCCAAGCCCCGCCGCAAACGCGTCGAGCGGGATGCTGAGGTCGGTGGAATAGACGCCCAGGCTCGATAACGTGCCGCCAGGCCGGAGGACCCTGAGGCAGGCCTCGAACGTCGCCTGGGTGCCGAGTGCCTCGATGGCGACATCGACGCCGCGCCCGTCGGTCAGCCGCAAGATTGCTTCAACCGCGTCGACGCGGCTGAAATCGACGACATGATCGGCCCCGAGACGCCGCGCCATCGCGAGTCGTTCCGGCAGTCTGTCAACGGCAATGATGGTTGATGCGCCAAGGATTTTCGCGCCAGCGGTGGCACATAGACCGATGGGGCCTTGCGCGAAGATCGCGACCATGTCGCCGATCTTGATGCCGCCGCGTTCGGCACCGCCAAACCCGGTCGACATGATGTCGGGGCACATCAGGACCTGCTCGTCGGTAAGGCCGTCCGGAACGCAAGCCAAATTCGCCATCGCATCGGGGACGAGGACATACTCGGCCTGGCAGCCGTCAATCGTGTTTCCAAACTTCCAGCCACCCATCGGCTTCCAGCCGTGGCGGGTGCCGGGTCCGTCCTGCGAGCAGCGTCCGCACTGACAGGCGTTGCTGTGACCGCTCGGCGTGATGGCGCCCGCTATGACCCGCTGGCCTTCGTTAAAACCGGCAACGGAGGAGCCGAGCTTCTCGATCACACCGACTGGCTCGTGGCCAATGGTCAGGCCTTTTTCGACTGGATACTCACCCTTCAGAATGTGCACGTCCGTGCCGCAGATCGTCGTGGTCGTGATCCGCACCAACGCGTCCAGCGGTCCGACATCGGGGATCGGCTTGTCATCCAGAACGATGCGACCGGCCTCGACGAAGATTGCGGCTTTCATTTTCTGCATAGCTTGCTCCTGAGGTTTTCGAGCTAAAGGCCTGCCTGACAGCTTAGGGGCGCCGATGATCGGGTGTAACAGCCGTCAAGAATGGGGGCCATCGCTTTCCCCTCGGTGAGACAATAACCGGAAGCCGCAAATCTTTCAGGACTAAATATGGTGCCGGCTAGAGGATTCGAACCCCTGACCCCCTGATTACAAATCAGGTGCTCTACCAACTGAGCTAAGCCGGCCCAAAATTTGTGGCCTTATATGCGTGAACGTCCCTTAGCTTTACCGGGCGCCAAAGGTCCAGCCCTCGCGTTGGGCAATTTCCGGCGTGAGCAACGGCGGTGACCATATGCCCGGCTGGTGCGCCAGATTGCGCAGCCACGCGGCCGCGATCAGCGCATCGGCGGCGTGATCGCTGATCGGCCCAAGCCCGCGCACCGGCTTGCTGCCCAGCCCGGCCAGCGCGGTGTTGAGTTCGGCGTGGTCGCGAATCTTCGAGCGGGCAGCGCTGCGGCCGGCGGCAAGCGCGGCCAGCGTGGTGTAGATCTCGACCAAGACCGAGCCGCTGCCGGGCAGTGGATCGAACGGCCAGATCGCGTGTTTGCCGTGCAAGCGGTGGAGCAGACGCATCCCCGCCAGACTGCCCTTGCCAACCTGCGCCGCGCCAACGAGATTGAAATTGCTGTACGGGCGGCACCCGGCGCGGGCCTGCGCGTGCTCGGTCTGGCGAAAGCGTCCGCGCCCCCCTGTTTGACCATCGCCGCCAAACGCCGCGCCCGCGCGCCCGCCAGGACGCCGAAAATGCGGCGCGGTGCCGGAGTGATCGGCAAAGGTGGTGGCGCCCAGATGCGGTTCATCGGCGCAGATTTGCTCAACCAGCGCCCACAGCCGGCGTGCATCGGCGGGGCTGGCAGTCCAGCCGGGGAAGTAGGCCCCGGCATCGTCGAACGCGAACGACATACTCATGTCGAACCCGACCAGCGTATCGGGCGGTAAAGCGTGCTCGAGCCAATCCAGCACTTCGCCGCGCGACCAGCGGTGACCGGGGCGGACCAGCGCGGGGGCCGACGTGGCATCGCACAGCGCCAGCGCAATCCCGGCATGGCGCTCACCCGCCGCACCCGACCAGTCGATCGCGGCGAAGTGCTTGAATCTGGGGGGTGTCATGCGCCCGTTAGTTCACCCCGCCGCTTGTCCCACCAGTCCATCCGCTTGCGCACTTCGCGCTCGAACCCGCGTTCGGCCGGCTGGTAATAGACCTGCGGGTCCATTTCCTCGGGCCAGTAGTCCGCGCCCGAAAAGCCGTCCTGGGTCTGGTGATCGTAAGCATAGTCCTTGCCGTAGCCGATGTCCTTCATCAGCTTGGTTGGGGCGTTGAGAATATGCGCGGGCGGGGCGAGGCTGCCGGTGGTGCGGGCGCTGTCCCACGCGAGCTTCTGCGCCATATAGGCGGCGTTCGATTTGGGCGCGGTGGCGAGGTAGAGGCAGGCCTGCACGATCGCCAGTTCGCCCTCGGGACTGCCGAGGAACTGGTAAGCATCCTTGGCCGCGAGGCACTGGATCAGAGCTTGCGGATCAGCCAGGCCGATGTCCTCGCTGGCAAACCGCACCAGCCGCCGCAGCACGTACAGCGGCTCCTCCCCGGCGGTCAGCATTCGCGCCATATAATAGAGCGAGGCCTGCGGATCGGACCCGCGCAGGGCTTTGTGCAGCGCCGAAATCAGGTTGTAATGCCCGTCGCGGTCCTTGTCATAGACCGCCATGCGGCGTTGCAGGAACGCGCCCAGCGCTGCGGGATCGAGCGGCTCGGTCAGCTGCGCCGCATACAGCGTTTCGGCCTGATTGAGCAGGAACCGGCCGTCGCCATCGGCGGAAGCAACCAAGGCCGCGCGCGCCTGCGCGGTCAGCGGCAACGCTCCGGCCAGGTCTTCGGCGCGCGCCAGCAAGGTCGCGAGCGCAGCGGCATCGAGCCGGTGCAGGATCAGCACCTGCGCACGGCTGAGCAGCGCGGCGTTGAGCGCAAAGCTGGGATTTTCGGTGGTCGCGCCGACCAAGGTTACCGTGCCGCGTTCGACAAACGGCAGGAAGCCGTCTTGCTGCGCGCGGTTGAAGCGATGGATCTCGTCGACGAACAATAGCGTTCGCTGACCCATTTTGGCGGCAGTCGCGGCCTCGGCAAAGGCCTTCTTGAGATCGGCCACGCCTGAAAAGACCGCGCTGATCGCGGCGAACCGCATGCCCACGGCTTTGGCCAGCAGCCGCGCGATGCTGGTCTTGCCGGTGCCCGGGGGGCCCCACAGGATCATGCTCGAGAGCCGGCCCGCCGCGACCATCCGCCCGATCGCGCCCTCGGGCCCGGTCAGATGCTCCTGCCCGATCACCTCGTTCAAAATACGCGGGCGCAGCCGGTCGGCCAGCGGCGCATCGGCGCGCGGGGCTTCGTCGGGAGTGTCGGGGATGTCGTCGGCAAACAGATCGGGCATGTCTGTTGGCCTAAAGCAAGATTGTCTCCACGTTAATCGCACTGACGAAGGTTTACGATTTTCCCACACTGGCCCCTTGCATGATCGGTTTAAAGATATATCTTTGAACAATCATGAAAGGAACAAGACACATGGGAATGCATGGATGTGGCCCACGCGGCCATCGCTATGGTCCGGTCGCCGCAATGGTTATGACGGGTTGGGGCCAAGGCTGGGGACGCCACTGGGGCTCCGGTTGGGGCGGAGGGTTCGGCGGCGAAGGCCGTGATCGTGGCGGTCCCGGACGGCGCGGCCCGAGCGGACGCGGCCGGATGTTCGGTTCGGGCGAACTGCGACTCGCGCTGCTCGGCCTGATCGCCGAAGCTCCGCGCCACGGGTACGAGCTGATCAAGGCGATCGAGGAACTGTCGGGCGGCAATTACGCGCCGAGCCCGGGGGTGGTCTATCCAACAATTAGCCTGCTGCTCGACGAAGAAAAGATCGAAGAATGGAATGACGGGAAGCCAAGCGTGCGACGTATGCTTGATGTGACTGAAGCAGGTACGGCCGAATTGACCGAACGCCAGGACGAGTACGATGCGATCGTCGCGCGGCTCAAGGGCCTGGCCGAAGAAGGCGAGCGGACCAGCGCGCCGCCACTCAAGCGCGCGCTGGGCAACCTGTTCCACGCGGTGCGAAATCGGATGTCGGCGGGCGAGTTCGACCGCGAGACGGTGCACCAGATCG
>JANOTT010000093.1:0-10267 GCA_031416535.1 Novosphingobium sp. | reverse complement strand
CGCCGCTTCGGCAACCACCGGGTCGGGATCCGCCAACAGAGCGCGCACTGGCCCGACCAACGCTGGGTCGGCGCTATTCCCCGCGGCATAGAGGCAGTTGCGCACGAACCGGTTGCGCCCGATGCGTTTGATCGGCGAGCCTGAAAACAGCGCCCGAAAACCCGCATCATCCAGCATCAGCAATTCGGCGAGCTTTGGGGCGACCAGTTCGGCGCGGGGCACGAAGGCGTGCATTGCAGAGGCTTCGCTGGCAAACTTGTTCCACGGACAGACCGCGAGGCAATCGTCGCAGCCGTAGATGCGGTTGCCCAGTGCCTTGCGGAATTCGAGCGGGACCGGGCCTTTGAGCTCGATCGTCAGATAGGAAATGCAGCGCCGCGCATCGAGCTGATACGGGGCCGGAAAGGCAGCGGTTGGGCAGGCCATCTGGCAGGCATTGCATGAACCGCAATGGTCGATCTCCGCCTCGTCGGGCGCAAATTCCAGCGTGGTGTAAATCGCGCCGAGAAACAGCCATGAGCCGTGGTTGCGGCTGACCAGGTTGGTGTGCTTGCCCTGCCAGCCCAGCCCCGCCGCCTGCCCCAGCGGCTTTTCCATCACCGGCGCGGTATCGACGAACACCTTGACCCCGGCATCGCCCAATCCGCGCCGCGCGCTTTCGGCGATTAGCCAGCGGGCCAGCGCCTTGAGCGCGGGTTTCACAACGTCATGGTAGTCTTTGCCCTGCGCATAGACCGAGATCCGCGCCCGCTCGCCGTGCGCGGCCAGTGCCAGCGGATCGCGGCCCGGCGCATAGCTCATCCCCAGCGCGATCACGCTGCGCGCCTCGGGCCACAGGCCTTGCGGGCTGCGGCGGTGGTGTTCGCGCGCCGCCATCCACTCCATCTCGCCGTGCTGCCCGGCGCCCAGCCATTGTTCGAGCCGCCGCGCCGCCAGCGGATCTTCGCCGGACGGCGCAATCCCGCAGGCGGCGAAGCCCAGGCGCGCCGCTTCCGTGGCCAAATCATGCTTTAGCCTCACGATTTCCGCCACGTTAACCAAACTTCCTGTTGCTCCTGTTCACAGCCGCGCCATTATCGCGCCGGACATGAAACTAGGGGAATGGCAGATGCGGAGCAACGCGCCTTCGGCGGCAGACCAGATTACTGGTGCGCCGCTGGCGATCGAGGCGCGCGGACTGGTTAAACGCTTCGAAGGCTTCCTCGCGGTCGACGGCGTCGATCTGGTGGTCCCCCAAGGTGCGATTTACGGCATCCTTGGCCCCAACGGCGCGGGCAAGACCACCACGCTGCGGATGCTGCTGGGGATCATCGATCCCGATTCGGGGGTGCGCCGCGTGCTCGGGCATGATCGCCCGCACGAAGTGGCGCATGCGATCGGCTATTTGCCCGAAGAGCGCGGGCTTTACCCCTCGATGAAAGCCTACGAGGCGATTGCCTTCCTTGGCGCGCTGCGCGGCCTGCCGCTGAAGGTGGGGCGTGCCCGGGGCAAGGCGCTGCTTGAGGAACATGGCCTTGGCTATGCCATCGACCGGCAGATCCGCCAGCTCTCCAAAGGCATGGCGCAGCAGGTCCAGCTACTCGGCACGCTGGTGCACGAGCCCCGACTGGTGGTGTTCGACGAGCCGTTCTCAGGGCTCGACGCGCTCAATCAGGGCAAGCTCGAACTGATGATCCGCGAGCTCGCCGCCAAGGGCACCACGGTGATCTTCTCAACGCATGTGATCGCGCATGCCGAGCGATTGTGCGACGAAGTGGCGATTATCGCTGGCGGCAAAGTGCCGTTTGCGGGACCGGTCGACCTCGCGCGGGACCGGATCCGGCCGCAGGTGCGACTGGAAACGCGGGCCGACGATGGCCCGTGGAAACGGGCGTTTCCCGCCGATGCCCGGCGCGAAGGCAGTTTCTGGCACTTTTCGCTGCCCAACAGCGGGATCGAGCCGCTGTTGCGCGCGCTGATCGAAGGCGAGGCCGGGATCCTTTCGCTGTCGATCGAACGCGCCGGATTGCACGATGCCTTTGTCGCAATTGCTGGCGAGGCGGCGGCCCGCGCGCTCGAAGAAAGCCCCCAGGAGACCCCCCGATGAACCAACCAAGCCGCACCGGACGGCTTTCGACGCTGGCCGCCGCCTATGTGGTGGCGCGGCGCGATTTCGTCGCGATCCTGTTCTCGCGCAGTTTCTTCTTTTTCCTGCTCGGCCCGCTGTTTCCGATATTGGTTGGCGGGCTGGCCGGCGGGATCGGGCAAAAGGTGCAGGACAGCGCCGATCGCCCGGTGCTGGGGCTGGCGATGAGCCCGGCTGATACCGCGCGGATGGTCAAGGCCCAGCAGGCCCTGGCTGCGCAGCTCGGGCCAAGCATGCCCGATCTGGTCGTGGTCAGGCAGCTTGCCCCCGCTGAGCGGTTTGATCCAGTTTCGGCGATGAAGAACAACCAGGCCAACCTGGCGGCGATCGTGACCGGCACCCCGCAACATCCGGTACTGACCGGATCGAGCGAGCGGATCGCCAACTGGCAGGGCCGGGTCGGGCTGCTGTCGGCGCAGGCCCTGGGTCAGTCGCCCAGCTCCTATCCCGAGGTCGAGCTGGCCGGGATCGCCACCACCCGCGCCGACCAGACCCACAGCCGCGTGGTCACCGCGCAGCTTGGCCAGACCGTGCTGTTCCTGCTGACCATGCTGCTGGCCGGCATGGTGCTGTCCAATCTGGTCGAGGAAAAGGGCAACAAAATTATCGAAGTTTTGGCCGCCGCGATCCCGATGGACGCGGTGTTCCTGGGCAAGCTGTTCGCGATGCTGGCGGTGTCGATGGTCGGGATCACGGTCTGGGCTGTGGCCGGGTCAGGCGTGTGGCTGGCCGCTGGGCACAGTCTGTCCGAATATCCTGCACCGGCGGTTGGCTGGCCCATGTTCTTTGCGCTGGGGGTGGTCTATTTCTCGATGGGCTATCTGCTGCTCGGCTCGATCTTCCTGGCGATCGGGTCGATGGCGAGTACCGTGCGCGAGGTGCAGACGCTGTCGATGCCGGTGACCATGCTGCAGCTGCTCAACTTCTTTTTCGCCAGCTTCGCCATGGCCCAGCCCGGTACCTGGATCGAGCGGGCGGCGATGATCATTCCGTTCTCCTCGCCGTTTACGATGCTGGCCCGCGCCGCGCAGGCACCCGCGCTGTGGCCGCACGCGCTGGCAATCGGCTGGCAACTGGTCTGCGTGGCGGTGCTGGTGCGGCTGGGCGCCGCCCTGTTCAAGAAGCGGGTGATGCAAAGCGGTCCGGCGCGCGGCAAGCGCAGTTTCTTCGGACGAAAGCGTGCCGCGGTCAACGCCGCCTGACCCGGATGCCAAGCGCCCCGCCGACCCGCTATTGACATTTCGGTAAGCGCAGCGAGATAAGTCCCGTGTCGCAACGCATTTCAATGTGGCGGCGGGAGAGAGAGACACCGATGGCTTCGCAGGTAAGCACGCCCGAGCACTTCACCTATCGCACCGCGCCCAGCGCGATGGATGCCTTTGAGGGCTGGCTCAAAGAGTATGGGCACAACATGCCCAGGCATACCCACCCGTGGGACGTGTCGCGCTCGGACATCTATGTCGAGGATCGCTGGCAGCCGATCTTTGCCGAAATGCGCGCCAAAGCCGCAATCAACAAGGTCACCGGTACGCCCTATGGCGATTTCTGGAATGTCACCACGGTCAAGGCGATCCAGCACGTCGAGGCGCTGCCCGAACTCTATTCATCGTCATGGCGCAACGGCGGGATCACGATCGGCGAGCCGCCGCCCGGCATGACCCCCGAAATGCTCGAGGAACGCCGCCTGCCGATGTTCATCGCAATGGACCGGCCCGAACACACCGGCCAGCGCCGCACCGTGGCCCCGGCCTTCACCCCGGCAGAGATCGAGTACCTGTCAACCGAAGTGCGGATGCGCACCGCCGCGGTGCTCGACAGTTTGCCCTATGGCGAAGAGTTCGACTGGGTCGAGAAAGTCTCGATCGAGCTGACCACCGGCATGCTCGCAATCCTGTTCGGCTTTCCGTGGGCAGACCGGCATCTGCTGACGTTCTGGTCGGACTGGGCGGGCGACGTCGAACTTGGCCTGGCGCGCGAACTGGCCGATACGCGCCACGAAATCCTCAGCGAAATGGCGCAGTACTTCCAGCATTTGTGGATCGAGCGGATGGGCAAGGAACCCAGCCGCGACCTGATTTCGATGATGATCCATTCGGACGCGATGAGCCAGATGAGCCCGCAGGAATTCATGGGCAACCTGATCCTGCTGATCGTCGGCGGCAACGATACCACCCGCAACACCATGTCGGGCATCGTCCATGGGCTGCACAGCTTCCCCGAGCAGCGCGCGGTGTTCGAAAGCGATCCCTCGGTGATCCCCAATGCGGTGCAGGAATGCATTCGGTTCCAGACCCCGCTGGCGCACATGCGCCGCACCGCCACCGCCGATGCCGACCTGTTCGGCCATCAGATCAAGGCCGGCGACAAGCTGATCCTGTGGTATCTTTCGGCCAACCGCGACGAAGAGGTGTTCGTCCAGCCCGACCAGCTGGACCTGCGACGCGGGAATGCACGGCGCAATCTCGCCTTCGGTTATGGCATCCACCGCTGCGTCGGCGCGCGGTTGGCCGAATTGCAGCTCAAGATCCTGCTGGAAGAAATGCACGCGCGGCGAATGCGGGTGCATGTCACCGGCAAGGTCGAGCGGGTGCGCGCCAATTTCGTCCACGGGTTCCGGCACATGGACGTCACGCTCGAAAAATTCTGACCGCGCTGCAACTTTTGCGGCTTGGCCAGCGTATTACCATACGAGGCGCATGGCTTGCCTGCGCCAAGCCAGGAGCTTGCCATGATCCAGACCCCGTCGCGCCGCTCCATGCTGCGGTTGTTCGCCGCTGGCACCGCCAGCGCCGTGCTCGCCGCCTGCGGCAGCGGCCGGGCCGAGGCCAAGGCCTATCCGGTGCGCTTCAGCGATGCTGAATGGAAACGCCGGCTCACCCCCAAGCAGTACATCATCCTGCGCCAGAACGGGACTGAACGGCCATTTTCGTCGGCGCTGTTGAACGAGCACCGCAAGGGCACTTTTGTCTGCGCGGCCGATGGCAATCCGCTCTATTCCAGCGCCACCAAATACGATAGCCGCACCGGCTGGCCCAGCTTCTGGCAGCCGCTGCCCGGCGCAGTGGCCACCCGCCGGGATTGGGACGCGGGCTATCCGCGCACCGAGGTGCACTGCACCCGCTGCGGCGGCCATCTGGGGCACGTGTTCAACGACGGCCCCAAGCCAACCGGCAAGCGTTACTGCATGGACGGTGACGCGCTGCTGTTCCGCCCCGGCTGAACTGCTGGCGAATTGGCGGAGCGCACCCGCCACAGCCGCGTGGTGCCGCCGTCAGGGCCAAGGTCGACCGGCTCCAGCCAGTCGATGCGCTGCCCGGCCAGCAGCTGCGCGGCAAGGCCCGTGGGCGCTCGGTCGCGGTACATCAGCGTTTCGATCAGGTCGGGGCACAGCATCACATAGGCCGCACCGCGCTGGCGCACGATCGTGTGCGACGCAGCAGGCGGGGCCAGGAAAGCGGCAATCACATCGTGCATCGCTGCCGCCGCGCGGTGGTGGTTGGTCGCCACCACCCGGTGCCGCGTGCCCAGCAGGATATACGGTCCGACATCCATCGGCGTCAGGATCGTTGCTGGCGGCAGAACAGCCAGCGCGGGGAGCGATCCGGGCAGCCCGCACGCGGAATTGGCCTGCTTGACCGGCGGCAGCGCAGCAATCTGGGGCGGGCGGGCGGGAACCGCCGCAAGCCGGACATACGCGCGCTCGGCCACATCGAACACCAGCCCGGGCAGCAACACCGCCAGCAGCAGCGCGGCGATAGCTGCGCGCGCCGCAATTTTGCCCGGTGCACTCAGCCGCTGTGCGCAGCGGCGCACCAGCCACGCCAGCGGCAGCACCGCGATCGCCGACGACACCGACGAGAACCGCGACACCGCCACCGAAATCATGATTGCGCCGCCCAGCAGCAGCGCAAATTCGCCCCAGAACCCCGCGGCCTCGCGCCGGGCGAGGTGGACCGCCGCAGCCAGGCCGGTCAGCGGCGGCACCAGCATCTGCAACCGGACCGACCACTCTTGCCGCCAGATCGGCATCCCTTCCTTGACATTGTCGTACCAGAAATCGCGCACCAGCGGATCGAGCCGGGCAAACGGCCCGGTGCTGCAACCAGGCGCGAGCCACAGGAACAGGCCGGCCGCGGCCACTGCCGTCAGGCCCAGTCCGGTCACCAGCCACAGCCGCGGCGCGGCCGGGCGCAGCGCCAGTGCGTGGACGCCCAGCGCGGCCGCGCCCAGCGCGGCCAGATAAGCCGGCGACACGGTGTCGCAATAGCTGGTCAGATCGCCGAGCCCGCGCGAGCCGAGGAAAAACCCTACGCTGCCCAGCACCAATGCATCCAGATACCACACCAGCCACCGCCAACCGCCGGGATCGCGCCACCAGCGCAGCGCGAACAGTGCCCCGAACAGCCCGGCAAACGGCAGCAGTTCCAGACTGACCGACATCCCGAAGGCCAGGCTCAGCCCCGCCACCAGCGCGGCCGCGCGCGGGGTTTTGGCCAGCAGCGCATTGACCGCGGCCAGCACTGCGACGATCTGCCAGCCGTGATGATCGATCCGCAGCGGTTTGAACTGCATCATCGCGGGCAACATCAGCATCATCAGCAGGGTGGCGATCAGGACCAGCCCGGTTCCCAGTTGCCGCGCCACCAGCCGGGCCAAAAACAGTTGCCCCGCCAGCAGCGTCAGCAGCGGCACCGCCACCGCCGCCGCCAGCTCGGCCCGCGCTTCGCCCAGCAGCGGGCGCAGCAGCAGCGTGACCGCAGCGAGCGGTGCGTCGACCAGCCGTGACCAGTGCATGACGACCGCGTCAGGCGGGGCGATGCGGTACTGGTGCAGGTCGAACCAGCCTTGCCCGGCCAGCAGGTCGCGGACCTGGACCATCCGCAGCGCGTCGTCGGGATCGGAAAAATGCAGCGCCGTAATCAGCTGCCAATCGCGCAGCACCGCGATCAGTGCGATCAGCGCCCAGCCGGCCAGCACCGCTCCAAGCGCGCGCCGGCGATCGGATGCCGCTGCGCTCACTGCGCCGCTACGGGCTTGCGAAACACCACGCTGTCGCGCAGCAGCCAGGTGATGGTGAAACTTGGGCCCACCGCGATCAGCTTGGCCAGCGGCGGATCGAGCCCGAGCGCGCTGGCCGCTGCCACCACCACAGTCGTCACCGCCAAGCCGATCAGCGCCGACCCCACGAACATTGCCTTTTGCCGGGTCCGCGCCGGACCAAGGTTGGCAACGCTGCCGATGAACACCTTGCGGCTCGACACCAGCCAGTGCACCGCGATGCCAAGCGCGTAGCCAAGCGCCGAGGCCGGCGCCGGGGTCAGCCCCAGTTGGAGCAGCGCCAGAAAGCAAGCCAGATCACAGCCCAGCGCGATCACGCTGGCGCCCAGATAGCGCAGCAGCAGAATTTGCCGCAGCGGTGCCAACCGCGCCGCCAGCGCCGCCACGATCAGGCCGCGTCGCGGTGCCGCGCCGGCACCACGCGTTCGGGAACGTCGCGCACTGAGGCGAGCGCGGCAGCCTGATCGGCGCTGGGCGCAAGGCCGGGCGTGAAGCTTGGTCGCGGCAATCCTGCGCCGGCGCCTTCGTCTCCGGCTTCGTGATATTCGGCGTCTTCGTTGACGCACCACACGTCATAGACGCGGGCTTCGGCCTTGATATTCTCGACCGTCAGCATCGCGGTCATCATCGCGTGATCCTGATTGTTATAGCGGTGCATCCCGTTGCGCCCAACCAAGTGCAGCGTGGGATGCTGCCCCTCGAGTTCGTCGCGCAGCACCGCGACGTGCGCCGCATAATCCTCGTCATAGACCGGATAGGCCTTTTCCTGCCGCACCACGACCCCGCCGATCACCTGTTCGGCCGAAACCAGCCCGAGGATCGCGGTTTCGCGGGTGGCGAGATCGATCAGGTCGGCATCGCTCATCGACCATAGCCCGTCCCCGGCGAAGCAGAAGTATTCGAGCCCGACACAGGCCACCCCGTCTTCGGGCACCATTTCGGGCGACCACGAGCGGAAATTCTGGATCCGGCCGACCTTGACCTTGCTGTCGTGGATATAGATCCAGTTGTCGGGGAACAGGTCGTCCGAGCGGATCTTGAGCGCGACGGTCAGGAAATCGCGGTAGCGCAGCTGCTTGGCGGCAAGGCTCGCCTGCGGCAGCGGGTGCAACCGCGCGGCCAGATCGCGCAGCGGGGCCGAACTGATCGCGTGGCGCGCCCGGATCACCGTCTCGCCCGCAGCATGTGTCGCGGTCAGCCGCCAGCCGTCATTGCCGTCGCTCGCCAATTGCTTGAGCGCGTGACCCATCAGCACTTCGCCCTTGCCGGTGGCGACCAGCTTGTCGCGTGCGGCATCCCACATCATCCCCGGGCCCAGCCGCGGATAGCGAAAGGTTTCGAGCAGGGTCTTGGTCTGCATCCCGTCATTGGGCGTCTTGTTGAGGCCCAGGCTGCGCTTGAGCCCGTCGATCACCGCGCTCCACAGCGACAGGCCTTTGATGCGCTGCGCCGCCCAGTCGGCGCTCATCTCGTCGCAGGGCATGCCCCAGACTTTCTCGGTGTAGGTCTTGAAGAAAATCGAATAAAGCTTGTGGCCGAACTGGTTGACGGTCCAGTCCTCGAAGCTTTTGACCGTCTGGTTCGGGAACACTTGCGCCTTGGCGAAGCTGACCATGCACAAAGTGCTGCGCACAATTCCCAGATTCCACAGCGCCTCGAACGCGCGCAGCGGGTAGGAATAGAATTTTCCCTCGTAGTAGATCCGGCTCATCCGCGGGCGCTGGATGAAATCGTCGGGCAGGATCTCGTTCCACAGATCGACCACCTGCTGCGACTTTGAAAAGAACCGGTGCCCGCCGATATCGAAGCGGTAGCCTTCGTGTTCGACCGTGCGGCTGATCCCGCCGACGTAAGTCGCGTCCTGCTCGATAATCGCGACGCTGAGGCCCGCCTTGGTCAGCAGGTAACCCGCGGTCAGCCCGGCCGGACCGGCTCCGATAATCGCCACATCAACCGATTTTTCCCGGTTATTCGCCGTTTTTCCGGCACCGGAGAAGCCTGCAATAGTCATTTTGCCCCCACCTGATTTTGGTGGTCAGGAGTGAAGGAAATTGCCTAATCACCGGTTAACGCGGCCCCGATTTTCATGCTGCCGGGATGGTCGGGCACGTCATCCTGATCGAGCTGGATGCGCGCCGCCAGTGCGGCCAAAGCTTCAAGCCGGAACCCTTCCTGGAAAACCAGCCCATGCAGGCTGCCGCGCCGCCAGCGCACCCGCGCGTGCAGCGCGGGCAAAGCCAGCGCCTCGATCCGCACTTGGCGCCCGATCGCCAGCCGTTGATCAAGCGCCAGAGCGGCGCCGTGTTGTGAAATATCGCAGAGCCGGGCCGGCAGGGTCAGTCCTTCAACCAGCAGCAGGATTGGCACCGGGCGGTGCAGCAGCAGGCGGATATCGCGTTTGGGAAATGCGCTGGTTGCCGCGATCAGCCGGTCAACCGCTATCGGGCCATCGGCAAAGCGAAATCCCACGTGATCGTGCTTTTGCCAGAGCTGGCAAACGCGGAAGCGTTCGCCGCCGCTCAGTTCAAGCTCGCAGACCGCATCATTGGGAAGTGCGTGAAACACGCGCACCTTGATGCCATTGTCCGACACATCGCGCAGCACGCACACGAATTCGCCGTCCGCGGTGCGCAGCTTGCCGACCCGGAGCATCAAGGTGAAACGTCGTGCCTGGCGTTGCTCGGGCGGCGGACGCTTAGCGGGCTTGAATCTCGCGGGCTTGCGCACCATGCTGTGCTCCACGCGGCCGGGATGGCCAAGCGCCTGCTTTAGTTAAGCAATCCCGGCAAAGGCCAAATCAACGCCCGACTAGGTAGTAGACCGGGGGTGATTGGTCAGCAGCGTGGTGCGGACGGTGGGACTCGAACCCACACGAGCAAAGCTCAGGGGATTTTAAGTCCCCGGCGTCTACCATTCCGCCACGTCCGCTTGTTCGCCGCCATAGGGCGGTGCGGCAGGGTTTTACACCCCGGCCTTTGCAACGCCAGCCCGCTCCCCCGGCCCGACCATCCATTTAAGGTACCCTGCGGGGGGTCGGGCCGGGGGAGCGGGCTGGCGTTGCAAACTATTTGCGGACGCGAATAG
>JANOTT010000092.1:0-55733 GCA_031416535.1 Novosphingobium sp. | reverse complement strand
AGGCCATGGATGTGCACCCGCGCACGGTCCAGAAGCATATCGCGGCTCTGGAAGGCGCTGGTTACATTCGCCGTGAAGAGCGGCGCACCGAAGCGGGCAGCAAGACCAACATCTACCATCTCGACGGTCTGATTAAGGCCGCGAAGCCGTTCGCCGATGAGAAGGTGGCCGAGATGCGCGACAAGGCAGAAATGGCCAAGCGCAAACAGAACCGGCGTGGTGCACCCAAGTTGCGCTTGGTGCAGGACGACGATTGAGCGCAGGAAGCCACCATGTCTGCCCATAACCAAGCACCACCCCCGAAGGTAGCACCCCGCTTGATTGGCGCGCCGAAACTGCGCCAACTCTATTGGTGTGACTTTCCGCAGGATGCTCAGCTACCAGAGTTCTGGAAGCGTCGCCCTGTCATCATCCTTTCTTACCGCAATACCTTGCATGGGGCAGTGACGGCGATCCCGTGCTCGACGCAGGCACAGGCAGGCAATCAGTGGGCCTTCCCCTTACAGACGACCATCGACGGGCGGGCCGCATGGGCAATCTGCGATAAGATCACAACTGTCGCTGTCAGCAGGCTTGTCCCTGATAAGAACGGCATCGCTCGTCTGCCCGAAGCGGAGTTTGAGGACATGCTGCGCATTGCTCTCGATTGGCTCCCCAAGGTGCCAGCGCCGCCCACTCCTTGAGTTTGTTCATTGCGCATTAGGATATGGATCTCTATATGGGGGGCACACGCGGCCTCCCCCCGGGAGTGTCCGTTTCCCGCAAGGGAACTAAGCGCCAAGGCAGCCTTAACCGGCTGCCTTTGGTTTTTTAGGCTTATATCAATCCCTTGCGATGAGATTCTTCGGCGACCTCAACAAGGTGAACCGACAGCATAAGCTGCCAGAATCACAGCGATCGTCGACATCAAATCCTTGACCCCTCCCGGATCCATGAGACCATCCGCCTCATGACCCTCCCGACTCCCAACAGCCCATCGTCCAACCAACCATTAACCCCGGACCGTGAATACCCTGACTGTCCTGCAATCGTGCCCACCAGCATGCCTGTCGCGCCTCAGAGTGCTGAGGAGATCGATGATCGGCAGTGGGCCCGTATCGTGGTCGAAAGCCTCTCTGGACGCTCGCCGCAGGCAAGAGAAGCGTTGCTCGAGGCCTTGCAAAACGATCAACCTGCACGCTCGGTAGGGTCGTCCTCAACCATGGGAAAAGACTGGAGCATCGGTGAACCCGAAGTCTCCGGAGATGCTGCTGCTGCGCACGACCGAACCCAAGCGTCTGTCGAAACATCAACCCGCACCGTGCCTCCATCCCCCCCGTTAGGCACTAACGCCAGTTCAAGGGCCTCGGGCAAGGATCACCACAACGGTCAACGTGCAGTGCGTCGAGGTTCGATGCCTCTTCTGGCACCATTTTTGCAGCAACGTGATATTCGCCGCTCAGGCGCAAGGATGTTGCGTTGCAGCATGGCGCTGAAGCCGATTTGTCGCGGAATTTCCACGGTTCGTCGAGTCTGTCGTGCGACTGCGGAACGATTTGTCAGATACCGGGTTTGGGGAGCAGGACGGCGTTTTCGGGGTGACCCATGTACCAAAACTGCAATCAGATTGATCGAATCGCTCCGGACAACAAGTTTGCTTCGGTAATCCCGCTGTTTTCCGAACCGATCAAGCTGGGTGAGCGCGCTGTGCGCCGGCTGAAGGTGGCCATGATCGGCACCTATGTGCCGCGCAAATGCGGCATCGCCACGTTTACTGCGGACATGGTCGAGCAACTGGGTACGTACCAGTCCGATCTAGACACCACTGTTTACGCCCTCGATCAAGTGGATCGGTTTGGCGATTATGCGGCGGGGGTGGTGCCGATCGACCAGGCCAGCCACGCTGCCTATCTCGACACCGCGCGCAAAATCAACGAAAGCGGGGCCGATGCGGTCTGGTTGCAGCATGAATTCGGGATCTTTGGCGGATCCGATGGCGAGCTAGTTTGCGATTTGGTCGATTGCTTGGCCGCGCCGCTGGTGGTTACGTTCCACACCGTGCTCAGCAAGCCTTCGGCTAATCAGCGCCGGATCATCGAACACCTGCTGACCCGCGCCTCGCGCGTCATGGTCATGTCGCAGCACGGACGCGAATTGCTGGTCGAGCGCTACAAGGCACCGCCTGAACTGGTCGAGGTTATCGCGCATGGCGCGCCCGATCGTCCGTTCGGCCGCGAAAGTGAATTCAAGGCGAAGCTTGGTCTGAGCGGCAAGAACGTGTTGATGACGTTTGGCTTGCTTGGCCCGGGCAAAGGACTGGAGCAGGTGATCGCGGCGTTGCCAGCTATCGTGGCGCGCTATCCCAAGACGGTTTACCGGATCGTCGGTGCGACGCATCCCAATTTGGTCGCAAGCCACGGTGAGGCGTACCGCGACGGCTTGGTCGCCATGGCCGAAGAGTTGGGCGTGGCCGAGCATATCGTATGGGAAAACCGCTTTCTCGATACCCCCGAACTGCTTGATCGGCTCGAGGCCTGCGACATCTATGTCACCCCCTATTTTAACCTCCAGCAAGCCACCTCGGGCACGCTGAGTTATGCCGTGGCGCTGGGCAAGGCGGTGGTCTCCACCCCGTATGTCCATGCGCGCGAACTGCTGGCCGACGGGGTGGGGGTATTGGTCGAGCCCAACTCGAGCGCGGCAATTGCGCGCGCGGTGATTGGCCTGCTGGCTGATCGGGGCTTGCTCGATGCGACGCGGCTGCGCGCTTATGAAATGGGCCGGCAGACGATCTGGCCGCAATTTGCCGCCGCCACTGCTGCGTTGGTCCGGCGCGCCGTGATTCGCCCGCTGGATGAAATGCCGCTGCGTGCGACCCCGGGGCTGAGCGGGTTCTTCAGCATGTGCGACGGAACCGGGATGATGCAGCACGCGATCGGGATCGTCCCCGATCGCCGCCATGGCTATTGCCTCGACGACAATGCCCGCGCGCTGATGCTGATGAACCACGCTCCAGTGCTTAACCCGGTTGACCGTCTGGCGTGGAGCAGCACCTTTGCCAGCTTTGTTCAGCATGCCTGGAATCAGGACCGCGGCCACTTTCGCAATTTCATGGGCTTTGACCGGACCTGGCTTGAAGACGCAGGTTCGGACGATTCCAATGGCCGGGCGCTATGGGCGCTGGGCGATACGCTGGCCCATTCGCCCTGCACCGACCTGAAGGCTTGGGCGCAGCAGTGGTTCGATATAGCTTTGCCCACGCTCGATTCCACCGAATCGCCGCGCGCGGTTGCCTTTGGGATCCTCGGCGCGGCGGCGGTGCAACGCGCCACCGGCGGAAACGTGGGCGCTGCAGCGCTGCTGCAGCGCGGTGGCGACCTGCTTTGCCGCTTGTTGGCAGCATCGCGGCGGCCCGACTGGGCGTGGTTCGAAGCGGTGCTTGGCTATGATAACCCGCGCCTGGCGCAGGCCTTGATTGAGGCCGGACACGTGCTCGATCAACCCGATTGGCAGCGCGAAGGACTCGCCACGCTGGACTGGATCGTGCGCCGGCAGACTTCGGTCAGCGGCATGTTCCGCCCGGTCGGGTCGGAAACTTTCGGGCACACCTACGATCAGCGCCCGTTCGACCAGCAACCGCTTGAAGCCCAGGCCGCGATCGAAGCCTGTGCGGCGGCTTATGCCGTCAATCCCGATGAACGCTGGATCAAGCATGCCGAGGCCGCTTATGCGTGGTTCTTCGGCGCGAACGACCGCGGGGTGGTCTTGGCTGATATTATCACCGGACGCTGCCGCGATGGGGTGACACCGCGCGGCGTAAATGCCAATTGCGGGGCCGAATCGATCCTTGCATTGCAACTGTCGCACGTCACCATGCGCGGACTGGGCATAGCGCGACCGAAGATTCGCGAACGGGGGAATGAGTTTGCCGGACACGAAGGACCATCTGGACGCGCGTTTGCGCATCCATGACCTGCGCCTCCACGCGGACCCTTCGCGGGTTGTCCTTCGTCCCTTCCATCTTGGCTGGCAGTCCACTTCGGCGCCCAGCGGGCGCGCCTTGCAACTGGTCAAGGATATCTCCGCGCTGAGCGAGGCCGAAGTCGACGCCGAGCATGCGCGGGTAATCAAGGATTTTGCCCCGCGTCACTGGCAGACCGACCTGATGTTCATCGAACGGTTCGAGGAGGTGGAAGCCAATCTGTCATTGCAAAACGCCGGGTTCTCGCCCGCGCGCAAGCAGTTGATCGGGGCTTATTTCTGCCACGAATATACTTATGCCGCCGCCGCGCTGATGAACCCGTCGATCGTGCCGCACCCGGATCAGAGCGGGATGCGGCAGGGCTCGCGCCGGTTCGTGATGTCGCTGCGCGCGGTGGGCGAGGGGCATATCTCCTCGATCGCGTTCCGCGAGGGAATCTGCCATAATGACGGCACCTTCCAACTGTGGCCGCAGGACCATTTCGCCACCGCAGCGGAAATCGACGATACCACCCTGACCGATGTTGACGATGCGGTAACGGTGCATCGCCATGCCGAAAGCAATTTGTCCAACACCGTGATCTTTCCGATCACCGAACAGCAGCGCGGTGGGCTCGAGGACCTGCGGCTGGTGCAGTTCGAACACCCCGATGGCAGCCACGAATGGGTCGGCACCTATACCGCTTATTCGGGCAGCTCGATTCGCTCGGAACTGCTGCGCACGCGCGATTTTCGCAGATTCCAGCTCGAGCCGATCAACGGCACGGCCGGGCGCAACAAGGGCATGGCGCTGTTCCCGCAGCAAATCGACGGGCGCTACGTGATGATCGGGCGGCAGGACGGCAAAAACCTGTTCCTACTGCGCTCGGATTCGCTCGATACCTGGGACGATGAAGGGGTGTTTCTGATGGGGCCGAAGTACCCGTGGGAATTTATCCAGATCGGCAATTGCGGAAGCCCGGTGCGGACCGACGCGGGCTGGCTGGTGCTCACCCACGGGGTCGGCGCCATGCGCAAATATGCGCTGGGCTGCGCACTGCTTGATCTCGACGATCCGAGCAAGGTGCTTGCCCGGACGCGCGAACCCCTGTTGACTGCCGAAGATGCCGACCGTTCCGGCTATGTGCCCAACGTAATCTACACCTGCGGCGCGCTTAAAGTGGGCGATCACCTGCTGATCCCTTACGGTATTTCTGATAGCGCGGTCGGGTTCGCTTCGACTTCGATCAAGGATTTGCTGGGCTTGATGGATTGAGCGGGCCGCAGTGATGCCGGGCGCCGCGATGACCGTTTCCTCCAGCGCGGCGGACTGTTACTGTCTCTAAGTAGCTTTACCGGGCCAAGGGGGATTGCCGTGTTCGTGTACCTGAGCGTGTCACCCGGCGCAGCGCGTTGGCGGCGATGAGCGGCACGGGCGAACCAGCGGCGGCGGCGCAGGCGGTGCTGCAACAGGCATTTGGTTGCGGCGCGGCGCTGGCCGCAACGATTGCTGCGCTGGGACGGCCGGCCGATCATGCGCGCGGCGCGGTGCTGTGGCCGCGGGGCGATGACGGCGCGGCCAGCTTGCTCACGCTGGGCCGCGCAGCCGAGCTGGCTTATGGCCGCGAGGGTGCCGCGCTGGTGCTCCACGCGCTGGCCCCGGGCGAGTTCTTTGGCGAGATCGTCGGCTCGGGCGGGGCGGTGCCGGGGGGCGAGCATGGCACTCAAGTGGAGGCCTTGTCCGATGGCGCGGCGACGCATTTTGCGGCGGCCGCACTGGTCCGGCTAATGGAAAGCTATCCGCTGGTGGCGCTGGCTATCGCCCGGCACCTCTCGGCCCGGATTGCGGCGATGCGCCAGCGGATGCTGGAAACCGCGCTGCTCTCGGCCAGCGGACGGATCGCCGCCGAACTGCTGCGCCAGTCGCGCGCCGCCAGCGACGGGGTGATCCGCCCGCTGCCGGTGTGGTCGGAACTGGCGGTGATCGTGCAATCGACCCGCGAGACGGTCTCGCGCACGGTTTCGGGGCTGGAAAAGCGCGGAGTGCTCAAGCGGGTCGATGGCGGATTGGCCTTGGTCGCGCCGCACCGGCTCGAAGACCTGGTGTACTAGGCTGGTTTAGAGCAGCGCGTGCACCGCACCGCCGAGTTCCGCTTCCCCGAGGTGGTAAAGCTCGCTGCGCAAACCCCCGCCGCCGCGCGCCGCCAGTGTGACGGTCAGCGCGTCGCTGGCCAATGCGGTGCCCGCCGCAGCCAGCGCGGCGAGCCGCCGGGCCAAGGCCGGCGCGGGGCCGTAAGGCACCAGCGCCCCGCTCGCCGGATCGCGCAGCACCGGACCGATCGCCAGGTGCGCGCCCACTGCGACCGTGCCCAGCGCGCTCAGCCGCCCGATCGCTGCGAGCGCCAGCGGGAGCTCGGTCAGCACGGCTTCCCAGCCGCCCGGCGCGGCGCGCACGCTGCCCGGCGGCAAGTCGGCGAGCACCGCCGAGACCGGCGCGGCCAGTGCGGCCAATTGCGCGGATGGCAGTGCATGGGCCGCGCTCAGGGTATCATGCACGAGCACCAGATGCACCGCCAGGACCCGCGCCGGATCGGGCTGCTCGGGCGGGAACAGGGCTTCGACGGCGGCGTCGCGCGGCACGGTCAGCCAGTGCTGCGCGCCGCTGCCAGCGCGCCACAGCTGGGCCTGACGCGCAGTGTTGGCGCCGCCGCCGTGTTCGTCGGTGACGATCAGTTGGCAGGCGGTGCTGGCCAGCGTCGCCGCGGTGTTGAGCGCGCCGCCGATTGCGAGCTCGCCGGCGTGCGCGGTTGCCAGCGGATCGTGCACCGAACTCGCGTGGTCGGCCGCGCTCCGCAGCGCGCTGGCGGCGTCCAGCAGCGCGCGGTAGCGCAGCGTCCAGTCGGCTCCGGCCGGGGCTACCGACTGCGCCTCGAACTGTGCAGGTGGGCAGGGTAGCACCACGTGCAGCGCCGCACCGTGCGCGATCAGCGCCTCGGCGATGACAATGTCGGTTCCGGCCGCCAGCGCCCCCCAGGCAAAGCCGACCGGGTTCTGTTCGAGCAGTTCGCCCAGCATGGCCTTCAGCTGCGCTTCGGCAGCGCCCCCGCTGGCCACCCCCATGTGACCGGCAAAGTGCAGGCTGGCGGGCGGGGCGAAGCGGTCGATCCAACCAGTGTCAGCGTGCTGCGCGATGGCAATTTCGCGCAATTGTGCCAGGGTGGCCGCGCGGTCGGGCCAGCCATCGGGATCGGCGCGCGCCGCATCGATCATCGCGGTTTTGGCAGCGCATTGGTCGCCCAGCAGCAGCCATGCCTCGGCGCGGGTAGCGGCGAGGAAGTACGGCGTGTCGGCTGGCGGTGCCGGCGCATCGAGCAAGGCCAGCACCTCGGCCGCGCCGAGCCGGGCACCTGTGCTGTCCCCCGCCAACAGCCGCAGCGTAGCGGCGTTGATCGCCAGATACGGCGCGGGCGAGACGGCATGGGCAGCGGCATAGGCCCCAGCCGCCTCGGCAAACAGCGGCGCGCGCCCACCTGCGGCGGCAAGCCGCGCCTGCCCCTTGAGCAGCCGACCCTTGACGGCCAGCGCGGCGGGATCGTCGCCGCGCCGATCATAACCGCCCGCGACAAACAGCTCCCACCCACGCCCCACCGCTCCGGCCCGAGCCAGCGCGGTAATTTGGGGGAGAGTGGGGGTCATGCTGTCAGCACCGCAGGCGCAAGTCGCCGTGGTTTCGCACCGCCATCAATACAGCAATTGCACGTTCGACGACGGATGAATTCCCCCGTGCGTCCTGACGCCAACCGGAGGATTTTTGCCAACCGGATGAATGCTGCCATGCGCATCGCTCGACCAGACTGGCAGTTTCGTGGTCGCATTGGACAGGTTTAAAAAGAATGGCACAGCTAATGGCACGGCATGGTCGTGCCCCTTAAACGAATCCTTCCAAACTTTCTCGAGTTCGACCCGGTCGCAGGTAAACATGAGCGCTGTGCGTTTGGGGGTGTCGGCATTAATACCCTCCGCCGCCAGAAAATCGGGCGCACCGCTGGCGTCGAGGAAAACCAAGCCAACATCGGACAGATATTTGCCCGACAAGCTCGGCGGCAGCAGCGTAATCGGTGCGCCGCCCGGTCCGAATTCGGTCTGCGTGTCGTTACCGAATTCGATCACATAAACCGTTTTGCCATTGACCAGCTCGATAGACATTTCGGTATGCTTTGGGTTGGGTGGCTGGCCACCCTTGCCGTTGCCTTTCAGGTGATGCCCGATTCGGTCCCACGCTTTGCCGGGTTCGACTGGAGCATTGTCCCACTTTTCGACCTTCGGTACATCGTGCTGGCCCTTGGTGAACAAGCGAAAGGCAACATTACGAACATCTTTAAGATCGGGTTTCATTTGCTTATCTCCCTGCTGAATTGATTGATCCGTTTCCGATAGTCGGCCCAGTAACGATTGGCCGGGTCGTGCGGGGCCAGCATCTCAATGTCATGCTGCGCCAGTTCGGCCAACGCGCGCGCCTTGCCGGTATCACCCTGAGTAAGCGCGATACGGGCCAGGCTGAAGCATACTTCCATGTGCTGTTCGCGCCATTGCATATTCTTTGGATCGCGGGCGATCAGCGCGGCCGACATGGCGAGGCCCTGATCACGCGCTGCGCCTGCTTTGGCCGGCTGCGCAGCGGCTTGCCAGGCTTCTCCCAGCCATAGGTAATGAAACGCCAGCTCGTAGCGCGCTGCATTGTGTTGCGGATCGGCAAAAATCTGGCCTTGTGCGAGTGCGATCGCCCGGTTGCAATTATCCACTGCCTCTTGCGCATTGCCGTGCGCCTTGAGGGCAATTGCGCACAAATTGCCCGCCACCAGCGAGCGCAGCGTTTGCCATTGCGCCTTGGCCGGCTTGGCGGGCAACTGTTCGAGGATTTTTGCGGCACTGCGAAAGCGTTCGAACGCATAGCCAATGTTGCCGCGGGTGGTCTCAGACAGGGCCAGGCGGTTTTCGCTCATGGCCATGGCATAAAGCCGGTCGGGGTTGGTCTTGTCCCGAGTCCATAGCGCTTGGGTAGTGCGATGTAGTTCGCTGTACTTGGCAAACGCCGCGTCAATACCGCCGCGATTTTCGTCGTCTTCACCCATCGCTTCGATCACCCGGGCGCGCCGGTCGAGGCTGTCCGGGTTGAGGTAAGCAAGGCTGCGCTGCCCGCTGTAATAGGCCATCGCCCGCCCATTGACCGCGTCCATGATGTCCAGTCGGCCCACTCCCTTCAGCTTGTCCCTCAGATCGGTCAGCATGAACTCCACCATTCCTTCGGCCTCGGCGCGCTGGTGTTCGGCTTCGGTGCGGGCCCGCAGCGCGACGATCAGCGCTGCGGCAAGGATTACGCTTAACAGCACCGCCCCCGCCGTGACGGCCATCACGCGGCGCTGGCGACTTTGTGCATCGCGCTGGATCAGCTGGTCGAGCGGCTGCGCAGTCAGCCCGGCCACGATCTTGAGCAGAGCCAGCCGTTTGCCGTCATGCCCCGCGCGGAAATCGGCGGCGAGCGGTTCGAGCGGCTGATCGTGGTGGACCAGCAGCGAATCGGGAAACGCCTCGATCGGCTCGCCATGCAGCAGCGCCGCCAGCACCGGACGACCGGGATTGAGCTCGCGAAACAGACTGATTTCCTGTGCAACCCAGCGGCTGGCACGCGCCGCAGGACTGGCCACCACGATCAGCGCCGCCGACCCGGCTAGTGCCGCGCGCACCTGGGCTGACAAGTCAGGCCCGGCGGCCAGTTCGGCCCGGTCGATGAAAATCGGGGTAAGACGGGTCTGGCCGGGCAGCACCCAGGCTTCGAGTTTGCGGTGCAGCCAGCCCGCAAACCGGGTATCGGCGTGGCTATAACTGATAAATGCCCGGTAGTGTGCGGGCGCGTTGGCTTGCGAATCCTCGCCCATGATGCCCCCCATCTGGAGCGCTGAGAGTGATCCACCACGCGCCGCTTTGCAACAGTGCTGATCCGATGCGCTGCCGGGTCCACGACGTGCGTCGCGGGCCGGACGAATCGTCGTTCGAGCGACCGTCCGCAAGCGGCAGGTGTGGCACTTACGCTACGCTTTTTGCACTGTTTTAACCTTTCGATTAAAACCAGTTGTAATGCGCGGCGGTCGGTGGTCTATTCATAGGCGCAACCGCCCGAACAAGGGACGGGCTTAATAGGAGACAGGGCTGATGAGGGGTAAACTTACGATGCTTGCGGGCGTATGCGCCGGAGCGATTGCATTTCCTGCCTACGCGCAGAACGCTGCCGCCGCTGATGAAGCGACCGACGGCACCGAGATCATCGTTACTGCGCAGCGCACCAATCAGAAGCTGCAGGACGTGCCGATCGCGATTAGTGCGTTCAGCACTGAAGCGCTTGACAAGCAGCAGATCAAGAACACCTCCGACCTTCAGCTGACGCTGCCCAACGTAACCTTTACCAAGGGGAATTTCACCGGCGCAAGCTTCACCATCCGCGGGATCGGCGATCTGTGCGTGGGGGTGACCTGCGATAGCGCCACCGCGATTCATATAAACGACGCGCCGCTGTTCGGCACGCGACTGTTCGAAGGCGAATTTTACGATCTGGCCCAGGTCGAAGTGCTGCGCGGCCCGCAAGGCACCTTGTTTGGCCGCAATGCCACCTCGGGCGTGATTAACTTCCGCACCCAGCGCCCCAAGCTCAGCGCCACCGAAGGTAGCGTTGAAGCCGAATACGGCAACTTCAACACCGTCAAGGGCAAGGGCATGATCAACGTGCCGATCGGTGATATTGCTGCCGTCCGTGTGGCCGGATTCTATCTCAACCGCGATGGCTACACGAAGAACATCTTCGACAATACGAAGCACGACAACCGCGACATGTTCGGGGTGCGTGGCTCGCTGCGGATCGAACCGACCAGCGGCACCACGATAGATTTCATGGTCCAGTATTTCCATGAAAAAGACAATCGCGCGCGTATTCAGAAGCAGATGTGCCAACGCGACCCAACCGGCGTGGTCGGCTGTCTGGCTGGCAAGCGCGATTTCGAAACCACCAATGCCAACACCACCTTTGTCGGCGTCCTGACTTCGGCGGAATTTTTCCGCACGCAGGGCTTGCCGGCCGCGTTCTCGCTGGGCAGCATCTATGGCCCTGACGCCTATGCCGGCGTGGTCAACCCTGCGGATTATCGCACGGTCAACACCGACAACACCCCGCAATATTACACGCGCGAATGGATCGCGCAGGGTTCGATCGATCAGGATCTGGGCAAAGGCCTGTCCCTGAAGCTGGGAGGTAATTACCAGAGCGTGGTCATTGATTCCTCGCAGGATTACAACCTTTCGGTACAGAACCGTGCATTGTTCACGACCGGACTGGCGACCCTCCAGGCGGCGGCGCTGAGCGGCATTATCGGTCCGGGGACAGCCCCGTACTTCCTGCCGCTGTA
Source organism: Novosphingobium sp. (assembly GCA_031416535.1). Taxonomy (GTDB): domain Bacteria; phylum Pseudomonadota; class Alphaproteobacteria; order Sphingomonadales; family Sphingomonadaceae; genus Novosphingobium. The sequence continues at coordinate 44,340 of JANOTT010000092.1, read as the reverse complement.
CAATGCGCTCACGCCGAACGGCCCTAACGGCGTGCTGTGCACTTCGCTTGCTGAAGAAACCGGCACGGGCGCGTTTGGCGGCCACCGGTTGTGCTCGCTCACCCCGCAGGATTTTGATCGTTCAAACAGCGTCAATACGAGCTGGACGGCCGAAGCAATCGTCTCTTCCGACTGGGACGGAAAGTTCAACTTCCTGCTCGGCGGCATCTATGGCAAGTACAATCTGACCGAGAGCAGCTATTATGTGGACTCGTTCGGAATCGATTACTTCGCCGGATTGTTTGGCTCGTTCACTTCGCTTGTGACCGGCAAGCCGCCAAGCTACCTCGGTACGCCTACGTACCGGAACAATTCGCCCGACCTCAAGATCACCACTTACGGTCTGTTCGGTGAAGCCTACTTCAAGTTCAACGACCAGTTGAAGCTGACCTTGGGGTTGCGGTATAATAACGACAAGAAGTCGATCAGGGCGCGCACGACTCTTGCCAACTTCCTCGTTCCCTACAACGCGACCAATGCCTACAACACGCCATTTGGCGCTGGCTTTGACGCCGACCCCGCAACGGCTTGCGCGGTAACAGGTTCGGGCGTGGCCGGAGCGATCGGTTCGGTTCCTGGCTGCGAAGGGTTCCAGGTGCGGACCGTGCGGTTTGGAGAATTTACCGGCCGTGCGGTGCTCGACTACGCGATCACCCCGGACAATCTGGTCTATGCTTCCTACTCGCGCGGCTACAAATCGGGCGGGATCAACCCTCCGCTGTCGCCGATTTTCACGGTACCTGAAGGTTTTACACCTGAATTCGTCAATGCCTTCGAAATCGGCTCGAAGAACCAGTTCGGCAAGATGACGCTGAACCTGACCGCGTTCTATTATGACTACAAGGGTCTGCAGCTGTCGCGGATCGTTGCCCGGACCTCGGTCAACGATAACGTCAGTGCCAAGATCTATGGCGCGGAAGCCGAACTGGTGTTCCGTCCCACTCCCGAGTTCACCTTGAACATCGGGGCCAGCTATCTCCACACCGAAGTTTCGCAGGACAAGCTGCTTGCCAACCCGCGTGATTTTGGCGGTGGCCGGGCCGATGCGGTGCTCATCAAGGACATCACCAACGGTGCAAACTGTGCGGTGGGTTCCAACACGGGTAGCGCGGCGGGGGTCAATGGCTTCGTCAACCAGGTTAACAACATTATCAACGCTGGTGCGATCCCGGGTCTCGCGGCCGGTGCCGGGCTTCGGCCCACCACGGCATTCCCTGCCGGTGGTGGAATCGCGTCGACCGGTGCATTCAGCGTCTGCGGCGTGTTGTCGGCCTTGGCCGGGTCGGTTGGCCCTTCGTTCGGCGGAGTTACCGTTTTCAGCTCGGGTATTCCGGTCAACATCAAGGGCAACAAGCTGCCCGGCGCGCCGGACTACAAGTTCTCGGCCGGTGCACAGTATGCCGCACCGCTGGGTGTGATGACGCTGACCCCGCGCGTTGACTTTGTGTACACCGGCAAGTCGACCGGCAACATCTTCAACGGCTTTGTCAACGAAGTGCCCAGCTTCAGCCAGATCAACGCCCAGCTGCAGCTCGATGGTCCGAACAAGCGCTGGTTTGTTCGTGGCTGGATCCAGAACATCTCCGACAATGACGCGATCACGGGGCTTTACGTGACCGATCAGTCGTCGGGTAACTACACTAACATTTTCACGCTCGAACCGCGCCGTTATGGCCTCACGGCGGGTCTGAAGTTCTAAGCAATCCTGGGAGGGATGTTTGATTTGGGGCCTCGGGTGTAAACCCGGGGCCCCTTTTTCTTGGACTGAGAATTGGCCGGTGACGTTCGACCAGCCGATCGCACGCCGTTCTGCTCTGGGCTTGCTGGCTGCGACGCCACTCGCGGCAGCCGTTGCCGCCCGCGCCGCCGTGCCCGCCGCGATTACCGTGTTCGAGGCGCGGCGCTTGATGACGATGGAACCGGCGCGTCCGTCGTGCCGCTATGTCGCAGTGGCGGGCGGCCTGATTGTCGCGCTGGGTGACACTTTGGCCGCGCTTGAACCCTGGACCAACGGCCGCGACATAAAGCTGGACCGCAGCCTCGCCGCCTATGTCGTGCTGCCCGGACTGATCGACCCGCACCTGCATCCGATGCAGGCCGCGGTCATGCTCAACATCCCGTTCCTTGCGCCCGATGACTGGCGCCTGCCCGCGGAATTCTCGCCCGGGGTCCGCACCGCTGCCGGTTACCGTGACCGGCTGCGCCAGGCGCTGGCAGCCTCAAGCGATGACATTTACATCTCCTGGGGCTATCACGAACTGTTCCACGGGCCGCTGTCACGCAGCGAGCTCGATGTAATCGGACCGCTTCGCGCTATGGTAGTGTGGCAGTGCAGCTTCCTTGAAATCTTCGTTTCGACCACCACGCTTGAGCGCTGGGGAATCCGCAGCCAGGCGAATTTTGCCGCGCTGCTCAAAACCGTTGGCGCCGATCCGGCGCACGGCGATTATGCGCGCGGCCTGTTTACCGAAACCGCCTTGCCGGCCGCGCTGGCCAAGCTGCGCCCGGTGCTGCTGGGGCCAGGCAAAGTGATCAAGGGGATGGCTGCGCTGCAGCAAATGATGCGCCAGAGCGGGGTTACCACCGCGTCCGACATGGCGACCGGCATCTTCGCCGATTTCGACACCGAAGCCGGTTTGATCAAGGCCGCCTTCGAACGGCCTGACACTCCTTCGCGGATCATGCTGATGCCGATGGCGGCGCGGCTTGACGCGGTGACCGATCTTGACGGCTGGCTGACCAAGACAACTGCAGCCTATGCCGGGCCGCACGTGCGAGTCGATCGCCGGGTCAAAATGCCGGCCGACGGCGCCTTTTTCGCGCTCAACATGCGGATGAATCCGCCGGGCTATATCGACGGGCACCAAGGTCGCTGGATCACCCCGTCGGCGCTGCTGACCAAGCAGTTCGAACGCTATTGGAACGCCGGATTTTCGCTACACATTTACGTCAACGGCGACGAGGGGCTCGACGTGGTGCTGGCCGGGCTCGAGCCGTTGCCGGCGCGGCGCGCGCAGACGATTACGCTCGAACATCTGGGCTATTCCACCGAGGCCCAGAACCGCCGGATCGCGCGGCTGGGGCTGATGGTGTCGGCCCAGCCCAACTATATCCGCGTGCTGGGCGATGCCTATAGCCGCAATGGACTGGGACCGGGGCGCGCGGAAAATATCAGTCGGCTCGGCTCGCTCGAGCGCAAGGATGTTCCTTTGGGGCTGCACAGCGATTTCAACATGGCACTGATAAATCCGCTTTACCTGGCGTGGATCGCCGCCAACCGGATCACGTTGGAAGGCCATGCGATGGCGCCAAACGAGCGGCTCACGCTCGACAAGGCGCTGCGTGCAATCACCATCGAGGCGGCGCAGGTGATCGGTATGGATGCCATGATCGGCTCGATCGCGGTGGGCAAACGCGCCGACTTTGCCGCGCTCGACAAGGACCCGGCGACGGTTGGATCGGCTGGCCTGCGCGAACTCAATGTGGTCGGCGTCGTGTTCGAAGGACGCTTCACTGCAGACTGAAGCGGCCGGCCGCGACTGTTCCGCTTTGAAGCAATGCCCGGCGCAAAGCGATTGACAGGCACCGCGCGAAAGCGACAAGCCCGGGCAAATAAACTCGAGGGCCACATGGCAAACAGCTTGGATCAATTCACCGCAACCTGGCAGGCGCGTATGGCCGACCTAGCATTGTCGGCAAGCTGCGCTGAAGTGGACGAGGCGGCCGACTTGCTGCGCGCGCTGCACGGGTTGCTATCGGACGGGCCGACGCCGTGGCTTGCAGCGCGCGGGGTTGCAGTTCAACCTCGGCGGTTCGAAGCGCTGTTGGCCGCCGATGCTTGCGCCAGCGCCGCGCTGCTGCTGGTGGCCGGACGAGCAGGGTATATGGTTTCGCACGGGCCGGGCGGGCAGGTCATCGCCACTGTCATGCTGGGCGGCGGCATGGGCGAGGTCAGCAGCGAAGGCGCCGATCTGGCGCTGGCGCTGACCGGAGCGCTGGCCGAAGCGCTGAGCGGCACGGGGCACGATGAGCGGCCAGTGCTGCGCAGCACGGTCAGCATGCGGCTCAACTGATCGTCCGCTGAAAGGCCCCGGCGGCAACGGGACATTGCCACCGGGGGAGTTTAGAAGGAAAACCTTGGGCCGCTTCGTGGCTTCAAGGTAGCGCTGTTTTTGCGCCAAGGCCGTCATAGCAAGCCGTGCTTAGTATGACCTGTGCGCGCGATTAGGGCATAATACCGATCAACCGACCAGCGCGGCCTCAATCGCGATCCGGATCGCTTCGGAGGTGTGATTGGCGCCCATTTTGTTGAGCATGTTGGCCCGGTGGATTTCAACCGTGCGGGGGCTGATCTCGAGCCGCTCACCGATGCGCCGGTTGGACAGGCCATCGGCGACCCCAGTCAGCACCTCCCGCTCGCGCCGGGTCAGTTTCTGAACCCGGCTGCGAGCCATGGCTTCGCGCAGTTTGCTGCTGCCCAAAGTCGTCCGGCTTTCCTCTGCCACCAGCAATGCGCCCTTCACCTTGGCCGCATCAAGCGGCCATTCCAGATAATCGATTGCGCCATTAAGGACCGCCTGGACCACGCGGCCGGTATCGGGCTGCTCAGCGTAAGCGATTAGCGGCAGCCATTGCCCAAGCTCGGTCATCTGATCGATCGCGGCGCACACCATGTCGGCGTCATCATGGACGAAGATCACCCCGTCGCGCGGCCAGCGCCGGGCCAACTCGTTCAGATCCTCGAACGGTTCGGCGTGAATTCCGGTTGTGGCCAGCAAGTGCGACATGGCGGCGCGGCGGCGAAAATCCGCATCGAGCAGAATAAGGTTGGTTGGTTGGGTCATGGGAATAACCTTAGCCATTCCTGCGTAGGGGATAAGCCTGAGTTGCATCCGTTGTTGATGAAAAATTGCTCGAAAATGAATATAATCCTAGATTAAGCAAAATTCCGTATAATAATGTCGTAACGATTATTGACGGCATATTACTGATTAACTTGGCTGTTGTTGCCTAAGAGCTGCTGGTGCCAACGATCAGCCGCGCAACGCTGCGGCCACGTCGTTCATGTCGCGGTGCACGGCAGCGAGCGCTTTGGCATCGAATTGCAGCACACTGTCCAGCACCGTGCGGCGCGCGGCGGCGTAGAACTGATCGAGCGCCAGGGCGAGCGGTTGACGCTGGTCGATGCCCAACTGCAGCGCGCTCAGCGCAGCCAGTGCGCGGGTCAGCGACTGGCTCTTGAGCAGATTGTCGTTGCTCGCCGCGGCGGCTTGCGCCCGTGCCAGCGCCGCCCCGAACTGCTCAAAGCAGACCAGCACGAGTTCGGCCGGATTGGCCCCGGTGACCCGAGCATCGAATTCGACCCGGCGATAGGCTTCGCGGGGAGAGTGCAGCGCGTGCATGATTGTGGCCCTAGTTTCTCGGCGCGTTCCACGCATCGATCTGGTTCCTGAGGAATGACAGGGTCGCGCGCGAGGCACCGACCCTGGCATCGGTGGCGGCAAAGCGGGTGACCATCTGCGCGCGCAGGCTTTCCTGCGCTGCGGCCAGCTCGGTCTTTTCGCTGGCCAGCTTGGTCTTTTGCTCGGTCAGCCGCCGTAGCGATCCGGCCAGCGTGCCCGGATCGCTGGCCGAGGCGACCGTCCGGCCCAGCCTGTCGAGGCTGGCAAAGACCCCGTAAATCCCATTGGTCAGCATCGCCGAAACTCCGGCAGGCGAGGCTTTGCTGGTGGCCGCAAGCCGCGCAGCATCGAGCCGGAAGGTGCCGTCGCGGTTGGTTGCCAGTCCCAGGTCGGCCATGGTCGCGGGTTGACCGCTGGCCGCGCCGGGCATGATCGTGCTGCCGGCAAAGCTCGACAAGGCGCGGCGCAAGGCGCGCGCCCCGCTGTCGCGCCCCAGATCGCCGGTCAGTGGATTAACATCCCTGTTGACTGTGGCGACCAGCTCGTTGAGCGCACTGGTCAGGTCGGTCATGAAGCCGCTGACCGCGCTGGCCGGGTCGCTGAAACGCACCGTGGTCGGTGCGCCGCTGTTGATCCCGGTCAGTGTCAGGCTCAGCCCGGGGACCAGATCGGCGATGGTGTTCGAGGCGCTAACCATCGCCAGCCCGTCAAGCTTCAGTTCGGCGTTGGCGGCCACCGCCAAGCGCCGCGCGGGCTCGGCCGGGGTCCAGGCGAGCGCGGCCAGCCCTTCCTCGCCGGGGGTTTCGCTGGCTTCGAGCACAAACGCATTGTTTGCCCCGGTTGCGCCCTTCAGCATCAAATGCGCGCCATCGGCGCCGTTGAGGACATAGGCGGTCACCCCGCTGCGCGCGGCGTTGATCGCGGCGGCGACATCGGCCAGCGTGCTGCCCGATGGAATTGTGATCGCAATGGCCGCATGCGCGGGGTCTTCGCTGAAGCCGCCCACGCCGATTGCGCCGAACCGCAAGGTCAGGCTGCCCGCGCCGACCGGGGTGGCGGCGGCGACATAGGCCGGACTCTTGACCACTTGCGCGGCGGCCAGCGTCGTCACTTCGAGCGTATAGGTCCCGCTGCCACCCACCGCGCCCCGGCTGACCACCGCGACCGCCCCGTTGGCGATCAGCGGTTGGACCGACAGGTCGCCGGTGCGGACCCGGTCACCGACCGCGCTGGCGAGCTGCAAAAACTGGCTTTTGAGTGTGGCGGCGGCCGAAAGCTGGCGCTCGACCGTATCGGCCCGCGCCGAATTGCGGTCGATCTTGGCGGCAAACTGCGCGGTGGCCAGGCTTTCGGCCAGCGCACCCATGTCAATCCCGCTGCCTCCGCCCAGCGAGGCAATGATCGAACTGGTAGCGGAGGTGCTGGGCATGGTTGGTAGAACGGCATTTGCCGCGCGCGTTTAAGCGGCGGCGAGCGGATCGCGGCGGCCTTCGGGATCGAACCGCAGCGCCAGCGGTACCTCGATCGCCGGGCGCGGTGGCGCCTCGCCGCGGCGCAGTGAAAAGACGAAGGCCAGCACCGCCGCCACCGCAGCATAAAGCTCCTCGCGGATCACCTGGTTCTCGCGGGTGGTGAAATAGACCGAGCGCGCCAGCGCCGGATATTCGAGTGTGGGCACATTCAGCTGCGCCGCGAGGTCCTTCATCGCCAGCGCCTTGTCGCCGCGGCCCTTGGCCAGCACCACCGGGGCGCCGGCTTTGAGCGGATCGTAGGCCATGGCGACCGCGAAGTGCGTCGGGTTGGTCAGCACGAACTGCGCCTGCTGCATCGCCTTGGCCACCGCGCCGGTGGCATATTGGCGGGCGCGCTGGCGCTGCGCCGCCTTGCGTTCGGGAGAACCGTCGCTTTCCTTGTGCTCGTCGCGCATTTCCTGCTCGCTCATCCGCAGCCGTGCGGTGCGGCGCAGCCACTGGATCGGCCAGTCGGCCATGGCAATCACCAAGAGTCCGGCCGATAGCAGCAGCAGCAGCCCGGTCACGGCGTCCCAGGCCTGGGCCAGCGCGCTGCTCAGTTCGGCGCTGCGGCCCAGTGCAAACAGGCCGGAGACGTGGCTGCGCGCCCACAGCCAGGCAAGGATACCCAACACCAGCACCTTGGCCAGGCTTTTGCCCGCCTCGATCCAGCCAGCCGGACCGAACATCCGTGTCAGCCCCGCGAGCGGGTTCATGCGCGCGGCTTTGGGCAAGGAATTGGCCCCGACCCAACGGCCGTGGCTTGGAGCCAGTTGCACCAGCGTGACCGCGCCCATCACCGATGCGGCGAGCACGATCAACGGCGGCAAAACGCCCAGCGTCAAGGTCAGCAGCGCAGTGCCCGGATCGAATTGCTCGATCGCGCCGCGGTCCCAGGTCAGCCCGTGCCGGGTGCCTTGCACCAGCGTGCCCAGCAGCCACGGTCCGGCAAATTTGAGCCAGGCCGCGCCCACCAGCATGGCGACCGCCGTTGCCAGATCGCGCGAGCGCAGCACATCGCCTTTAAGCGCAGCGTCGCGTTTGCGCTTTTCGGTCGGGGGAAGGGTCTTCTCGCCGCTCATCGCGCGAGCAGGCTCGCGGCTTGCAGCAGTGCGTCTTCGCTCAGCGCAGCGAACTGGTCAGCCAGCAGCGGGGCGGCGACGACCAAGGCGGCGATCCCCGCGAGCACGCTGGCCGGCAGCCCCAGCGAGAACAGGTTGAGCGCGGGGGCCGAGCGGCTCAGCACCCCCGCAGCCAGTTGCACCAGCAGCAACAGCAGCGTCACCGGCAAGGCGATGGCCAGCGCGGCGATGAGCATCTGGCTGCCCAGCCCGGCAATTTGGTGCAACGCCGCAACGCTCAGCCAGGCACCGCCCGGCGGCATGATGCGGTAGCTTTCGACCACCAGCCCGAGCCAGGTCAGGTGCGCCCCCAGCCCCAGAAAGATGATTGTCAGCAACACGGTGAAATATTGCCCGAGCGCGGGCGAATGGGTGCCGCTGATCGGGTCGACCGCGGTGGCGATGCTCATCCCCATGGCGCCGCCGATCTGCTCCGCAGCGATCACCGGGGCGGCGAACGACAATTGCAGGACAAACCCCAATGCCAGCCCGATCAGCGCTTCGCTGAACACGGTCAGCAAGCCCGGCAGGCTGAGCATCGCGGGGGGCACGCTGACCGGCACCCAGGTGCTGACCAGCACGGCAACCGCGCCACTGATCGCGATCCGCAGCTGCACCGGCACCGCCGCCGCACTGAAGAACGGTGCGGCCAGCAGCGCGGCGCCGATGCGGATCATGATGAACAGCAGCCGCCACAGCTCGCCCTCGACCGCGCCGAACCCGAAGGTGAAGGTATTCACACCGAGATTCCGGCGATTCGCGCGAAAATATCGGTCATGAAATCGCTGACCAAGGTCATCATCGAGGCTCCGAACAGCACCAGCACCAGCGCGATCACCATCAGTTTGGGCACGAAGGTCAAAGTCTGCTCGTTGACCGAAGTCGCGGCCTGCACGATCCCGACCACCAACCCGACCGCCAGGCTGGCGAGCAGCACCGGGGCGGCGACCAGCGCGGTCACCCACAGCATGCGGTCAGCCAGCGACAGCAGCGCGGCGGGATCATCCATTTTCAGGTTTCCGGGTGCTGCGCGAATGCTTCGACAGGCTCAGCATGAGCGGGTGTTGGAAATGAACCTCGCGATAGGCCCGCTCAGCCTGAGCCGGTCGAAGACCACGCGCTAGCCTCGACCCCATCAGCCGAAACTCGCCGCGAGACTGCCCATCAGCATCGCCCAGCCATCGACCAGCACGAATAGCAGCAGCTTGAACGGCAACGAGACAATCGTCGGGCTCATCATCATCATCCCCAGGCTCATCAGCACCGAGGACACCACCAGATCGATCACCAGGAACGGCAGATAGAGCATGAACCCGATCTGGAACGCCGTCTTCAGTTCGCTGGTGACGAAAGCGGGCAGCAGGATCGAGAACGGGACGTCTTCGGCCTTGGCAAATTTGGGCGCCTTGGCCATTTGCGCGAACATCTCGAGATCCTTTTGCCGGGTCTGGCGGATCATGAAGCTGTGAAAGGTCGCACCGCCCGCGCTGAACGCCTGCTCGGCGGTGATCGCGCCGGCCGAATAGGGTGCGATTGCCTCGGCATTGAGCCGGTCGAGCGTCGGGGCCATGATGAACAGCGAGAGGAACAGCGACAGCCCGATCAGCACCTGGTTCGGCGGGCTTTGCTGGAGCCCCAGCGCCTGCCGCAGGATCGACAGCACCACCAGGATGCGGGTGAAGCTGGTCATCATCAACAGCAATCCGGGGAGCAGGGTGAGCAGCCCCATGACCAGCAGCAATTGCAGCGACAGCGACAGCCCTGGCCCTTGCCCGGGCGAGGCCTGCGCCAGCGCGCGGTCAAGCGCGCCCGGCATTGCGCTGCCGATCGCGCTTTGCGCCTGTGCAGCGGTTGAGAATGCCAAGGTGTGCAGCGCGGCCGCAGCGGTAAGCAGGCGCTTCATTCGCCCGCCTCGCGCGCCGGCGCTTCGGCCAGCCGGGTTAACCCCTGCCGCGAGGCCGAGACGAGGATCTCGCGGCCGTGAAATTCGATCACCGCCAGCTTGAGCGTGGGCGAGAGCATCGTCGTCTCGATAATCCGCACCGATTTGGTCGCGCTCTGGGTTACGCCGAATTTCGCCTGCATGCGCTGCGCCAGCTTGAGGCTAGCCCAGGCGAGGCCGCCGATCAGCGGCAGCAGGATCAGCAGCTTAAGCACATACCAGATCATGCCGCAGCCCCCCCGCTGGCCGGTTCGGCGCCGATCATCTCGATGATCTTGAGCCCGAAGCGGTTGCCCTGCGCGATGATCTCGCCGCGCGCGATCAAGGTGCCGTTGACGTAGACGTCGAGCAGTTCGTCGGTCAGCCGGTCGAGCATGACCACGCTGTCTTCGCCCAGCGCGAGCACGTCCTTCAGCGCCATCTGGGAGCGGCCCAGTTCGACCGACAAGCGGACGTCGATGTCCTTGAGCAGTTCGAAACTGCGGGCGTGAAAGGTCATGGTAATCCCCCTAAAATTTGGTCAGCTGGCCAGCTGCGTCAGCCGGACTGCAATACGGTCGTCCTGCGCGCCGATCGTGCCGCGCGCGATAATGGTGCCGCCGATTGCCAGCGGCACCGCGCGCGCCACCGCTACCGGCAGCACTGAGCCCGGTCCCATCGCGGCGATGGCGGCGAGCGATATCGGCATGTCGATCACAGTGGCGATCAGCCCCAGCGGCAACGCGGCATAGGGCGCGGCGGCCGGGTCGGCGGCGCGGGCACTGCGCGGCGCAACCGGCATTGCGCCGGCCCCGCCAATCCCGCCGCTGCCGAGCAACTTGGGCAGGATCGCCAGCGGCATCGCGAAAGTCAGCGTCCACGGCGCCTTGGCCCCGTCCATTATTTCAATCGGCAGCACCGCCAGCCGCGCTCCGGCCGGGAACGGGGCGAGATCAGACAGCCGCGGCGCGCGGCGCAGGGTGCGCACTTCGCCCTGGCCCAGTGCTGCAGCCAGGCAATCGGCCAGGATCGTTTCAAGCCGCTGCACCAACAGATCGGCCGAGAGCGGAAAGGCCTCGGGTAGCGGCCCGCTGGTTTCGCCCTTGCCGCCATAGGCCCGATCGACCAGTCGCAGCACCGCCGCGCCCTCAATCGAGGCGAGCATGGTAACGCCCGGGACGCCAGGGGCGAACAGGCTGTTGGCGGCGAGCGGCCCGACCTGCTGGACCAGCTCGGTTTCGCCAAGTTCGCACGCGGGCAGCGCGGTCACCGCCGGCGCCTCGCCGCCCAGCAATTGCGCCAGCGCCTTGGCCAGCGGTGCGGCCAGCCGCTCGCCCAGCCGCGCCAGTGCGCCGATCTGATCGGCGGGCTCGGGGCTGCGCCGCAGCAACTGCGCGCAGTGCTGGGCGGCGGGGCGCTCAGCCACAAAGGTATGCTGGGTGTTCACTGAACCAAGAAGCTCTTGAAATAGACCCGGTCGACCCCGCCAAATCCTTCGGTTTGGATCAGCACCTTATTGATCGCGCCCGCCAGTCGCTGCTGCAGGAGCTCCTTGCCTGTGGGGGTATAGGCGTCTTCTTCGGGGGTATCGGCCAAGACCACCAGGATCTCGCTGCGGATCGCCAGTTCGTGCTTCTTCAACCACATAAGCACCCGCCCGTCGCGGCGGGTCGAGCAAGCCAAGCTGATCTGCATCAATGCGCTGGAATGCTTGAGGTTAGAGGTGAATTCATCGGAAAATTTGTAATAGCTGGTGCGATAAGCGCTGCCGCCTTCGCCGTCGATTTCAGCGCCTTCGCCTTCGCCGCCTTCGCCGCCCTCGGCCTTGGGCGCATAAGGATCTTCCTCGCCCTTCTTGACCAGTTTGGGCTCGTCCTTGGCCTTGTCCTTGGCCTTGGCCTTTCCGCTTTCTTCGTGTTCGCCGATGCCGCCATAGACGAACGCGTAGGTTCCCCCGCCGCCGCCTGCGACCAGCAGCAACGCGATCACGCTCTTTACAATCAAGCCTTTTTTGGTGCGCTTTTTTTGCGGCTGTTCGGTTTCGCTCATCGTCATGTTCCCTTTGGAGTTTTCCGGTTCAGGCAAAGATGCCGCTGCGCCGCGCGGCGGTGCCAGTGGCCGCGCTGTGTGGGGGGTGATTGGATTGCGGGGCGGCCTCGCCCCGGCGCTCGGACTGCTGGCCGCGTGACTGGTTTGTGGCCGAACCGCCCAGCGCCGACCCGGCGTCGCCGCGGGCACCCGGCTGGCTGCTGTCGGCCGATCCGAACTGCGCGGTGCTGAACGGCAGGTTGGGCGGAGCGGCAGCCGCGGCAACCCGCGCGAAATCGGGATCGGCGCTGGCCAGCGACACCGCCAGCCCGCGCTCTTCATGGCGGAACCGCAGCTCGACCGGGCCGAATTCGGCATGCGCCACAGTCAGCAGGGCACGCTGCGGTTGCGCCGCTTCACGCGCTGCCACCAGCCGGTCGACCAGCGCGGTAAAATCGTGCGGACGGAGACTGGCGACCGGTGCCGGAGCGGCCGGCGCTGCGCCGAGCTGGGCTGCGGATGCGGATACGAGCGGCAGAGCTGCGGCGGGCTCGCTCATCGGCAGATCGAGCAGCACCGGGCGGCGCGCGAAATCCGGTCCCGGCTCGGCCGACTTCGCAGGTCGCGCGGCTTGGATCGGCCACGCCACCTCCAGCTGAACCGGCGTGGGCCCGTGGGCTTGAGGCTGGGCTTGCGGCTGGGCTTGCGGCTGGACTGCGGCGGCCGCCAGACTTGGCTGCGGAGCGATTGCGGGCGGTGCCAGATCGCGCAGAAACGCAGCTTGCGGTGCGGCGTGCACCACAGCTTCGGCGGCCGGCTGCGGCAATGGCTGGGCCGCGCTGGCGACAGCCGGGGCCGGTTCTGGCCGGACCGGTTGCGCCAGGCTGAGCGCGGCGGGGCCCCACGGCGCGGTCGGCGCGACGAGCGTGGCCGAAACTGGCGCGAGCGACGGCGCGGCGAGCACGGCGGCATCGCTCGGCCCGGGCATGGTGAGGTCGGCCAGTCGGTCGTCCGGCGCGGGCGCTTCGCCCGGCTGGCGGAGCGGGACCGTAGGCTTCGCATTCGCGGCCTGCGTTGTCGCAGCGCTGCGGTCGCTCGCCGTCTTGGCTGGAAGCGCGGGCGGCGCTGGCTTGCCTGATGCGGTGCCCGGCAGCTGAGCGATGATCGCCGACCGGTCTCCAACCTCCGGGCGGGGCGGGGCGAGGCTGCTGCTGGGATCGCTCAACGCTGGCCCGGGCGCGTTCGGCCGCTCGGTTGGCGCTGCAACTGGCAGGCTGCGGATTGCGGCCGGGAACGCGGGCGGCGTAACGCCGAACGCCGCCGCGCTAACCGGCAATCCAACCGGCAAATCGTTGCCGGTGGTTGCCGCCATGAGCGGCAGCTGCATCAGTTCAGCAGCATCCGGCTGAGCTGCCACCGGCCCGTCCAATGGTCCTTCCGCTAGCTTGGCTGCACCCGCGGTCTGCGCCAGTAAAGCACTAAAATCCGTGCCTTCGGTCGTATCTGCGCCCAATTGAGCGAGCGCATCGCCCGGCGCGCCGGGCTGGGTGGCAGGGGTCTGGATTACGGACTGGATCATCGGCAGGGTTCCTCGCGCGCAGGGTTCAGCGATTGCTATTCAAGCCCCGTGCCAACCGCGCGGCGCGCGTCCAGCACAGGCTCGGCGAGCTGCTGCGCCAAGGTCCGCGCGCTGGTCGCGGCGCGATCTTCCACCGCCGCTCGGGCCCGTTCGGCCAGCGCCAGTTCGTGCTGCTTGCGGTTGGCTAGCGCCTGCGCTTGCGAGGCATCGCGCTCGGTAGTGGCCGAAATCCCGCTCAGGCCGGCGATGAAGCTGCCCAGCTGGTACAGCGCCAACCCATCGGCTGGGCCGCCGCGCAGATCGTAGCCATGCGCCAGCGCGCGGGTCCGTTCAGCCAGCCCGCGCAGTTGCTGCAAAGTGCTTTCAGCCTGCGCGACATCGTGCGCGGCGGCCTGTTTGGCGATCGCGCGGATCTGTTCGAGCCGCTGCAGCCGGCGCAAGCGGCGGACTTCAGGATGCATCGCTGAGCAGCGTGGTCAAGGCAGCCAAACTGGAGCCAAACCCCACCGTGCTGCGCGCCTCCTGGCGTAAAAAATCGGTCAGCGCGCCGTGCATGGCAATGGCCCGGTCAAGCTCCGGATCGGCCCCGGCGCGGTAGGCACCCATCAAGACCAGATCGCGGTTGGCTTCGTAACTGGCGGTGAGCGCACGGAACTGGCGGGCCAGCGCGGCATGACCGGGACTGACGATATCGTCCATCACCCGGCTGAGCGATGCCGCGATGTCGATCGCCGGATACTGCCCGCGCTGCGCCAGCTCGCGGCTCAACACCACATGCCCGTCGAGGATCGAGCGCGCGGTATCGACCACCGGATCGTCCTGGTTGTCGCCATCGGCGAGCACGGTGTAGAGCCCGGTAATCGAGCCGCCGCTCTGCGCTGAATTGCCCGCGCGCTCGACCAGTTTGGTGATCGTGGCCAACGCCGATGGCGGATAACCGCGCGCCGCCCCCGGCTCGCCCAGCAGCAGCGCAATCTCGCGCGCGGCGTGCGCCACCCGGGTCAGACTGTCCATGATCAGCAGGACGCGGCGGCCGCGGCTGCGGAAATGTTCGGCCAGGCTGGTCGCGAGCAGCGCCCCGCGCAGCCGCAAGTTGGGCGCATGGTCGGCCGGCACTGCGATCACTGCGGTGCGCGCGCGCTTGGTCCCGGTCATGTGGCGTTCGACAAAATCGGACACTTCGCGGGCGCGCTCGCCGATCAGCGCAACGATCACGATCTCGGCCTCGGCACCGCTGGCGATCATGTCGAGCAGCACCGATTTGCCGACCCCTGAACCGGCCACGATCCCGATCCGCTGGCCGATCCCCAGCGTGGTCAGCGCGTTGAGCGCGCGCACCCCGCAATCGAACTTTTCGCGCACGCCGCTGCGGTCGAGCGCCGACGCCCGCACCCCGCCCGCTGGCCACTGCGCCTGCGCGTGGAGCGGTGGACCCTGGTCGATCGGCTGGCCTTGCCCATCGACCGCGCGGCCCAGAAACGCCTCGCCCACCCCGAGCATCCCCGGGCGGCCTTCGGCGCGAACCTTGGCGCCGGGGCGCAACATGACTGTATCGCCCAGCAGCATCAGCAAGGTGCGTCCGCTGCGAAAGCCGATAACCTCGGCGGTCAGCGGCGCCGTGGGGCCGTGCTCGACCTGGCACAGCGCACCAACCGGCGCAGACAGCCCCGACACCTCGAGCAGTCCGCCATCGCAGGCGGTGAGCAGACCGTAGCGCCCCGGGGCCAGATCGATCCGGGTCGCAGCCAGTTCGTCGAAGTGCGGGCCGAACAGCTTCAGCATCGCGTTAACATTGGGCCAAAGCCTCGGCAATTGCGCGGCGCCAGTGCGCTGGGCCGTCTTCGACCCCGCCATTGGCGGTTTCCAGCCGCAAAGCCCCGCGTTCGAGCGCCGGGTCGGGCCGCACTTCCAGACCTTCGGGCAAATGGTCCGCCACCAGTTCGAGATCGGCGGGATGGAGCCGCAATATTCGTTCATCGTCGGCGCGCGCCAGCATTGCCGCAGCGCGCTCGACCCGCGCGGTCAGCGCCGCGCGGTCAAGCCGCAGCGGAGCAAGGCTCGCCTCGCACAGCACCTCGATCGCCGCGAACAGCTTTTGCCGCAGCGCTTCGGTCTGATCGGCATCGAGCCGCGCCAGCGCCAGTTCGATCCGGCTGCGTCCGTCGGCCAGTTCAGCGGCAGTGGCAGCGGCGACCTGCTCCGTCTCGGCGCAGCCCGCAGCGTAGCCTTCCTCCCAGGCGCGGGCGTGTGGGTCGCCTTGGGTCGGCTCGTCGGGCGGCGCGAACCCTGCGCCAAAGCGCGGATCGGGCGCGAAGCTGCTGCCGAGCGCCAACGCTGCCAGGGGCAAGCTAGACATAATCGTCATCCCCGCCGCCGGCCCCGAATTGCAGCACGCCTTCGCCCGCCAACCGTTTGGCGACCGCGACGATCGACTTCTGCGCCGCCAGCACATCGGCCAGTTTGAGCCGCCCGCGCGCCTCGATCTCGTCGCGCACCCCAACGGCCGCACGGCTTGACATGGCCCGGAAGAACACATCGCGCTGGTCCTGATCGATCCCCTTCAGCGCATCGATCAACAGCTCGCTTTCGACCTCGCGCAGCAGCACGCCCATCGCTTGGGGATCGAGCACGAGAAGATGTTCGAACTTGAACATCTCGTTCTCGATTTCGCGCGCGACTGCCCGGTCGAGCTTGGCCAGCTCGGGCATGATCCGCTTTTCGGTCGGCTTGCCGATCTGGTTGATGATGTCGGCGGCCTGTTTGGCCCCGCCCAGCGCAAGCGCGCTTTGCCCGTGGCGCTCGCCGATGCGGCGCTCGAGCAATTGTTCGAGCATGGCGAGTGTGTCGGTACTGACCGGGCCGAGCGTGGCGACCCGGTGGACGACCTGGCTTTGCGCGGCGGCAGGTAGCGCGTGCAGCACCGCGGCGGCAATGTCGGGATCGAGCTGGACCAGCAACACGGCGATCGCCTGCGGGTGTTCGTCCTTGATCAGCGGGATCAGCGACGATGGATTGAGCCAGCGCGCCAGTTCGATCGCCGGGCCGGACTGATCGCCCAGCGGCAGGATCCGTTCCATCAGGCTTTCGGCCTTTACCTCGCCGACGGCCTTGTGCATCAGGCTGCGGACCTGCGCATTGCGCCCGCGCTCGCTGATCCCCGGTTGCTGCGCCGAGCCGACAAAGCCGGCGATCGCCTCGGTAATCTGTTCGGGGCCGATGTGGCCCAAGGCGCACATCTTTTCGCCCAGCAACTGCAACTCGGCCGGATCAAGCTGGGCCAGGATCTGCGCGGCCTGGTCTTCCTCGAGCAGCATGATCATGATCGCGGCGCGTTCGGGATCGGCCAGCCCGCTACCGGCGTTAAGCGCGGCGCTCATGGCTGCGGCTCGGCTGTGCTCTGGCCAAGCAGCGCGCGCAGCGCCACCAATGCATCGTCAGGCTTTTCCTCGACGATCCGCTGCGCCAGTCCGACCTGGCGGCCAAGCAGTGCAGCATCGAGTGCTGGTGGCGGCTTGCGTGCTGCCAGCACGCCAGGCTCGTCCGCTGCGCTCGGGCCGTCTGTGCTGCGCCGCAGCGCGCGGATCAAGGGGCGCACCCCCATCAGCAGCACCAGCAGCACCGCAATCAGCGCAACCACGCTGCGCACCACCATCGCAAACCACGGTGCTTCGTAAAATGCCAGACTGACATCCTCGACCGGTTCGAACGCCCGGACCATTACCTGGATCTGGTCGCCGCGCGCGGGATCGACCCCCATCGCGGCGCTGACCAGCGCCTTGATCTGCTCGAGATCGGCGGGCTTGGCCTTTTTCATTGTCGCCTGGCTGATCGCCACCGCGACCGAGATGCGCTTGAGCTTGCCCGGCGAGGTATTGGCGACCGAGACCTCGCGGCCAAGCTCGTAAGTCCGCGTCGCCGAGCTTTCGCCATTGACCGGCGCACCTGCGGGAGCAGCAGCCGGGGCGATGGCGGGGGCACCGCCTTGCGGGGCTCCAGGGCGGGCGATGGTGGCCGGCGGCGGGGTGTTCGAAAGCTGTCCGGGGACCCCGCCCGCCTGACCCTGCGCGCCGCCGCTGGCCTGCGACTGGGCCTGGCTTTCAGAGCGGACCACGCCGTTCTTGTCGTAGCTTTCGCGGGCCAGGGTGACCTGGTCCATATCCAGTTCGACCTGAATCTCGCTGGTGAAGTTGCCGAGGCCAAGCATCGGTGTGAGCAGTGTATCGAGCTGCGCACGCAATTTTTCTTCCATCCGTCCCTGCAGTTCGAGCCGGTCAGCATCGAGGCTGCCGCCCTGCGACAGCAGCCGCCCGCGCTGGTCGATCACCCGCACCGCGTCAGCCGACATCCCCGGCACCGACCCGGCCACCAGGTTGACCACCGCGGCGACTTGGCCGTCAGCCAGCTGGCGGCCTTTAACCATGCGCACCATGACCGAGGCGGTGGGCGGCGCGTCATCGCGCACGAACACCGATTTGTTGGCTGCGGCCAAGTGCACCCGGACGCTTTCGACCCCGTCGATCTCCTGAATGGTCAGCATCAATTCGCGCTCGCGCGCGGCGCGCAGATGTTCACCCTCCATCGTCCGGCTGGCACCGAGCGGCAGGTTATCGAGCGCGGTGGTCGGGTCGGGATTGGCCAGCCCGCCGTCGGCGGCAACCAGCATCCGCGCCTTGTAGAGATCGTCCTGCCCGACGGTCAGCGTGCCGGTCTGGTTGTCGATTGCGTAAGCGATCCCGGCTTTGTCGAGGCTGGCAACCACGCCCGCGCGTTCGCCGTCATCGAGATCGGAATACAGGATCCGCTGCGGCGCGGGGGCGAGCAGCGACCAGGTCAGCGCGACTGCACCCAGCGCACCGGCGCCGATCAGCCACGGCAGCGCGCGGCGGACCAGCGGCTGGCCCGACAGGCTGCGCAGCCGTTCGAGCGGATTGCCCGGTGACAGGGCGATAGCCCCGGCGGGGGTGGGGGTCAGGTCACTCATCTATCAAACTCCCATCCGCATGATTTCCTGGTACGCCGACAGCAGCTTGTTGCGGACTTGCAGCGTGGCTTCGAAGGCCACCCCAGCTTCCTGCCGGGCCAGCATCACTTTCGCGATGTCGGTCACTTCGCCGCGCTCGTAACCGGCCGAGAGCGCGCCGGCGTTCGCCTGCGAGGCGGCGACACCGTGCAGCGCATCGGTCAGCGCAGCGCCAAAGCCCCCGGTCGGCGCCACGGCCGGGCTGCCCACGTCGGGCGCGCCCTGGCTCGCCTTGTGGACATCCTGCAGCAGGTTCGAGCGATCGAGGATTTCCTGGCGCATCGCCAGAATCTGCTGGATTCCGCCGCCGCCGCCGCCAACCGGGCCAATCCCGTTCATCGCCGCGCTCCGGCAGCGGTCAGGCCGGCATTGCGGAACGCGGCCAGACGATAGCGCAGCGTGCGCTCGGAGATACAAAGCTGGCGTGCCGCAGCGATCCGGTTGCCGCCGCAGGCATCAAGCGTGGCCATGATCGCGCGCTCTTCGGACAACTGGACGATGTTCGACAAGCGGTGCGGCGCAGGAGCAAGGTGTGGCGGCAGGTCACCGGGTCCGGAAACCAGCCGGGCCGGGCTGTCGAACACGATGTGCTGAGCGGTTATTTCGCTTGCGCCATCGGCCAGCACCAGCGCGCGGCGCAAGACGTTTTCAAGTTCGCGCACGTTGCCCGGCCAGCCGTGCAGCCGTAGCATCATCAGCGCGGCGTCGGACAGCCACGGCAGAGATTTGCTGGTGGGGGTGTGGCGCAGGACCATGGCAAAGGCCAGCGGGGCAATGTCTTGCGCCCGCTCGCGCAGCGGGCGCAACGTTAGCGGGAAGACGTTGAGCCGGTAGAACAGGTCGGCGCGGAAACGGCCCTCGGCCACTTCGGTGGGCAGATCGCGGTTGGCGCAGGCGATGATCCGCACATCGACCTTGATCGGTTGAGTCGAGCCGATCGGCACGACTTCGCCTTCCTGCAGCGCGCGCAGCAGCTTGGCTTGGAGCGCCAGCGGCATCTCGGCGATTTCGTCGAGCAGCAAGGTCCCGCCATCAGCGGCGCGGAAAAAGCCTTCGTTGGCCTCGCTCGCCCCGGTGAAGGCGCCTTTGCGGTGGCCGAACAGCAAGGCCTCGAGCATCGTTTCGGGCATGGCTGCGCAGTTGACCGCCACGAACGGCCCGGCGGCACGCGGGCTGCGGGCATGGATGAACCGGCTGAGCACTTCCTTGCCGGTGCCGGTCGGTCCGCCGATCAGCACCGGGATCTCGCTGACCGCCAGCCGCTCGGCCAGCGCCAGCACCGACAGCGTTTCCGGATCGGCGGCGATCGGCATGCCCGGTAACGCCAGCGCGGCGAGCAGCGCGGCGAGCACTGCGTCGCTGGCCGGATCGCGGTAGGACAGGCTGAACGCCCCGCGCGGGCCATCGCGGCGGAGCAAATTGTGGCTGGTGCGCTCCAGGCTGACGCTGGGTCCAGGGCCGGGCGCGGCGGTTTCACCGGCACAGCGCAGCGCCGGACCCAGCCCGGCTGCGCTCGATCCGATGATCGCCGCGGCGCGCTGGACCAGCGGAGCGTGCTGCCGCTCCACGCTGTCGCTCGATACCCATGCAGTCATTGTCGGCCCCCTGATTAACCATGCTTCGAGGGATCTAGTGCGCGCAGAACGTCCAACGCTTCGGTAATTTAAGGCCTCGGGGAAACCCCTACCCCGGCCGGGCGGGGCTCGGGCTGCGGGGTGCTGGATCGCCCTTAACATTTGCCCGGATCCACCGCTCTTTGCTGTGGCAGCCGCGACGGATGGTCCGCACGGCTGACTTACAGGGACTATCCACGGGAGTTTTTCATGACTGTCATCAACACCAACATCAGCGCAATCCGCGCTGCCAATGCCTCCAACTCGGCCGCCAAGATGCTCGGCACCGCGATGGAGCGCCTGTCGACCGGCAAGCGCCTCAACAGCGCCAAGGACGATGCCGCCGGCCTCGCCATCGCCACCAGCATGACCTCGCAGGTCAAGGGCATGAACCAGGCGATCCGCAATTCGAACGACGGCATTGCCCTGGCGCAAACTGCTGAAGGTTCGCTCGGCGAAGTTACCAACATGCTCCAGCGCGTTCGCGAGCTGGCCGTGCAGTCCGCTTCGGGCACCTATCAGGATGCCACCGACCGCACGTACATGCAGGCCGAAGTCGATCAGCTGACCTCGCAGATCGATCAGGTGATCACCAACACCAAGTTCAACGGTGTGCAGCTGTTCGATGCCTCGACCGCCACTGTGACGGTGCAAAGCGGTGCCAACGGCAGCGATACGGTCGCGTTGACCATGGCCAATCTGACCTCGCTGGCCGCCAGCGGCGGTGCTGCGGGGTCGTATGACGTTTCGACCGCGACGGCGGCCAACACGCTGCTCGGCACGGTTGATGGTGAACTGGACTCGATCAACAGCGCGCGTGCTAGTTTGGGTGCAGGCCAGAACCGGCTCGAATCGGTGGTCAACAACCTGACCAGCAACGCCACCAACCTCGCCGATGCGCGCAGCCGGATCGAAGACGCCGACTATTCGGCAGAAACGACTGCGATGGCCAAGGCGCAGATCCTCAGCCAGGCGTCGACCGCCATGATCGCGCAGGCCAACCAGAGCCAGCAGAACGTGCTGTCGCTGCTGCGCTAAGCATCACGACCAAGTAGCCTGGGCGTTCCAGGCATGGCCCGGTGGTTCCCCTGACCGCCGGGCCATTCTTGTGCGCGCGGGCACTCGACAGCCCGGCCGCTGCACGGCATCATGCGCGTTAGCAAGCGGCGCGGAAGGGCACCGGCAATGTTGCAAAAATCGCGCCGTTTCGGCATTTCGATCGGGATGCTCGGACTGTCGCTCGGACTGTCGCTCGGGTTGGCCGGCGCGGCTTTGGCCGAGCCGGCGGTGCCCGCCGCCGTAGCCGCGCCGTTCGCTGCCCCCCCCGCCATCGTACCGAGCAACGCCGTGGGCTGCGTGTACGACCTGATGTCGCTCGAAGATCGCGAAATGGCACTGCTGCTGTTCGCGCGCGAAGCGGCGTCAGGCGTCAAGTTTCATGGCAGTTCGCGCAATCTCGAGGTCATCGACCGGCTGGTCGAGGAGGCGCGCGTCAAGTGCGCGGCGCCGTATGGCTGGTCACCCGAACATTCGGACGCGGCGAGCGGTTACGCTATCAACGAACTGATGCGCGCAGGGGTGACCCAGACACTCGACGCCAAGGGTCACACTACTGCTCCGATCGACGCCTATTACACCGGGCACCGCGCCGAACTGGCCGGCACCGAGACCATCGAAGGCGCAAAAGCCGATGAATTCAGGGCCTTCCTGTTTGAACAGGGCTGGGCCAAAAGCGAGACGGCGATGTTGGGAATCGCCGAGGCCTACCTCGAAACGCTGCTCGCGCGCGCGCGTCAGGCCAAAGCTTTTGCTGCGGCTGCAGCGCGCCCCGCCGCCGCCAGCAAGGCCACGGCTAACCGGCGGGCAGCTCGGGCAAGGACAACAAGGCACGGTAAGCCCTAATCCGCTTTTTTCCGGGCAACTGATCGATCGCTTCGAATATCTTGAATCCCAGTCGGCAGCTGGCCGACGTGGATTTCGCGTCGATGGCCAGATAGCCTTGCGCCATCGCCGGCACGACATCGCGGTCGAAGGTCTTGCGGGCCTGTTTGGTGCTGAGCGCTGCGACCCGGACTTGCGCGCTAAACAACTCGATCAGTAGCTGGTCTTCGCTGCTTTCGAACTCGCGGTCGAGCGCGTCGACCGGGCCGGGGTTGTCGTCGAGCGCTTCCTTGCATTGCGGATAGCCGTGCCCGCGCTGGCTGCGGGCCGCATCGGCGTAGAGCGACAGCATCCGGTCAAGCACCGGATCGCTCGCTGTGGCCAGCAGCGGCCAGGCGGCAAGCACGATCGCGGCCCGTCCCGCGCTGATTGCGGGTTCGATCTCGCTGCCGGTGTTGGCGCGCCGCCAGGCTTCGCCGAGGCCTTCGGTATAGGCCGCCGGCAAGGCGGTTGCGGCGGCGCGCCATAGCGGGCGCGGGGCCAGCATTGTCCGCACCTGGGCATGGCTCAGGCTGCCTGCGGGCACGGCCAGCCCGGGCTGGTCGGCCTGACGGGTGATCACGTGTGACTGGTGCAGCTCAGCGGGCTCCGGCACCCACATGGCATCGTGCCCGCGCGCCAGTGCCTTGGCGATAAATGGCTGATCGATCCCGGCCTGTTCGTAAGCCAGCTGCAGTGTGTCGTTGCCGTTGATGCCGAACACCGTGGCGGGGGACAGCTGGCGGGTGGAGGCCGCCGCAAGGGCCGAAGTTTCGCCCGTTGCGTCGATCCCTACCGCCTGGTGAAAGCCCAGTTCGCCTTCTGGGCCAATGGTCCGCTCGCGCCCGGCAACGAACACCTGAGTGCAGGCCGAGGCGCAGTAGTGCTCGACATAGGTGTTGAGCCCCCGCTTGCGCACCAGCGCTGAGATCAGCCGGGCCTCGAGTGTCAGTCCGCCGGGAGAGGCCAGAAACACCGTCTTGACCTTGGGCGCACCCAGCAGCAGCGCGTCGAACCGCAGGAAGCTGCCATCCGTGATCGCGCCAATAATATAGACCGTTGCGCCATCGGCGGAGAGGTAAATGCGCGTGGGTGCGGCAACCTCTGCTACAGGCGCTGGCGGCGGCGGGGGAGGAGTTGTGACCGGGGGCGCCGCGCCGAGCGGTGGCGCGATCAGCCCCAGCCCAGCAAGGGTCAGCAGCGCGGCGCGCGCGCGCAAAATCAGGCCGGAAACCATCTGCCGCAGAATGTCAGAACTCGGCCCGGCTGGAAAGAGGCTCGCGCGGGTTCAAATCGAGGCTGGCAGCGGTGCGGAAAAGCCCAGCCGCGCGGCAGCCGCGATCAGGTCGGTCCGGCGGTCCGGGGCCAACCGGTTCGCGCGCGCGGCATAGACCTCGACCAGCGCCGGACCAGCCTTGGCCGGACTGCCGGCATCGAACGGCGGCGCGGGATCGTATTCGAGCGCCAGTTGCACCGCGCGGGCGTGATCGTCGCCCGCGATCCGGCCGATCAGGGCCAGCGCAAAGTCGATCCCTGCGGTCACCCCGCCGCCGGTCACGCGGTTGCGATCAAACACCGTGCGCGCCTGCACCGGTTCGGCCCCGAACAGACTGAGCAGATCGTGCCAGGCCCAATGCGTGGTCGCGCGGTAGCCTTGCAGCAGCCCGGCCGCGCCCAGCACCAGCGCGCCAGTGCACACGCTGGTCACCCATTCGGCCTCGGCACCGACCTGCCGCACCCAATCGAGCGCCGGGGCGTGATTGATCACCCCGGCCACGCCGATCCCGCCCGGCACGCACAGCACATCGGCGCGGGGCACCTGCGCAAAAGTGGCGGTGGGCATGATCGAAAACCCGGCATCGGTCGGCACCGGATCGAGGCTGTCCCACACCAGTTCGATCCGCGCGTCGGGCAAGCGCGACAGGAATTGGACCGGACCGGTCAGATCGAGCTGGGTGATCCCGGGGAAGAGCAGGAAGGCAAGCTGCATGCGCGCAGCCTTGCAGCAATTGCGGCGCGCTTCAACCTTGCAGCGGCGCGGCGCTTGGCATAGCCCGATGCCCGGCAGGAGGAGCGACCATGACCCGTTACATCGGCGCGATTGATCAAGGCACAACCAGCACGCGGTTTATCGTGTACGACCAGCGCGGCGGCACGATCGCGGCCGATCAGGTCGAGCATGCGCAGATCATGCCGCAGCCCGGCTGGGTCGAACATGACGCGAACGAGATCTGGGCCAACACCCGGCAGGTGGTGGCGGGAGCCTTGGCCAAGGCCGGGCTTACCCCCGCCGATCTGGCCGCGGTCGGCATCACCAACCAGCGCGAAACCACTGTGCTGTGGGACAAGGCCAGCGGCCAGCCGGTGCACAACGCGCTGGTGTGGATGGACACGCGCACCGCAGAGCTGGTGGCGCAGCTTGAGCGCGATGGGGGCCAAGACCGCTTGCGCGCTAAAACTGGACTGCCGCTGGCGACCTATTTCTCCGGCCTCAAGCTCGCCTGGCTGCTCGATACGGTGCCCGGCGCGCGCGCGCGCGCCGAGGCGGGCGAGCTGCTGTTCGGCACGATCGACACCTGGCTCGCCTGGCAGCTGACCGGGCGGCATGTGACCGATGTCACCAACGCCTCACGCACGCAGTTGATGGACCTGGCGACGCTCGATTGGGACGCGGACATTCTCGCGCTGATGCGGGTGCCGCGCGCCTGCCTGCCCGAGATCCGCTCGTCGAGCGAAGTGTACGGCACTTGCACCGGGGTCCTCGCCGGGGTGCCACTGGCCGGGCTGCTCGGGGATCAGCAGGCGGCGCTGTTCGGGCAGGCCTGCCTGGCCCCCGGCGAGGCCAAGAACACCTATGGCACCGGCTGCTTCATGCTGATGAACACCGGCGAGCGGCCGTTCCCATCGACTTCCGGCCTGCTCACCACGCTGGCTTACAAGCTGGGCGATGCCCCGGCGGTCTATGCGCTCGAAGGGTCGATCCCGATTGCCGGCGCGCTGGTGCAGTGGCTGCGCGACAATCTGGGGCTGATCGCGCACGCCTCGGAGATCGAGGCGCTGGCTGCCAGCGTGCCCGACAACGGGGACGTATACTGCGTCCCGGCGTTCTCGGGGCTTTACGCGCCGCACTGGG
Source organism: Novosphingobium sp. (assembly GCA_031416535.1). Taxonomy (GTDB): domain Bacteria; phylum Pseudomonadota; class Alphaproteobacteria; order Sphingomonadales; family Sphingomonadaceae; genus Novosphingobium. Next base: position 19,053 of record JANOTT010000092.1, on the reverse strand, counting down.
ACGACCGCGCGCGCGGGATCATTGCCGGGCTGACCCGGTTCGTCACCAAGGCGCACATCGCCCGCGCCGCGCTTGAAGCCGTGGCCTTCCAGGTGCGCGAGGTGGTCGATGCGATGACCCGCGATTCAGGCGTGGAGATCGTCGAGCTGCGGACCGACGGCGGGATGGTGGTCAACGAGCTGCTGATGCAGTTCCAGGCTGACATTCTGGGCGTGCCGGTGGTCCGCCCCAAAGTGATTGAAACAACCGCGCTGGGCTCCGCCTATGCTGCTGGGTTGGCGGTGGGCTACTGGCAATCCACCGCCGAGATTACCGCCAACTGGGGGGTCGACAAGCGCTGGCTCCCAATGATGCAAGACGATCTGCGCGCGGCGATGTATGCCAAGTGGAACAAGGCGGTCATCCGCGCGCTCGATTGGGTAGATTGAGCCGCATGTCCAAGGCTGCATCCGCACCCAAGTCGCTCGCGCGCATCGTCGCGCGGCTCGAGCCATATTGGAAAATGGAAGCTGCCAACATGGTCGGGGTGCCCGCTATGGCAGGTTTCTTCACCAAGGGCCAAATCGGTTGGGTATCGCTGGTGCCGCTGCTGGCGACTGTGCTGTTGCTCGGGATCGGTGCGGTCTATTGGCGCGCCAAGGTTCGGCAGATGCGCCGCGTGCAAATCGATCAAACCAAGGTCCTTGGGTGGATTGACCGGCTGCAATGGCCCAGCCTGATCCTGACCGCGCTGGGCGGCACAGCGGCGGCGCTGGGTTGGCTGGTGCCGGGGTTGACGCGCGGTACGCCCGACCGCATCGCCGCGACCGTGCTGGCGGTTTTGGCAGGGCTCGAATACGTCAATTATTACCACCGGCAGCTGCAGCACTTCGATAACCGCGCCGATTTCCGCCGCATGCTTGCCGGTAAGGGATTTCGGACGTCGTGGCTGGCGCGTGATCTGGCGATGCTCCGGCGGGAGCGATCACCGCATCAGTAAAATCGAGATCCGCCGGTTGCGCGGGTCGGAGGGGTTATTGCGGACCAGCGGCTCGCGGTCGGCGACGCCTTCGATCTTGCGAAACCGCGCTTCGCCGATCCCGTCGCCAATCAAGGCCTGGCGGGTGGCTTCGGCGCGCCCGGCCGATAGCGACCAGTTGTTGGCGCCGGCCCCGCCGTTCCACGGCAACGCATCGGTATGGCCGCGGATCGACACCCCGCCCAGCTCCGAGCTGAACAGATTGCCGATCGCGTGCAGCAGCGCGGCGGCATCGGGGGTCAGCATCGTGGTGCCAAGCTGGAACATCGAGAAGTCGGCATCGTCGACCAGATCGATCCGGATCCCCTCGGTGGTGTCGATCATCCGCACCTGTTTGGCGAGCCGCGACAATTTGGCATTGGCGGTCAGCTTGGCCCGCAACCGCTCCTGCAGCTTGCTGACCTGCTTGATCCGTTCGGCGCCTTCCTTGGGCCCGCCGGTGGCATCGCGCGGGATCGTCAGCGCCTTGGTGCCGGTCTGCCCGGCGCGGTTGGGGTAATTGTCCACCTCGGTGATCGATGAACCGCCCAGCAACCCGTTCGAACCGGCGCTCTGTTCGCGCATCTTGACCAGCGTCGGCGTGAAATAATCGGCGACGCCCTTGCGCTGCTTCTCGGTGGTGGCCCCCAGCAGCCACAGCAGCAGGAAGAACGCCATCATCGCGGTCACGAAATCGGCATAGGCCACTTTCCAAGCGCCGCCATGGTGCCCGGCGGCGACCACGGTGATCTTTTTGACGATGATCGGGCGCAGCGGCTCGTTCTTGCCGCGCGCATTGCCCCCCCCGGCCACCCGCTAGCGTCCGCGCATCGCGTCGAGCAGTTCGGACAAGCCGGGGCGGAAATCGTGGCCCAGCCCGGACCGCGCGCTTTCCACCACCAGCGGCTGCGGCCAGCCGTACAGGCTGGCGATGATGACCTGTTTGACCGCGTGGAAGATCTGTTCGTCCGCTTCGACCACTTGTTTGAGGCGGCTGGCCATCGGCCCGACGATCCCATAAGCCAGCAGCACCCCCATGAATGTCCCGACCAGCGCGGAGCCGATCATCGCCCCCAGCACCGCCGGCGGCTTGTCGATCGAGCCCATCGTTTTGACCACCCCCAGCACCGCCGCAACAATGCCCAAGGCGGGTAGCGCATCGGCCAGGTTGGCCATCGCGTGCTGCGGTTCGTGGCATTCGTGGAAATGCTGCTTCAGCGCATTGTCCATCACCTCTTCGACCGCGTGAACTTCGAGCGTGCCCGACGAGACGACGATCAGCGTGAGCGTATCGGCGATCAGCGCGATCAGCGGCTTGTTGGCCAGAAGCCGCGGATATTCGGCGAAAATCGGCGATTCAGCCGGTTCGGTGACATGCGTCTCGAGCGCTACCGGGCCTTCGGCGCGCAGCAGCTTCATCAGTTTCGTGGTCAGGATAATGACATCGATATGATCCTGCTTGGTGTGTCGGGGACCCTTCATCAATTTGCCGAAGCCACCGAAAAATCCCTTGATCCCGTGCATGTTATTACCGGTGACCAGCGCGCCCAGCGCCGCGCCGACGATGATCAGCATTTCGTGCGGGATCGCCTCCAGGACTGGGCCGAGCGCGCCGCCGGTAAGGGCAAAACCCCCGAACACCATCACGATCAGGATAACCATACCTGCAATCGCGTACATTACTTAAAACCCCCCGAAACGACGTAATCTTGAACCTGCGCGCCTCAGCGCAGCAGGGTAAACAGCGAAAGCCCTGCGAGCCGCGCAAAGCTGGCCTGGCTGGCCTCGAGCACGGTCATGGTTTGCTGCAATTGCGACACTGTAAGCGACAGGTCGGTGCCGCCCACCGCAGCCTCTTCCTCGCTGCGCTGCTGGCTCATCTGCACCTGCCGTTCGATATTGAGGTCGATCCAGTTGAGCCGTGCCCCGATCACGGTTTGCTGGTTGGTGATCGTCTCAAGCGCGGTGTCGAGCGTGCCCAGCGCATCGCGCGCGGCCTGCGCCGGATCGGGCACCGCGCCAGCCAGCGCATCGCTCAGCGACTTGACCAGCGCGAACAGGTTGGTCGCGCCGCTGGGGCCCGTGAAATTGAGGAATTCGGGGCCGGTCAGCCCGCGGGTGACGGTCTGGCCATCGCCCAGCGGCAGGTCGCTCGCGCTGGCGGTGCCGGCGTAAACCGAATTGCCGCTGGCATCAAGCGTGTAGGCTGCGCCCGCCGTATTGCCGCCGAACAGCGCGTGCCCGGCCGAATCGCGCGTATTGGCGAGCCGCACCAATTCGCTACCGATCTGGCCCAGTTCGGTTGCGATGCCCGCGCGCTGGCCCGCGGTCAGAATGCCGTTGGCGGCCTGCACCGCCAGTTCCTTGACGCGGATCAGCGATCCGGTGAAATGCGACAGCGTCTGGTCGGCCAGCATCAGATCGGCGCTGGCGCGCCCCGCCACGGCGGTGTCAACCTCGGCAAAGCTGTCGAGCCGGGTCAAGGTGCGGATCCGGGCGGCGGCCACCGGATCGTCCGACCCCGCGCCCAGCCGCTGCCCGCTGCTGATTGCGGCTTGCAAATTGTTGGCACGCGCGCGCAGCGCCGCCATATCGAGGTTGCTGCGATCGTAAAAGGCGCTGGTGCTGACGGTGGTCATGGCTGGTCTCCGGCGCTGCTAACGGATTGCCAGCAACGTATCGAACAGATCGGCGGCGACCTGGATCGCCTTGCCGCAGGCCTGGAAGGCCTGCTGGTAACGCACCAGGTTGATCGCCTCTTCATCGAGATCGACGCCGGCCTGGCGATCGAGCGACAGCCGGGCCGCGCCGGCGATCGCATCGAGCGCCTCGCTGGTCAGCTTGCGCCCGCGGGTCGCGCTCGACACGTCGAACAACAGGCCATTGGTCTGCCCGGTGATATCGGCACTGGCCAGCGCGCCGCGCAATGCGGTCAGGTTGGCGGGGTCTCGGCTCCCGGCGGACGCTCCGGCAGGAGCGGTGGCAAGGCCAGCCCCCGACGCCAGCGCGAGCCCGATGGTGGCGGCAGTTGTGCCGGAAAACAGCGGTGCCCCGGGGCTGCCATCGAGCGCCACGCCGCCGCCTTGCGCGGTGTTGGCCGCCGCGATCAGCGCGGCGGCGACGCTATCGAGCTGGTTATGGCTATCGCGGACCATGACCAGCCCCTGCGCGGCCGCAGCCAGCGATCCGGCGGCGAGCGTGACCGGGCTGGCGCCCAGTGCAAAGGACAATGTGCCATCGGCGGCGGTGGCCATGCTCAGGCTGGTGGCGGTGCTGCCGCTGACCAGCTGCGGCCCGGCGGCTCCGCCGATGCGAACCGCGACCGACTGATCGGCGGCAATGCTGGCCGAAACATCGACATAGTCCGACAGCCCCTTGAGCAGGGTGTCGCGCTGATCGAGCAATGCCACCTGATCGCTGGTGCCCGGAACCGTGCGGACCAACTGGACGTTGACCCGCGCCAGCTGCGCCGCCAGCAGATTGACTTGCGCGGTGCCGGCGGTTGCATCAAACTGCAGCCCGGCGGCGATCGTATCGAGGCCTTGCGCCGCGATGTTGAAGGTGCGGGCGAGGGTGCGCGCGTCTTCGAGCACCGCGCTGCGCAGCGACGGATTGACCGGATCGGTGGTCAGCCGCTGCAACGAGGCTTCGAACGCGGTCAGCGCCGGGTACAGCCGCGCCTGTTCGAGCGCCGCCTCGACATTTTGGTAAGCTTGCAATTCCACCCCGGCGCGGCGGGCGTCGCTGCCGGTGCGGCGCGCCTCGGCCTGGCGGAAACTGTCGGCATTGCGGGTCAATCCATCGACCCGGACCCCCGACAGCGACAGATCGCTAATCCGTCCATAACTGCCCGCCCCGGCCATTTCGGACAAGCGGATCGTGCGGCGGACATAACCCTCTGTCGCGGCATTGGCGATGTTCTGCGACGAGACGTCGAGCGCGGCGCGCGCCGCGCGGACGCCGCTGGCGGCAATGTTGAGGAGATCGGAAGACATTTAGGTGCGCCCTTGGGGAGCGGCCTGCGCGCCGCCGATAACGCCAATTTGCGCCGCAAGCTGCCGCTCGATCAGCTTGGCGAGCCCGAACGCGCCGGTATCCGCCGCCAGATCGGCAAAGTGCTCGTCCTGCATCGTGCGGAAGGTATCCAGCCCCTGGCCGCCCAGCGCATCGCCGCCAAAGTCGGTTTTGCGCGCCGCCGCCAGCATTTGCCGCACGAAGATCGCCTCGAATTGCCGAGCCGCGCCGGCGAGCTGCGCGCGATCGGCGCCGTGGCTCGCGGTGAGCGAACCGGTTGCGAGCAAGGGGCCGGAGAGCGCGCTCATATCACTTCGATCTCGGCCTTGAGCGCGCCGGCTTGCTTGAGCGCTTCGAGGATCGCGACCAGGTCCGACGGGGTCACCCCGAGCAGGTTAAGGGCATCGACCAGCCGGGCGAGCGAAGCGCCGGGCTTGAACAGCACCACATGGCGCACATCTTCCTCGGCGCTCAGCTTGCTGTCCTCCTGCACCGCGGTCTGGCCGCGGCTGAACGGAGCGGGCTGGATCACCTGCGGGCTTTCATCGATCCGCACCGTCAGTTTGCCGTGGCTGATCGCCGCCGGGTACAGCTTGACCGCGGAGTTGATCACGACGGTACCGGTGCGGCTGTTGATCACCACCTTGGCCGGGCTTTCGGCGGGCGACACTTCGATCATCTCGATCTTGGCCATCATGCTCGCGCGGTCGTTGGCGGCGGGCGGCAGCTGCAGCGACAGGGTCATCCCGTCGTCGATCGTCGCGGTTCCCGGCCAGCGCTGGTTGATCGTATCGCGAATCCGGGTCGCGGTCAGGAAATCGGACTGGTAGAGGTTCCACTGCAGCACCGCGCTTGCATCGAACCCGGTGGCGACACTGCGTTCGACGCTGGCGCCATCGGCGATCCGGCCCACGGTGGGGACATTGACGGTCAGCTTCGATCCGTCCGCGCCCGAAATGCCCAGCCCGCCGACCGCCAGGTTGCCTTGCGCCATCGCATAGATCTGTCCGTCGGCGCCGAACAGCGGGGTCAGGATCAAGGCTCCGCCGCGCAGGCTCTTGGCCTTGCCCATGGCCGAGACCGTGACGTCGATCCGCTGGCCGGGTTTGGCAAAGGCAGGCAGGTCGGCGGTAATGATCACCGCCGCCGCGTTCTTGAGCGCGGGGTTGACCCCCGGCGGCAATTGCACCCCAACCCGGCCCGAAACCCCGCGCATCGCCTGGGTGACGTATTCCAGACTGTCATCGCCGGTGCCCGAAAGCCCGACGACCACACCGTAGCCGGTCAGCTGGTTGGTCCGCACGCCCTGGAACTTGCCCAGATCGCGCAGCCGTTCGGCCTGTGCCGGGAGCGGGACGAGCAACGCCAGCGTGCACAGCAGGCTGATCAGGAAACGCATCATCGCCAGCTCCCTCAAAACGGACTGATCATATTGAAAAACTTCGACAGCCAACCTTCGCGGCTGGCGCGACTGACCGGACCGTTGCCGGCGTATTCGATGTGCGCATCGGCCACCCGGGTCGAAGCCACGCGGTTGTCAGCGTCGATATCGGCCAAGCGCACGATCCCGGAAAACTGGACCCATTCCTCGCCCTGGCTCAGCAACAAGCGCTTTTCTCCGCGGATCAGCGCGGTACCATTGGAACGCACTGCGATAATCGTGACCGACAACTCACCCCCCAGCGTACTTGACTGAGCGGCGCTGCCATCACCCTTGAACGACGTGCTGCCGCCCATGTTAAGGCTGCTCGGCTTGATAAAGCTGAGCGGTCCGGTGGTCGGCGGGGTGATCCCGAAGCCGCCGCTGCGCGCGGTTTTCGAACCGGCCGACTTGCTGGTTGTGATATTCTCGGTCAGCATGATCGTCACCGGATCACCCACCGCGCGCGCACGGTGCCCATCGTAGAGCGCAGCATAGCCGGTCCCGGCGTTGAAGATCGATCCGTCGGCCACTCTGGGCGCGAGCGGGGGCAGCGGCAGCGCGGCCTCAAACCCGTGCTTGGGCTTGGGGCCAGCGAGGGCAGGGGCCGAAGCAATCAGCGCGCACAGCGCCGCTGTCCACAAATTCCCCTTCCGCTTGCGGGAGGGGAGCATCAGGGCGCTGGCCTGCGGCAACGGGTTGTTCTTCCTCACAGTGTCTGGTTCGCGTTCTTGAGCATCTCGTCGACCGCGCTGATCATCTTCGAGTTGATCTCGTAGGCGCGCTGGCATTCGATCATGTCGACCAGTTCCTCGACCACGTTGACGTTCGAGCTTTCGAGCATGCCCTGCCGGATTGCGCCGCGCCCGCCTTCGCCCGCGGCGCCGATCTGCGCCGCGCCGCTGGCTCCGGTTTCGGCCAGGAAGTTATCGCCCAGCGCCTGCAGACCCGCCGGGTTGGCAAAGCTGGCGATGGTGATCTGGCCGATCTCGGTCGGGGCAGCATTGCCTTCGGTGACCACGCTGACGGTGCCGTCCTGCGCGATCGTGACCGACGAGGCGCCCTGGGGAATCGCGATGGCGGGCTGGACCGAATAGCCTTGCGCGGTGACCAGCTGGCCCTCGGCCGAGCGGGTGAAATTGCCGGCGCGGGTATAGCCCAGCTTGCCGCCGGGCAATTGCACCTGAAAGTACCCGTCGCCATCGAGCGCGAGGTCAAGCCCGTTGCTGGTGACGTTGAGAGTGCCTTGGGTGGTGATCGAACTGGTCGATTGCACGGCCACCCCGGTGCCCAGATTAAGCCCGGTGGCATAAGCCGTTTCGTTCGAGCTTTGCTGCCCGGCGACGCGCTCGTTCTGATACGCCAGCGTCGCGAAGTTGGCGCGGTCGCGCTTGAATCCGGTGGTGCCGATATTGGCGAGGTTGTTGGCGATCACCCGCATCCGCGAATCCTGCGCTTCAAGACCGGTGCGGGCGACGTGGAGAGCTGAAGTTGGCATCTGCATTCCTTCGAAAATGTAGAAATAATTTGGGGACAGTCCCCAAATTATGCTGGGCTTAATTTGGGGACTGTCCCTAAATTATGACATCCGCATCAGGCTGGCGCCGCGCTCGTCGAGCTCCTTGGCGGTCGCGACCAGCTTGGTACGCATTTCGAACAAGCGTTGGGCTTCGACCATCTGGACCAGCACCTCGCTTGTGCGGACGTTCGATTGCTCGAGCGAGCCGCTGATCAGCCGGGCCTCGGCATCCTGGGGCAGCACGCCGCCGCCGAACACGCGGAACAACCCGTCGAGACCTTTTTCGATGCGGCTGCCTTGCCAGCTGGCCAGTTTAAGCCGTTCGACCTGCTGCGGCGGAGCGGCGGGATCGGCCTGGTTGCGGACCAGCACTGCACCATCCGGGCCAATGCTGACCGCGCTGCCCGGGGGCACGCTGATCGGGCCATTCTCACCCAGTACCAGCGCGCCATCGCCATTGGTCAGCACGCCGGCCGGAGACAGCGACAAGTCGCCGCGCCGGGTGTAGGCCTCGCTTCCGTCAGCCGCCTGGACGCTGAGCAGACCATCGCCGGCGAGCGCCACATCGAGCGGGCGGCCGGTCTCGACCAGCGCGCCAGGATCCATCTGCGCCCCATAAACCGCCGCGCCGGTCAGCGCGCGCACTTGCAGGCTGGGCCCTTCGAGCGTGGTTGGGGTGGCCGCCATCACCTCGGCGCGAAAGCCGGGGGTCTGGGCATTGGCCATGTTGTTCGCGATCATCCGTTCGCGCGCCATCGAGGCGTTCATGCCGGAGACGGCGGTCCAGATCAGGCGGTCCATTGGGTGGTTCCTTGGCGCTCAATCGTTACGAGCGCAGGTTGATGATGGTCTGCGACAGCTGGGTCGCGGTATCGATCGCCTTGGCATTGGCCTGAAAATAGCGCTGCGCGGTGATCAACCCGACCATCTCTTCGGCAATATCGACATTTGACTGCTCGAGGCTGCCCGACAGGATCGTGCCGAACCGCGAGGTGCCCGGTTGGTTGTATGTCGCCGCACCCGAAATGCCGGTTGCCTGCCAGTTTTGCCCACCAACCTGGAGCAAGCCCGAAGGCGCGACGAACGAGGCCAGCGCGAGCACGCCGATCGACTGGGTCGAGCCATCGGCGTAGCTCGCGATCATCGAGCCATCGGGTTTGACGTTGATTGCCAGGAAATCCGATCCGGCGGCGTTGGTCAGCGGGGCCTGGGCAGCGACCGGGGTGAACGAGGTGATGATCCCCGCCGCATCGACCGGCAGCACTTGCAGCCGGTTGCCGCCGTTATCGAGCACGAAGCCGCCGCCATCCATCGAGAAGTTGCCGTTGCGGGTATAGAAGGTTTTGCCCGACAGCGCGCTGACCGCAGTGAAAAACCCGTCGCCGTTGATCGCCAGATCGAGCGCCGAGCCGGTCTGCTGAACCGGCCCGAGCGAAAAGTTCTGGTCGATCGACAGCACGGTCGAACCCAGCCCCTTGATCAGCTTGGGATTGCTCGAGGCGGTGCCCGAGACAAGGTCGGAGAAGTTGATCCGGCTTTTCTTGAACCCGGTGGTTTCGGCATTGGCCAGATTGTTGGCGATCACCGACAGTTCGGTCTGCGCGTTTTTGAGGCCGTTAAGCGAGGTGTAGAATGACATCGGCTGTCTCCTTAAGCGGGGGTCTGGGCGGGGGTCTGGGCCGCGCTGCGCGCAGCCATGACCTGATCGAGCTGGGCGGAAATCGCCTTCAGCGTCGAATTGATGTTCTCGATCCCCGAGAGCGAGGAGAACTGCGCCATCTGCGCGATCATCTCCTTGTTATCGACCGGGTCGGTCGGGTCTTGCTGCTGCATCTGCGTGGTCATCAGCCGGATGAAGTCGCGCTGGCCCAGGATTTGGGACGCAGGCTTGGCAACGGGCGCGGCGGCGGTGTTGGTTATGGCTGGTATGGTCATTTCATCCTCATCGTTTCGAGCATCAATTGTTTGGCGGTGGACAGGGCCTCGACCAGGTTCTGGTACTGGCGTGAGGCATCGAGCATTTCGACCATCTCGGCGTTTTCATCGACCGGAGCGGTCCAGATATCGCCGTTCTCGTCGGCCAGCGGATGGTGCGGATTGTGTTCCTTCACCGGCGGGGTTTGCTCGCGCATAACGCTGCTGACGCGCACGGTGGAAAGCCCGCTGGCGCGGTCGAAATCTTCGGCAAAGACCGCGCGGACCGGGCGGTAGGCCGCAGTCTCGCTGCTTGCCACCGATCCGGCATTGGCCAGGTTGGAGGAGGCGGCGTTCATCCGCACGAGCTGCGCCGACATGCCCCGCTGGGCGACCCCGAACAGCGTAAGCGGTAGCGCATTGTTGACCGGACTGGCCACGCTCATTCGCCCTTGAGTGCGCGGGTGACGGTCTCGATCCGCCCGCGAATGAAGCTGAGTGTGGCTTGATAGCCCACGGCGGTTTCAGCAAAGGCGGTCTGCTCGGTCGCCATTTCGACCGTGTTGCCATCGAGGCTGGGCATCACCGGCACGCGGTAGCGCAGCGCGGCTTGCGCCGCGTGGTCTGTGCCCTGACCGTTCTGGCTGGCGCGCAGCGCGGCGCCGAAGTCGATGTCGCGGGCCTTGTAACCGGGAGTTCCGGCATTGGCGATGTTCGAGGTAATCAGCCCCAGTCGCTGCGATCGCAGCTCAAGGGCGGCACCGTGTATTCCGAACAGGCTACTGGCCATGGTGTGGCTCCATCTGCAAAGAGGTCTGGCCCGTTCAGCAAGCCCCGTGCCAACCGTGCAAACGGCGTAATTCTGTGGGATTGCGCCTTCGCTGTCCGGCAAGCGCTTGCCGCTTTCGGCAAATCGCTGCCGCAGGCTGAAACGCGCCGCGCGCTGCCGTCCTGTTCATGAGCAAAGGAGCGCTGCAGCGATGAACCTGATGACCTTGATCGATGGACCTTCGGCGCTGATCGTGTTCGGCGGCACCGCGCTGGCGACGCTGCTGCGCGCGGGGTGGAACGATTGCCGGATGGCGCTGCGCAAATTGCACCAGCTCGCCGCCTACTCATTCAATCCCGAGACCACGCGCGCCGAGCTCGCGCAGCAGATCCAGGAGATCCAGCGCGACGGTCTGTTGCGCGCGCATCCGCACCATTTCGGCGACAGCGAATTCGATGAGGCGACCGATGCCTTGATCTTGCAGCGTTCGGTGCCCGCCTTGCTCGCCGCGCACGAGGCGCACAAGGCGCGGCGGATCGGTGAAAGCGACCGCGCGGTGCGTACTTTGGCGCAGGCCGCCGAATTGTCGCCGGTGTTCGGCCTCGCGGGCACGCTGATCTCGCTCAGCCAACTCCCCGCCGGAGGCATGGCGCAGGGTTCGTACAGCGCGGCGATCTCGATGGCGGTGATCACCACCTTGTACGGGTTGCTCGGGGCCAACCTGCTGCTCGCACCACTGGCGCGGATAATTGAGCGCAAGGCTCAGACCGAAGAGGCCGATCGCCAGCGCGTAATCGACTGGATCGCCAGCCAGGTGGCCGCCTCAACCCTGCCGCGCCGCGACCGGCTTGCGGCTGTGTCAGCGCAGCCGCTGTGATCGCGCAGAGCGGCAGCGGCTGGCAGACCGTGCTCGCCGACCTGTCGCTGATCCTGTTCATGATCACCGCTGCGACGGTCAACGAGGCCCCGGCCCCGCCGCCGTTACCGCCCCTGCTGGCGCTGCCCGCGCTGGGCGAGCCGGTGGCGGTGTGGCGGGCCGTGCCCGGCGGACCGGCGCTGACCACGTGGCTGGCACAAAATGCAACCGATCCGCGACTGCGGCTGACCATCACCGCCCCGAGCGGCGCAGCGCAGTCCGCGCTGGAGCTGAGCAATACGGCCGGCCGGCCCGCGCGGGTGGTGCTCGAACCCGGCACAAGCGGAGCGCCGCTCGCCACGCTGACCTACGATTAGGGGAGCATGGCACGCACCTTGCAGGCTCCGGTGAACGATTTGGCCGCCAAGGAGACATTGCCATGATCCGCACCGTTCCCGTCCTCGCCGCTGCGCTTTGCGCCAGTCCGGCTCTGGCACAAAGTTATGCCGATCTGGGCGCGGTCGACCGCGCGGTGGCGGCGTTCACCGGCGCCGCCCAAGGCGCCCCGGGCGGGGCGGCCTTGCCGGTCGATCGGCGGCTGCGGCTGGCTCCATGCCCAGCTGGGCTGACGCTCGGCTGGTACGGGGTGCGGCAGGATACGGTCGAAGTGCGCTGCCCGGTCGCCAGCGGCTGGAAGCTTTATGTCCCGCTTGCGGCAAGCGGTGCGAACGCCGCGCCGGCGGCCCCCGCAATCATCCGCGGCGATGCGGTGACGATCAGCGTCAGCGGCGCCGGCTTTGCCGTGTCGCAGCCCGGCGAAGCCATCGAAAGCGGCGCGATCGGCGCGTGGATCAAGGTGCGCGGGCCGGGGCAGGGTGCACCGGTGCTGCGCGCAAAGGTGCTGCGCCCGGGGCTGGTCGGCATGGAGTTGCCGTGAGCTGGCAACCGTTTGCCGCCGCCCCTTAAACCGGGTGGACCAGTGCCGTTCTGTCTTTGGTAACCAACCGAGGAGCGGCACTATGCCTCCTATCGAACTTGGACCGCTTGGTCCCCACGCCGCCCGCGGCATCAGCGCGGCGGACCCCCGGCCAGCCCATGGCAAGCCGATCGAAGCAAAGTCCGGGCCCGGCCAGCCGGTGGCCAACGCCACCGCGCGCAGCCATGCCGCGGCCAATTCGGCGGTGATGCGCAGCGCTGCGCTCGATGCCGGACCGCCGCCGGTCGATCTTGAACGGATCGCTATAATTCGCCAGGCGATCGAACACGATAATTACCCGGTGATTCCGATGCGTGTGGCCGATGCGATGATCGCCGCCGGTCTGCTGCTGAGGAGTGGAAAATGAGTGCAAGCAACGAATTGCGCGGCCAGCTGAGGCAGATGATTGCCGTGTTGCAGGCCGAACGGCAGGCGCTTGCCGGGCTTGATCTCGATGCGATCATGGGCACCGCGCAGGACAAGATCGCGCTGTGCGGCACGCTCGACCAATGCGCTCCGTTCGCGCAAGCCGGGGCGATCGACGAGGAATGCCGCGGGCTGCTCGATGCGGCGCGGCGGTTGAACGAGGTAAATCGCCAGGTTCGCAACCTGATCGCGGCCAATGTCGCGGCCCGGCTCGATGCGCTGACCGGCGCGCCCGCGCTGTATCGTGCCGGCGCCACCGGCGGACCCGCGTACAGCTACGCCGCCCCGCGCGGCTGATTTGGCACAACCCTTGCTGAGATTCCGGCAACGACCATTCGTTGCGGGAGTTTCGCTTGAGCGAGCCACAATCCATCGGCGCTGCCGCGCCCGGCCCAACACCAACGCCCCAGGTCCAGGCCGCGATTGCCCACGCGGCGCGGGCGACCGGGGTGGATTTCGCTTATCTGCTGGGCGAGGCGCGGCTTGAATCGAGTCTCAACCCCAATGCCCGCGCCGCGACCTCAAGCGCGGCCGGGCTCTATCAGTTTACCGGCGGGACCTGGCTGCAGACGCTTGACCGCCACGGCGCCGCGCATGGGCTGGGCTGGGCCGGGGCGGCCATAGCGGGCGGGCGCGTGACCGATCCGGCACAGCGCACGGCGATCATGGACCTGCGCTTCGATCCCACTGCGGCCGCATTGATGGCGGGCGCGCTGGCCAACGATAACCGCGCGGCGCTGACCGGCGTGCTCGGGCGCGAACCCGATCCAGGCGAATTGTATCTGGCGCATTTTCTGGGCGCCGCTGGAGCTTCGCGCTTCCTGACCGCGTTGGCCGCCGATCCGGGTCAAACCGCCGCCGGCCTGTTTACCGCCGCGGCTGCGGCCAACCGCACGATTTTCTATGACGCTGCGGGCGGGCCGCGCTCGCTGGGCGGGGTGATGGATCTGCTGCGCGGCAAGCTGGCCAGCGCCATGGGCAACCTGCCGGCCGCGACCAGCGCCGGCGACTGGGACGGCGACTGGAGCGGCGATTGGGCAGAACTTACACCGAATACCGGGATCGGCGCCGGCTCCAACCCCGCGCCCGCCCGCGCGACCCCGCCCGAACCGCCGCAGCGCGCCTCGATGGCCGATACGCTCGCCGCCACGTTCGGGTTGGGGACTGATAGCCAGGTTCCGCCGCATGTTCGCGCGGCTTACGGCAAATTGCAGGCGGTCGGGCTGTGAACGCGCTGCTGCAACGTTTCAATCTGGGCGCCTTTGCGCTGCCGGCCGGAATCCTGACCCTGATCGGCTTGATGATCGTGCCGACCCCGGCGCTGGTGCTCGATGTGTTCTTCGTGATCAACATCGCGCTGTCGGTGGCGATCCTGATGGCGGCGATGAATGCCGAAAAGCCGCTCGATTTCTCCTCGTTCCCTTCGGTACTGCTGTTCGCCACCTTGCTGCGGCTGGCGCTCAACGTCGCCTCGACCCGGGTGGTGCTGGTCAACGGCCATCTCGGCGGTGCGGCGGCGGGCCACGTGATCGAGGCCTTCGGTGCGTTTCTGGTCGGGGGCAACTTTGCGGTCGGACTGTTTGTGTTCGCGATCCTGATGATCATCAACATGGTGGTGGTGACCAAGGGCGCGGGGCGCGTGTCCGAAGTTTCGGCGCGGTTTACGCTCGATGCCTTGCCGGGCAAGCAGATGGCGATCGACGCCGATCTCGCCGCCGGGCTGCTGACCGCCGACGAAGCCAAGGCGCGCCGCCTCGAAGTGGCGACCGAAGCCGATTTCTATGGCTCGATGGACGGCGCGAGCAAATTCGTCAAAGGCGATGCGATTGCCGCCTTGCTGATCCTGGGGGTCAACATCATCGCCGGCTTCACGCTTGGGATGATCAGCCACGGGTTAACCGCCGGGGATGCCGCCGAGAAATATGTCACCCTGGCGGTCGGCGACGCACTGGTCGCGCAGGTCCCCTCGCTGCTGCTGTCGATTGCGGCGGCGGTGATCGTTACCCGGGTTTCGGACAGCCGCGATCTTACCGGCCAGATCGGCGGGCAACTTGGCAATCCGTCCACGTGGCTGCCGGTGGCGGTGGTCCTGGCGGCGATCGGAATGATCCCGGCGATGCCGCAGACGATTTTCCTGCCCGCTGCCGCGGCTACGTTCTGGCTGTGGCGCGCGCTTCGCCGCCGGGCGGCGCGCCCCGCGCTCGCCGCCGCAGCGCCGCCGCCCCCCGATCCGGGTCGGATCGCGCTCGAGGACGTGTCCGACCATACGCTGGTCACGATCGAGCTGGGCTATGGCCTGATCCACCTGGTCGATGACAAGCGCGGATCGCCGCTGGTTGCGCGGATCACCGGGGTGCGCAAGCAGCTCAGTCAGGCGTTCGGGTTTGTCGTCCCGCAGTTCCGGGTGCGTGACAGTCTGGAGCTGGGGCCCAACGATTACCGCATTATGCTGGGCGGGGTGCCGCTGGGCGGCGGCGATTTGCGCGCCGATCAGACGCTGGCGATCGATGCGGGCGATGTCCACGGCAGCAGCCGGTTGCAGGGCACCGCCACGCGCGATCCCAGCTTCGGCTGCCCGGCGCTGTGGATCGACCCGGCGCAGCGCGATCTGGCGATTGCCGAGGGTTACCTGACGGTCGATGCCAGCACCGTGGTGGCCACCCAGCTCAACCAGCTACTCAGCGAGCGGCCGCAGGCGCTGTTCGGGCCCGACGAACTCAAGGAAATCCTCGACGCGGTCAAGGAACGCGCCGCCGGGCTGGTCGAAGCGGTCTATCCGGCCCCGCTCAGCCTTGCCGCGCTAACCCGCCTGTTCCGCGCGCTGCTCGAAGACGGGCTGCCGATCGGCCATCCGCTGCCGATCCTGGCCGCGTTCGCGCAAGGGGTGCAGCAGACCACTGACCACGACCGGCTGATCGAACTGGTCCGCGCCGAGCTTGGCGGAATGATCGTCGCGCGGATCTGCGCGCCGGGCGAACGCCTGCCGGTGCTTACGCTGGATGCCCAGCTCGAAGCCGCGATTGTCCAGGGGCTGACCGATCCCGCCACCGGGCAGCCGGTGATCGAACCCGATCTGGCGCGCAATATCGGCGAACATATCGCCGCGCTGGTGGCGGACCGCGGCCCCTCCGCGCCGCCGCTGGCGCTGGTGGTCCAGCCGCGCGCACGCCGCGCGCTGGCCGCGCTGCTGCGGCTGCGCGCGCCCTCGTGCCTGGTCCTGTCGATTGCCGAACTGCCCGCCGCGCAGCCGATCGAGGTGCTCGCGGTGATCGGTGCGCCGACCCCCAGCCTGCCGCCATCCCACGCCATTCCCGAACTTGAAAGTGCGTTCGCATGATTCACGATGCCAAAAGCATGGCCGCGCTGCGCGGTGCCGCTCATCACGCTTATCAGGGCGACACTGCCGACCGCGTGCGCCGGTTTCTGCCGATGGTCCGCCGGCTGGCCTGGCACGTCCACGGCAGCGGGCGGCAGGGGATCGAGCTGGAAGACCTGATGCAGGCCGGGCTGGTCGCGCTGACCGAGTGCGCACAGCGCCACGCCGGGCCGGGCGAGGACGGCTTTGCTGCCTATGCCAAATTGCGGGTGCGCGGGGCCATGGTCGATCTGATCCGCCGCCACGTGCCATTGAGCCGCGGCGGGGTCGAGCGGCGGCGACATTTACGCGAGACCGAAACCACGCTGCGCGGCGAACTGGGGCGTGATCCGCTGGGGGCCGAGCTGGCTGCCGCGCTGGGCATCGCCGAGGCGGACCTGGCCGCGCTGCGGCTGGCCAGTGAGCCGCTGCGCTTCGAATCGCTTGATGAGGCCTATACCGACAGCGACCTGGCGTTTGCCGATGCCCGGCCCGACAGTTTCACCCTGCTGGCCGACGAGGAATTGCGCGGCGCGGTGGCCGGGGCGATCGCCGATCTGCCCGAACGGCTGCAGCTGGTGATCCAGCTGTATTTCGTCGAGGAACTCAACCTGGCCGAAATCGCCGAGGCGCTGGGGGTGTCGGTGCCGCGGGTTCACCAGCTCAAAGCGCAAGCGGTCGACAAGCTGCGCGCCGCGCTGAGCGATATGGCCGACATCGTGTGATTTGCGCCAATCCCTGATCGCGGCTTGACCTTGGCGGCGCGAGCCGGTTTGGTTGCGCAATAGCAACGGGATGATGGAACGGATGGACGGAGTTTTGAACGGCCGGGTGGCTTTGATCACCGGGGCTTCTTCGGGTTTTGGCGAACACTTCGCGCGGCTGTTCGTCAGCCACGGCGCGCGGGTGGTGATCGGCGCGCGGCGCGCGGACCGCTTGGCGGCGCTG
Source organism: Novosphingobium sp. (assembly GCA_031416535.1). Classification (GTDB taxonomy): domain Bacteria; phylum Pseudomonadota; class Alphaproteobacteria; order Sphingomonadales; family Sphingomonadaceae; genus Novosphingobium. The sequence goes on along the minus strand of JANOTT010000092.1, from coordinate 1,859 downwards.
GCCCGGGAACTGGGCGATGCGGCCCTGGCGGTGGCGCTGGACGTGACCGACGAGGCTTCGGTAATCGCCGCCTACGATGCCGCCGAGGCGCGGTTCGGCACGGTTGACACGGTGGTGGCCAACGCCGGCATTGCTTTGGCGGGCCGCTCGATCGACCTGCCGCTAGGCGATGTGGCGAGCGTGATCGCGACCAATTTTACCGGGGTCTTTCTGACCGCACGCGAAGGCGCGCGGCGGATGATCGCCGCCGGGTTCAAGCAGACCGAGCATGGCCGGATCGTGCTGATCGGCTCGATCACTGCCGAACTGACCGGTCAGGGTGACAGCGCCTATGCCGCGAGCAAGGCCGGGGTGGCGCATCTTGGCCGCCAGTTCGCGCGCGAATGGGCGCGGCAGGGGATTTGCGTGAACACGATCCAGCCCGGCTATATCCAGACCGAGATCGCGGGGGACTGGTTCCAGACCGAAGGCGGCGCAAAGCAAGTGGCGGGGTTCAACCGGCGGCGGCTGTGCCCGATCGGCGCGCTCGACCAGCCGTTGCTGCTGCTCGCTTCGGACGCGGCGCGGCATATCACCGGGTCGACGTTCACGGTCGATGACGGGCAGGCGCTGTGACCCTTCGACAAGCTCAGGGTGAGCGGAAATCCGTGGCGGACAACACCCCGGTGATCATCGGGGTCGGGCAAGTGTCCGAGCGGATTGGCGAGGCGTGTTACCTTGAGCGTTCGCCGATGGACCTGGCCGCAGCCGCGCTCAAGGCCGCCTTTGCCGATGCCCACGCCAAACGCAGTCTGCCGCATGCGCTCGATACGCTGGTGGGAGTGCGCCAGTTCGAACAGTCGGCGACCCGCTACAGCGCGCCGTTCGGCTGCGCCGACAATGTGCCGCGCGCGATTGCGCGGCGGGTCGGGGCGAACCCGGAGCATGCCATCCACGAGGTGGTCGGCGGCGACCGCCCGCAGCGACTGGTCGGCGAGCTGGCGGCGGAGATCGCAGCGGGCCGCTCAAAGCTGGCGGCGATTGCCGGGGCCGAGGCGCTTTCCACCATGCGCGCACTGCTGGCGCGCGGCGAAACCCGCGACTGGTCCGAGCACCGCCGCGGCGACATCGAGGATCGCGGGCCGGGGCTTGAAGGCGAACTCGCCAATCTAGGCGATGGGGTCCGCGCCCCCGCAGTCCAAGACAAAATCCTGGACACCCAAGAGGATCGCGGCCCCAGTTACGAAGGAGTCATTGACCGCACCGCGATCAGGCACGGCGTCGCCGCGCCGATCTTTGCCTATCCGCTCGCCGAGAACGTGCGGCGCGAGCGGTTGGGGCTAAGCCTTGCCGATTACCGGCTGGAGATCGGCAAGCTGTTTGCGCCGTTCACCCAGGTTGCCGCTGCCAACCCGCACTCTGCCGCGCCAAAGGAGTGGACGGCAGATGAACTGGCGACGCTGACCGAACGCAACCGGCTGGTCGCCGAGCCCTATGGGCGGCTGGTGGTTGCGCGCGATCAGGTCAATCAGGGCGCGGCGATTGTGCTGGCAAGCGTAGCCGAGGCGCGGCGGCTGGGGGTGCCCGAGGACCGCTGGGTGCACATCCATGGCGTGGCCGACTGCGCCGAGCCGACGCTGTTCTCGCGCGCTGACATGGAACAAAGTCCGGCCGCTGTTGGGGCAATCGCAAGTGCACTTGAGATTGCCGGGATTGGCTGGGAAAACCTAAGCGCCATCGATCTTTATTCGTGTTTTGCAATCCCCGTTTTCAACTTGATCGAGGCCTTCGGGTTGGAAGTGAACGACCCGCGCGGATGGACACTGACCGGCGGCCTGCCGTTCTTCGGCGGGGCCGGAAACAACTATTCGACCCATGCG
>JANOTT010000091.1:0-3098 GCA_031416535.1 Novosphingobium sp. | reverse complement strand
AACCGATCTTCCGCCCGAACCAGGCGATCCGTGGCTCGGTTTAGCGCCGTCTGGCCACACCGCGCCGCAACCCAACGCGATAACGCCTGCGCGGTCGTAGGCATTTATTGCCGCGCTGGCCGCTACCGACATCATAACGCGCGCGGCGCGGCAGATCGGGGCTTCGCTGGGGTCGCTGTCCCGGCCGCAGCGTCAGCTGAGGCGGAGGGTTTTGCGGCTCCGCAGGAGCTGGCGATCAATGGCGTAATTGCGCCGCTGCCAGATCGCATTTGGCCGCGGCCGGACTTCGATGGCCGGACTTCGATGGCCGGACTTCGATGGCCGGACTTCGATGGCCGGACTTCGATGGTGTGCCGGTGGCGCGCGCCGCTGCGGCAGGGAGAGGGAAACTGGCCCGAACTGGCAGCAACCGGTTGATGTCACAGCACCGCCGCGCGATTGAACCGCAGCATTGACGTTCGGTCTCTATCGGCAACGCCCCGTCACCGCAAACTGCACGGCCGTCTGCCGGGCGCGCGGGCCGATCAGCAAACAGTTGGCGGCGCTCGCTTGCACGACCGAATAGCCGCTGGCTTAAACTCTGCGCCCGAACCAATCCGGACCACTGTCGGTTCAGCTTTGCGACAAACCATTTTCCTACTCACCCCCGCCTGCGCTACGTTTAACCTCCATCGGGGTATCCAACACGCATCTGCGGAGCAGTGTCTTTGCCCTCCCCACCTTCTTGCCACAGCCCCCGTCCGTCGCGGCGCACCTCGCGCACTTCGTTCACCGATCTACCGCCCGAGCCGGACGATCCGTTGCTGGGGTTTTCGCCCTATCTCCACACCGCCCCGCGGCGCAATTCGATCACGCCCGAGCGGCAGCGCAGCTTTATCGCCGCGCTCGCCGCAACCGGGATCGTGACGCAGGCGGCGCGGCAGATCGGGGCCAGCCTCGAGGCGCTGTACCGGCTGCGCAACCAGCCAGGGGCCGAGGGGTTTGCTGCGGCGTGGGAGCTGGCGATTGATCGCGGGATCGCCCGACTGGAGGATTGCGCGCTCGAACGCGCGATTCAGGGCGAGGAGCGCGTGATTGTTCGCGGCGGCGAAGTGGTGGCGCGGTGGACGCGGTATGACACCGGGCTGCTGATGTTTCTGCTGCGCCAGCGGCGTGGCCAGCGCTGGAACAGCGAAGCGGCGCACTTTGCCAGCCTGCGTCCGGGGCATCCGGTTTACGACCGGCTCCAGCAGGAATGGGCGAGCCAGGACGCGCACAGCGAGCAGGAGGTGCTCGACAGCATCGATGCGATGATCGATCAGATGCGCCAGCGCCGCACCGAAAACGCGCGGCTGATCGCGGATGACGGCACCGATCCCGAGCATTGAAGCACGATCCGGCCTGATCCCCGGCGCGGGCTGGGTTACGCCAGATCGCGCACCGTGGGCTCGCGCGCCCAGTGCCGCACCGCGCCGACGTTCATGAAGTCCTCGGGCTTTGGCACCCCGGCGTCGATCTCGACATTGGCCTTCGGGAGGAGATGTTCACGCGTGGCGCCGCAGGCCGCGATGGTCTTGCAGTGGAAGTTGGCATCGGCAAACCACGCCACCGCGCCGGCATCCCTGGCCAGCTTGGCCGCGGCATCGGGCATCAGGATCGCGATTACCGCGTCGAACACCGCCGACGGGGTTCCGGCCAGCTGGCCGTCGGCCTTGAGCGTGCCGCCCTTGACTGGGGTCTCGCCAATTTTGGGCGCGACCAGTTTGACCCGTCCGCCCGCCGCCTCGATCTCGCCCTTCAGGCGCATGATCGCGGCCTTGTCCGATCCCTCGGCGAACAGGATCCCGACGCAGCGGCCGTTGAGCGATTCCATCGCCGTGACCCCGGCGGCCTGCTTCTGGATCGAGAGCGCGTCGGACACCTTCATCGCCACCGGCTCACGCGCCGCCTTGGCCTTGGGCGGCAGCGGCATCGCCAGCCCGGCGGCGACCCGCGCCGCCAGGTCCTCGTCGATATTGCGCAGCCGGCTCAGCACGCGGGTGCGAATGTGTTCAAGCGTGACCTTGGACAGTTCGAACACCAGCGCGGAGGCCATATGCGCCTGCTCGTTGGCGGTCTGCGAGGTATAGAACAGCCGCGCCTGACTATAGTGATCGGCAAACGTTTCGGCGCGAATCCGCAGTTTCTCCCCGCCATCGTTGCGCTCGTCATTGACCGCAAAGCTGCTGAAGCCGGTTTCGGGGCAAGCGCGCGGGCCGCCGGTCTCACCGGCTTGGGCCAAGCTGTTGGGCTCGTAATTGGCGCGCCCGGTTGGCACCAGCGTCTGCATCATCCCGTCGCGCTGAAAATTGCCGAACGGGCACTTGGGCGCATTGATCGGGATCTGGTGGAAGTTGGCGGTGCCCAGCCGCGATTTCTGCGTATCGAGGTACGAGAACAGCCGCCCCTGAAGCAGCGGATCGTTGCTGAAATCGATCCCCGGAATAACATTGCTGGGCAGGAAGGCGGACTGCTCGGTTTCGGCAAAGAAGTTGTCGACATTGCGGTTCAGCGTCATCCGCCCGATGATCCGGACCGGCAGGTCTTCCTCGGGGATCAGCTTGGTGGCGTCGAGCACGTCGTATGGCTGCTTGGCCGCAAACGCCTCGTCGAACACCTGGATGCCCAGATCCCAGGCGGGGAAATGGCCTGTATCGATCGCCTCGAACAGATCGCGGCGGTGGAAATCATTATCCGCCCCGGCCAGCTTGACCGCCTCGTCCCAGGTGGTCGAGGCGAGCCCGAGCACCGGCTTCCAGTGAAACTTGACGAAGCTGCCTTCGCCTTTGGCGTTGACCAGCCGGAAGGTGTGGACCCCGAACCCCTCGATCATCCGCAGCGAGCGAGGGATCGCCCGGTCGGACATCGCCCACATGATCATGTGCATCGCCTCGGGCATCAGGCCGATGAAGTCCCAGAAAGTGTCATGGGCACTGCCGGCCTGCGGATAGCCGCGATCGGCCTCCATCTTGACCGCGTGGACCAGATCGGGAAACTTGATCGCGTCCTGGATGAAGAACACCGGGATATTGTTGCCGACCAGATCCCAGTTGCCGCTATCGGTGTAGAGCTTGACCGCG
>JANOTT010000090.1:0-3823 GCA_031416535.1 Novosphingobium sp. | reverse complement strand
TCGTCGATCAGGACTTTTTCCAGCGCGAATTGCTCGCGCCGGTTGAGGGTGACCTTCAGCTCGGCCAGCACTTCCATGATGATCGGGCGGAATTCTTCGGACAGCTCATCCTTGGTCAGCGTCGCCGCCGCTTCGGGATCGACCCGTTCGAGCAGGCGCGGGAGCACCTGTTCCTTGATCTTGTGCACTGAGGCCTCGAAGCCCTCGGCATTGTACTGGTTTTCGTGAACGCCGTTCACCCGGTCGGCGAGCCGGGTCATCGCATCCGATTTTTGCCCCGCACCCCCGCCGTCGAGCGGTGGCAGTGTCATCGATCCGGTTTCGCCGGGCAACGGCGGGAACTGGTTCCCGCCGAGCGGCGCGCCGTCTTGTTTCTTGGCCGGATCGGAGCCACCCTTCATCGGGCGCGCAACGCCGAATTGCGGGCGCGATCCCGGGGCCATGCTGCCCGTACCATTGCGTCGGCCGAATGCGCTCATTGTGTCGGAACCTCGGGTAAAGAGGGATAACCATGCCGAAACATGGCGACCCCACGGCTTATCGGAATGGTGAATAACCGCTAAACTTTGAGGATTTCCTAATGGCTGCGACCAAAATGTTACGCCGCGCCCAAATCGTTCAATCGGGGTTTGCGGATTTTGCCAGCGCGGTGTGGCGGCGCTACAGCCGCGGTTCAGCCACGCGTATCCAAAGGCCTGCCGATGAAGAGACTGTTTCTCGCCGCACTGCTGCTGTTGGTTGCCGGACCGCTGGGCGCACAAACCGTGGCGCAGCCGGTGTTGCCGGCGTGGCTGGCGGGCACCTGGGCGATGGAAGACGGTGCGACCTGGGCCGACGAGCTGTGGACCGATCCGCGCGGCGGGGTGATGCTGGGGGTGGCGCGCAATGGCTTCGGGCCTGATCTTAAATCCTGGGAGCTGACCCAGATCAAGACCCACAAGGATGGCTCGCTGGCGTTGATCGCGCAAACCGACGGCAAGCCCGCGGTCGAATTCCCGCTGGTGCTGATCAGCGCCGAGGCGATCGAATTTGCCAACCCGGCGCATGACTATCCGCAGCGCATCCGCTATTGGCGCCAAGGCAAGCTGCTGATGGCCGAAACCTCGAAGCTTGACGGCAGTGAGGCGGTGCGCTGGAACTATCGCCCGGTGGTGCCGCCGCGCGATCAGGTGGAGGTGCAGTGATGCGGGGGCGCAGGTTCAGTCAGGTCGATGTATTCACGCAGGTCGCCTTCAAGGGCAACCCGGTGGCGGTGGTGCTCGACGGAGACGGACTGTCCGATGCCGAGATGCAGGGCTTCGCCAATTGGACCAACTTGTCAGAAACCACCTTCGTGCTGCCGCCCAGCGATCCTGCTGCCGATTACCACGTGCGGATTTTTACCCCCAAGGCCGAGCTGCCGTTTGCCGGACATCCCACGCTGGGCACGGCGCATGCGGTGCTGGAAGCGGGGATCGCTGCGGCCACAGCCGGCAAGCTGGTCCAGCAATGCGCGGTCGGGCTGGTCGAACTGACGGTGAGTGAGGGCGGCCTGTCATTCCGCCTGCCGCGCTATGCGGTGAACGATGCGCCCGGCGGCGACGAGGCAACCGCGTGGATCGGCGGCGCGGCGATTTTGGGCGCGGCCAAGGCGGTCGATGTCGGGCCGGTGTGGCTGATCGTCGAACTGGCTGAGATTGCGGCGCTGGAGACTTTGCGGCATGATCCGGCGCGGCTGACGGCTTACTATGAGCAACATGGCCTGACCGGGGCAACGCTGTTCGCGACCGACGGCACCCGCGTGGTGGTGCGCAGCTTCGCGCCGGGCGACGGCATCCCCGAAGATCCGGTCTGCGGCAGTGGCAACGGCGCGGTCGCGGCTTACCGGCTGTGGGCCGGGCAAGTGGCCAGCGGCGACAGCTACCGCGCGAGCCAGGGCCGTCAGCTCGGCCGCGACGGCTGGATCGACATCCGGATCGACGGCGCCGACATTCACGTTGGCGGGGCCTGCGTCACGTGCGTTACGGGGCAGGTCCAGCTCTGAAATTTTTACCACTCTGCGCTAAGTGGGCGCAGATGGAGCAGCCAGTCGCCAACCTCGAGCAGCCAAAACCGGGCGGAATCGCGCCCGGGCTGTCGCTGTATCTGGAACTGCTGCGGCTGCTGGCGGCGACCGAGGTGGTGCTGTTCCACGTTAATGGCTTTGCCATGCTGGGCGGTCAGCGGGCGGTGTGGAATGCCTTTGGCCACGAGGCGGTGGTGGTGTTCTTCGTGCTCTCGGGCTTCGTCATCGCGTTTGCCGCCGAGACCCGCGAGCATACCGCCAAAGCCTATGCGATCAGCCGCTTGACCCGGATCTATTCGGTCGCGCTGCCGTGCCTGCTGTTCACGCTGTTGTTCGACCGGATTGGCCTCGCGCTGCTGCCGCAGCTGTATGCCGGACTGGTCACCGATGGTTCGGCGCTGGTGCGGCTGATGCTGGGCGGGCTGTTCCTCAACGAAAGCTGGACGCTGTCCGCGCAAATGTTTTCAAACACGCCCTATTGGTCAATCGCTTACGAGTTCTGGTACTATGCGGTGTTTGCCGGGTTGTTCTATTTCCGGGGCTGGGCGCGGATCGCGCTGACAGGGCTGGCCTGCCTGATCGCGGGCTACAAAATCCTGTTGCTGTTTCCGATCTGGGCGCTGGGCTGGGGGGTCTATCGCTGGAGCAAAACGCATCGGGTCAGCCCGGCGCTCGGCCTGCTCCTGTTCGTCCAGCCGGCGCTGGTCCTGTACCTTTACGACAGCCTGAGCTGGACTCGCCATGCGGGTGAATGGCTGGCGGGGGTGATGGGCCAGGACACCTGGCGGGTCGGGCTGAGCTGGTCGCGCTATGTGCTGACCGATACACTGCTTGGGCTGTCGATAGCGGCGCATTTTGTCGGGGCGCAGGCGCTCAGCCCGTGGCTGGAGCGCGCGTTGCGCCCGATCGCTCGTCCGGTCAAATGGCTCACCGCGCGCTCGTTCACGCTGTATCTGTTGCATCAACCGGCGATGCTGCTGGCAGGTGCGGCGCTCATCACGCTGGGGGTTCCGTTGCTTGGCTCGTGGAGCGTATTCCTCGCCACCTGGGGGATTGTGCTCGCGGTCGCGCAAGTCAGCGAATTGCAAAAGCACCGGCTCAAGCCGCTGGTGGTGTGGCTGCTGGATTGGCCGGGGCGGATCCTGGCGCAGCGCCGCACGGCGGTTCCGGCGGAATGAAAAAGGGCGGCCCGATGGACCGCCCTTTTCAATTCCGCTGCCCGAAGGCGACTAGCCCTCGACCCGCTCCGCCAAGACGGTCAGGCCATTTTCGCCAACTTCGGCAAATCCGCCCTGGATCATCACCTGTTCAGGCGCCGCGCCTTCGGTCTTATAAACCAGCAGCGCGCCGTCGCGGATCGTCGACATGACCGGGGCATGACCCTCGAGCACGCCAAAGTCGCCCTCGGTGCCGGGCACGGTGACCATGTAGACATCCTCGGAGCGGACGAGGCGGGCCGGGGTGACGAGTTCGAAGTGCAATGCCATTTTCGTTTCCTTCCCCCCGCCTCTTCAGAGGAGGGGCAGTGAGACTTGGGTCACGCAGTGGCCCTAGTCGCAGCGGGGTGGTGTAGTTGCCCCAAGCGCGCTGCAGGTGCACCGCGCCACCACCCCCAAACCCCCTCCTCTGAAGAAGCGGGGGCTAAGGTTGGCTTACGCCTCGTCAGCCATCTTCTTGGCCTTGGCGACCGCTTCGTCGATCCCGCCGACCATGTAGAACGCGCTTTCCGGCAGGTGATCGTATTCGCCGTCAACCACCGCCTTGAAGCTCTTCACGGTG
>JANOTT010000089.1:0-11174 GCA_031416535.1 Novosphingobium sp. | reverse complement strand
AAAGCAGCCTTGCGGTTTGGAAGTCCCCATGGGGCTGCGGGGGGTCGCTATAAATTGTCGCAGGTGAACTGCAAGTGAAAACGCAACGGTTTGGCGGCGGTTTCTACCCCTGCATCAGATGTTCCGCCATGGCACGGAATGCGGGCAGCGTGGCGGCATCGATGCTGCCATTGGCGGCGATCGGATGCGAGCCGAACCGCGCGATCACCAGTTCTGCCACCGGGTCGACATAGATCGCCTGACCATGGATTCCGCGGGCGGAAAAAGCCCCATGATTTCCGGGCATTCCCCACCATTGGCTGCGGTACGAACCCTGCGGCAGGAACTCGTATCCGGCGGACGCAAACGCCGCCTTGTCACCCCCGGCCTTGATTCCCGCAACCACTTCACGCGCGATCGCCTGCCCGCCGTTGCCCATCCCGTCGCAGCGCATCGCTTCGCCAAACCGCGCCATATCGCGCAAGCAGGGGTTGAGCCCGCCGCCGGCGAACGGCATGCCGGTCGAATCGATCAGGAAATCGGCGTCCTGTTCCATCCCCAGCGGTGCCCAGATTCGCTCTGACAAGAGTTGATCGAGCCGCTGCCCGGCAGTGCGCGCGACGATCCAGCCAAGCACTTCGGTGTTGCAGGTGCGGTAAGAGAAATCTTCGCCATGCGTCCCGGCCTTGGCGATCCCCGGCAGATAAGAGAAGACATCGCCGGGTCCGGCATAGCCCGGCGGGCGCGGGGTCAGCCCCAGCGCCATCGAGAACGCGCCGATCCCTGAGTTGGGGTCGGTATATTCCTCCGAGAAATCGAGCGCGGTGGTCATGTCGAGCACCTGGCGCAGCGTGGCATCGCCAAACCCGCTGCGAGCAAGTTCGGGGATCAGCTCGGCGACCGGCGCGGCGGGATCCAGCTTGCCCTCGGCGATCAGCATTTCCGCCAGCGTGCCGACGTAACTCTTGGTGATCGAGAAGCAAATGTGCGTGCTGTCAGGCCGGGTGACGCCAAAGTAGCGCTCATAAACAATGCTGCCGCGGTGCAGGACCACGATGGCGTCGGTGAAATTCTCGGCCAGCGACTGCTCCCAGGTCATCGTGCGGCCATCGTCGAGCGCCTGACTGGTCACACTGCCGAGGTCATCGCGCAGCGCCAGCGGCAGCTCCCACACCGACCCGGTCCCGCGCGAGACCCGCGCGGTCGGCAGGAATTGCCGCATATTCGAAAAGGCGTAGCGGTGCGTCGGAAAGCGCATATGCCCGGCATCGGCCCAGTGGATGGTCTTGTCCGCAGCGGGCGGCAGCCCTTGCTGCCAGCCCATTTTGACTGGGTCGGAGGAATGAGCGTCTAGAATCTGGTCGGGCACGGCACTCTCCGGTTATGGTGTGACGCGCACCATGCCTTATGAAAGCCGGTTGCGAAAGTCCTCGTAACCGAACCGTTTCACGCATTCGAGGACATCGGCCGCGCTGTCCCACAGCCAGATCGATGGCAGCGGGACGCCGTTAAAAGTGGTGGTTTTGACCATCGAATAGTGCGCCTGATCGAGGAAGGCGAAGCGTTGGCCTACCTCAGGACCATAAGCGAAGCGATAATCGCCGATCACATCGCCCGCCAGGCACGATGGCCCGCCCAGCCTCACGGCCCCGCCCTGCGCCTCATCAACCGCCTGTTCGTCATGCCGCAGCTCGCCCAGCATTGCCGGACGGTACGGCGCTTCGATCACGTCGGGCATATGGCAGGTGGCGGAAATGTCGGTGATCGCCAGCGGCATCCCGTTCCACTGGATGTCGAGCAGGGTGCCGACCAGAATCCCCGCGTCGAGCGCCACCGCCTCGCCGGGTTCGAGATAGAGCTCGCAGCCGGTTTCAGCCTTCACCGCCTTGAGGAATTCGACCAGTTCATCGCGCTGATAATCGGCGCGGGTAATGTGGTGCCCGCCGCCGAAGTTGAGCCATTTGAGCTGGGCGAAGTACGGCGCAATTCGCGGCTTGAGCGCTGCCCAGGTTGCGGCCAGCGGGGCGAAGTCCTGCTCGCACAGCGTGTGGAAGTGCAGCCCATCGACCCCCTCCATCAGCGCGGGCGTAAGCTGATCGACCCGGAAGCCAAGCCGCGAATGCGGCGCACACGGATCATACCGCGGCACATCACCTGTGGCGTGCAAGGGATTGATTCGCAGCCCAATATCGAACTCCGAGCCTTGCGCGCGGGCCAGTGCGATTTCCGGCCCGAAGCGTTCGATCTGGCTGGGCGAATTGAAGATCACATGATCGGACAACCGGCACACTTCGGCCAGATCCTCGCCCTTGTACGCCGCGCAGTAGGTCGCGATTTCGCCTTGGTAGTGCTCGGCTGCGAGCAGCGCTTCCCACCGGCCGGAGGCGCAGACCCCGTCGAGGTATTCGCCGACAATCGGCGCCACCCGCCACATCGAAAACGCCTTGAGCGCGCCCAGCACCTTGATCCCGGCGCGGTCGCGAATGTCCGCCAGCACCGCCAGATTGGCGCGCAGTTTGGCCGCATCGACCACGAACGCCGGGCTATCGACGCTGTGCAGATCGAAGCGGGCAAAGGCCCCGGGATCGCCGGCTCTGGTTTCCATCAGAACTCCACCGGCCCGGCCAGTTCCTTCACCTGCCACGGCAGCCCCTGGCTGTTGAGCATCTCCATAAACGGATCGGGGTCCATTTGTTCGATGTTGAACACCCCCTCACCGCTCCACAACCCGGTCATAACCAGTGCAGCACCGATCATAGCGGGCACACCGGTGGTGTAGCTGATCGCCTGGTTGCCGGTTTCGGCATAGGCCGCTTCGTGGTCGCAGATGTTGTAGATGTAGAAGGTCTTTTCGCCGCTGCCGTCGAGCGCCTCGCCGGTGGCGATATCGCCGATGTTAGTCTTGCCCGTGGTGGTTGGTCCAAGCGATTCGGGCTTGGGCAGCACCGCGGCGAGGAACTGCAGCGGGACGATTTCCTTGCCCTGATACAGCACCGGGTCGATCCGGGTCATGCCGACGTTCTGGAGCACGGTCAGGTGGGTGATATAGGCATCGCCAAAGGTCATCCAGAACCGCGCGCGTTCGAGTTCGGGAATAAACTTCGCGAGGCTTTCCAACTCCTCGTGGTACATCATGTACATGTTTTTGGGGCCGACTGCCTCAAAGTCGAACGCCACCTTCTTGCTCATCGCCGGCGACTCGATGAAGGTTCCGTTTTCCCAGTGCCGCGCTGGAGCGGTGACTTCGCGGATGTTGATTTCGGGGTTGAAATTGGTCGCGAACGCCTGCCCGTGATCGCCGCCGTTGCAATCGAGAATATCGAGCTGGCGGACGGTCTTAAGCTTATGCTTTTTCAGCCACATCGCGAACACACTGGTCACGCCCGGATCGAAGCCGCTGCCCAGCAAGGCCATTAACCCTGCGTCCTTGAAGCGGTCCTGATAAGCCCACTGCCAGCTATATTCGAACTTGGCCTGATCCTTGGGCTCGTAATTGGCGGTGTCGAGGTAATGGACTCCGGCGGCGAGGCACGCATCCATGATCGGCAGGTCCTGGTACGGCAACGCCAGATTCGCTACCAGCTTGGGGCCGATCTGTTCGATCAGCCGGGTCAGCGCGGGGACTTCCTCGGCGTCGATCTCATAGGTCTGAACCGTCACGCCGGTGCGCTCGAGCACCGACCTGGCAATCGCGTCGCACTTTGATCGCGTGCGGCTGGCGAGGTGAATTTCGCCGAAAATTTCCGCATTCATCGCCATCTTGTGGACGCAGACCGAGCTGACCCCGCCCGCACCGATCACCAGAACTTTGGACACGCCGTGAATCTCCTTTATCGCCCGTGAAGTCGCATATAGGATTGTTTCATGCCCGCACAACAAACGCATGCGCCCAGCGCAGCCGGAGTCGCCCGCGCGGCGGCCAAGATCGCCAAACTGCTGCCGCAAACCCCGTTGCTCGAAGCCGAAGTGAACGGCACGCGGATCTGGCTCAAGGCAGAAAGCCTGCAACCGATCGGCTCGTTCAAGATCCGCGGCGCGTGGCACCGGCTGAGCGATCTGGGCGCGGCTGAACGCGCCGCCGGGGTGGTTGGCGTCTCCAGCGGCAACCACGCGCAAGGGGTGGCCTGGGCGGCGCGGCGGCTGGGGCTTGCCGCGACCATCGTGATGCCCGCCAATGCCCCGCAGGTGAAACTTGACGCCACCCGTGCGTTGGGCGCCGCAGTGGTGCTGTATGACCGCGCCGGCGGCGAAGACCGCGATGCGGTGGCGCAGCGGCAGGTCGACCACAGCGGGGCGGTGCTGGTCCATGCCTTCGGCGATCCGTGGGTGATCGAGGGGCAAGGCTCGGCCGGGCTGGAAGTGACCGCGCAACTGGCCGCGCGCGGGCTTGGTCCGCCAACCCGGATCGTCTGCCCCTGCGGCGGCGGCGGGCTGACCGCCGGCCTCGCGCTGGCGTGCCCCGATGCGGCGATCGTCCCGGTCGAGCCCGAGGGCTGGGACGATGTCCGGATCAGCCTTGAGCGCGGCGAAATTGTCGGCGTGGCCGATCCTTCGGTGCCGACCGCGTGCGACGCCTTGCAGACCCCGGCGACCCGCCCGATCAACTTTGCGGTGCTCAAAGGCCGCGTGCCGTTCGGGCTTGCAGTCAGCCCGGCCGAAGTGCGCGCAGCACAGCGCTGGGCCTTTGCCAGGTTGCATCTGGTGATCGAACCGGGCGGCGCGGCGGCGCTGGCGGCGGTGCTGGCGGGCAAGGTTGCCATCGACGGGCGCACCGTGGTGGTGCTGTCGGGCGGCAATACCGATGCGGCGGACTTTGCGGCAGTCATCAACAGCAGCGATTAGCGGGAATTGACAATCTGATCCCAGCAGAACACCCTCTCGTTCGGGACGCAATAAGCGAGGGGGAAAACTATCATGCAAGCGCAGCTACTCGCGCCCGCAGCCACATTGGTGCTGTGGACGCTCATCATGCTAACCTGGATGGCGGCCACCCGCCTGCCGCCGCTGTTCAAACAACCCGGCGGCATGGCCGCCGCCAAGCCGGGCGGACGCGGCCAGGATCTGGAAGGGGTGCTGCCCGATTCCATCAACTGGAAATCGCACAATTACACCCACCTGGTTGAGCAGCCGACGCTGTTTTACGCTGCGGTGGTGATCCTGGCGTTGATGGGCGCCACGGCCGGCGATGTGATGCTTGCCTGGGGCTATGTTGCGCTGCGGATCGTCCATTCGCTGTGGCAAGCCACGGTCAACACGGTGCCGGTGCGGTTCACGCTGTTCATCCTGTCAACGATCTGCCTGCTGCTGCTGGCAATCCACGCCTTTCAATTGACCGCACTTCGCGCAGGAGGGATGTGATGATCGCAGCTGAAATTCTCCAACCGCTGGCGGTGCTTGCCGGCTGGACCATGGTGATGTGGGTGTGGATGTACGCCACCCGCATTCCCGCGATCAACAAGCTGCCCAAGCCGACTGCTCCGGGCGCCGACCAAGGCTGGACCGGTGCGATGCTGGAAGGCCTGCTGCCGCGCGAGGTCCAGTGGAAGGCGCATAGCTACAACCATCTGCACGAAGCGCCGACGGTGTTTTATGCGGTGGCACTGGCATTGGCGATGGTCGGCCAGGGTGACGGGCTCAACGCCACGATCGCCTGGGCTTATGTCGGCCTGCGGATCGCTCACTCGCTCTATCAGGCCACCATCAACAAGGTGCCGGTGCGGTTCGCGCTGTTCGCGCTGTCAAGCCTGTGCCTGATTGCGCTGTGTCTGCACCTGTTGATCGCGGTGTTTCACTAAGCTGCTGCGGCCTCCCCGCCCGCGCGGGCGGGGAGGCCGTTCAGAACGATTTGCGCAATTCGACCCTGATTACCCGGCCGCGCGGATCGAGGTAATCGGCTTGGTACGACAGTGGCACCGTGCCGCTGGCGTCGGTCACCCGCTGACGCGACCCGAGCAGGTTCTCGATCCGGAATGACAGCCGCGCGCCTTTAAGGAACGGTACGGCCTTGATCAGCTTGGGGCGCTGCGCAAAATCGACAAACACGAACATGCTGACATTGGTGACGCTGCCAAAGCGCAGGTCGCTGGTGCCCGGCAGCCCCGATGCCGCCACTGTGGTCGGCGCATTCCAGCTGCCCTGGAAGAACGTACCCAGCCCCTTGTAGAACACCCCGCCGTTGAACTCGAGACTGTGGCGCGGCGTGCCGCCGCTGGCCAGCGCATCTCCGCCCAGCAGATCGAGCACCGGCCCGCCCGGCGCCACCAGCACCCGGCTTTCGAACTGCACGGTGTGGAACAGCCCCAGGCTCCAGCGACCCGGCTGGCCGCCGCCGCCGAACATCGCGCCCATGCCGCCGCCGCGCCCTCCGCCCCCGCCACCACCGCCGCCGCCACCACCGCCGACGACGGCGCGCGGGCCGGCACCCGGGGGGCGTCCAGCTCCACCGCCGCCGCCGCCGCCACGTCCGGCCCCAGGGATCAGCCCGCCCATCGCGCCGCCTTCGCCCGCCGGGCCAAACCCGCCCGAGGAATTGAGCCCCCAGCGCAGCCGCGACCCGTCCTGCCGGGTAAAGGTCACCGGTCGCTGATCGATGCTGACCAGTCGTCCGCTGCTGTCGCGGATCGCGCGCCTGGGAAAGGCCGCCTCGATCGCCGGGGTAAGCAGCGGGAAGCCGGCGCTGATATCGTCCGACCGGTTGCGAAAGTATTCGGCGATAACGTTCGAATTGCTGATAAACGGCAGTTGCCAGTTGGCCGAGAACTTGAGATCGCGCTGCCGCTCCTTGCGCAGCAGCGGATTGCCGCCCGCAGTGACGGAAACCAGCGCGGTTTCACCGCGGGTGAAATCGTACACCGGCACGTTGATGTTCAGCGTCGCCGGATTGCCCAGTTGCCCCAGCGAGGGGGCGGCCTGATTGACGATATAGCTCGCCCCCAGGCTCAACCGCGCGGTCGGCGCCCAGGTCAGGCCCGCGCTCCAGTCGATCAGCGCGCCGAAGTCCGACAGGCTGTCAAATCCGGCGCTGAGGTTCAGCGTCAAATCGCCGATCGCCCCGCCAGAATTGTTGCGGCGGCTGGTCAGCGGCAGCGCCAGGCTGGTGCCCAACGCGAGCGCGCCGCGGGTCAGGCTGACCGCGCCGGCAATGCTGCGACTGTCGCTGCTGTCGATCCCCGACCAGGCGTAACCGGCTCTCAGCGTGGCGCTGACAAACCCGGCGGGGAGCCGCAGCGGCCGCCCGATCAGCGTGGCCAGCGAAGTGACTGAATTGACCGTGCTGGCCGTGCGGTCGAACCCGGCATCGGGCAGCCCCGGCAGCGGCCCGAAAATCGGCAGCGTTCCAGCGGCGGCGGCGCTGACCAGGCCCGAAGTATCGGCGCGGCGATCGAACTGCGCGCGGGTTTGGATGTGCGAACCATCGACCGTGGTGTTGAGCTGCCACGCCCCCACAAAGGTGTTGTAGCCCGCGCCGGCCTGCAGCGTGGTGACATGGCTGACCCGCTCGAGTGCGCCGGGCAAGGTGCGCAGCACGCTGGCCCCGCGCGGATCGGTCAGCACCGCGGCATCCAGCCCCTGGTACGAATGGCTGTCGGCGCGGTTGGCCGCGCCGCTCAGGCTAAGCGAACCGTCCATCCCGTCCTTGCCAATGCCCCGGGTCCAGGCGGCGTTAAGCCCGAAATTGCGCGAATCGCCGATCAGGCTGCGGTGCTGCGCCGGAACGGGATCGCCGCTCACCGTCAGCCGGGTGGCAGCGGGCTGGATCACCCCCCGCTCGTCCTCGAACAGCGGGCTGGTATCGTCGGTTGACGCGGTCAGGCTGAGCCGCGCCGGACCGTCGATCCGGGTCAGCGAGGATTCCAGCCCCCGGTTGTCGAACCCGCCAAGCGATGGGCGGCCATAGCTGGCCTCGACCGACCGGCTGCGGAACTTGGGCTTGAGGATCAGGTTGACCACGCGGGTATCGGGCGGGAATCCGAATTTCAGCGCAACCGATTCTGGCAGGATTTCAACCCGGCGGATCGCCTCGGGCGGAAAATTGCGCAGTTCGCGAAAATTGGTCACGCGCTGGCCGTTGACCAGCACCACCGGCATGCCGCCGCCGCGGCCGCGCCCGGATCCGGTCTGCGGGCTGATCCGACTCAGCAATTCGCCGACCGATGCGGCGCCGGTTGCCTGGATGTCAGCCTCGCTCAGCGTGGCGATCGGCGCCTCAGCCGTATCGACCTGCCCGCGCAGGCTGGGGGCGGTGACCACGATGTCACTCCCCCGCCTGTCGTCGTCATCGGCGCTGCCCGCCACAACTTGCACCACCTGCAAGGGCGCTTCAGCGTCAGTTGGTGCGCGGCTTGGCGCGGGCTCGCCGGTCTGGGCAACGACCGGCGCGGCCCACAGTGCCAGTGGAATAGTGACAATTTTGCGCATGGAATTGGTGCGTTACTTCCGTGTGAGCCCCGGTTGGAGACGAACAACTTTTTGTTACAATTTGTGCACTGGCGAAGCAGCGACCGGCTGGCAAGGCGCGCTCGTGTAACAAATTGTCAGGCGTGGCACCCGGATCGACGAACGGCGCGGCGATTAATTTTGCGCGCGCACAGCTATGGCCTTTTGGCGCTGGCGCGGCTATGGGCGCCGCAATGAACCCCAGAACTCACGGAATTTAAACGCGGATGGCGAAAGAAGAACTGCTCGAAATGCGCGGAACGGTGGTTGAACTGCTGCCCAACGCGATGTTCCGCGTCCGCCTCGAAAACGATCACGAAGTGCTTGGCCACACCGCCGGCAAGATGCGCAAGAACCGCATCCGCGTGTTGGTGGGCGATGAGGTACTGGTCGAATTGACCCCTTACGATCTGACCAAGGGCCGGATCACCTACCGCTTCATGCCCGGCCGCGGCGGCCCCGGCCAGTTCGGTTAACACCGGCGGGTGCTCTGCGCCAAATGACTGGGCCTGACCTGATCCTCGCTTCGGCCAGCCCGCGTCGCCGTGAATTGATCGCGCGGCTGGGGATCGTGCCGAGCGCAATCGCCGCCGCCGCCATCGACGAGACCCCGCACAAAGCCGAACTGCCGCGAGTTTACGCGGCGCGGATGGCGCGCGAGAAGGCAGTTGCAGTGGCGGGCGGCGCCGCGCACGTACTCGCTGGCGACACCGTGGTTGCACTGGGCCGACGCATCCTGCCCAAGGCCGAAGACGAGGCGGCCGCGCGGCAGTGTTTGAAACTGATGTCCGGCCGCCGTCACCGGGTGCTCTCGGCGCTCGCGCTCAAAGCCCCCGACGGCACCCTGCGCGAACGAATTTCAGAGACCATCGTACGCTTCAAACCGCTCTCCCCGGCTGAGATCGACGCCTATATCGCGGGCGGCGAATGGCACGGCAAGGCTGGCGGCTATGCCATCCAGGGCAGCGCCGAAGGGCTGATCGCGTGGATATCGGGCAGCCATTCGGGCGTCATGGGCTTGCCGCTGTTCGAAACCCGCGCGCTGCTCAAGGCGGCAGGATTTCCTCTTGGCTGAGTGGCCAGATGGCTGGCCAAGTGGCTGGAGCGTCGAGCGCGGCATCGGTGAAGACCGCGCGCTGCTGGTGGATGGCGGCACCGTTTTGGCCGCGCGGCTTCAGGTCCACGGCGCACTGACGGCGGGCGAGGTGGCCGATGCGGTGCTAATTGCACGGCTGGGCGGATCGAAGCGCGGCACCGCGCGGTTTGCTGCGGGCGAAGAGGTGCTGGTCACCGGCTTGCCGCGCGAGGCCAGCGAAGGCGCGCCGCTACGATTGATCGTGACCCGCACGGCGATGGCCGAATCCGGGCGGCTGAAACGCGCGCAGGCCCGCCCGACCGAGCAAGCCCCAGCCCCCGCCCCGACGCTGGCGCAGGCGCTGCAGGCCCGCGTGGTCCGGCAGTTTCCCGCAGGCTTATGGGACGAGCTGTTCGGCGAAGCCTGGAGCGGCACGGTCGACTTTGCCGGCGGATCGCTCACCCTCAGCCCGACTCCGGCAATGACCGTGATTGACATCGACGGCACCCTGCCCCCGCGCGAACTGGCGCTGGCCGCGGTGCCCGCGCTGGCTGCGGCGCTGGCGCGGCTTGATCTGGCCGGTTCGATCGGGATCGATTTCCCCACGCTGGCGGCCAAGGCCGATCGGCAGGCGGTTGACGCCGCCCTGACCGACGCGCTGGGCGCTTGGCCGCACGAGCACACCGCCATGAACGGGTTCGGCTTTGTGCAACTGGTCGCGCGGCTCGAGCGCCCCTCGCTGCTGCATACACTGGCGGCGGACCGGGTGCGCGCCGCCGCGCGGCTGCTTCTGCGCCGGGCCGAGCAGGTGGCAGCGCCGGGGGTATTGCTGCTCGCCGCGCCGCCTGCAGTGCGCCGCGCGGTCACCGCTGAATGGGAGGCCGAACTCACCCGCCGCAGCGGGCGGCGGCTGCGCTGGGACGAGCGCCCTGGGCTTGCGCTCGACGGCGGTTTCGCGCAGGCGGTGCCGGCATGACCGCCACCCGCAAATGCCCGATTTGCCGCAAGCCGCGCAGCGCCGAATTTGCACCGTTCTGTTCGCCCCGGTGCAAGGACCGCGACCTCGTGCGCTGGCTCGACGATGGCTACGCGCTGGTCGGACCGCCCGTGCTCGACGCGGACGAACCCGAGATATAAGAGCCTTGCCAAGCGGCTGCGGCTTCGCCATATGCGCGCTTCCAGCCGCCCGGTGAGCCTGTTTCAGGACCGCCGCAGCAGCCTGGCCCGGGTAGCTCAGTTGGTAGAGCAGCGGATTGAAAATCCGCGTGTCGGTGGTTCGAATCCGCCCCCGGGCACCATTTTCCCTTACCGCTGATGTCCGCTGCTGTTCGTCCCCCGGACAAGATCAACTCAGAATATTCCTGGGATCAGCCGCCAGCGGGTCTTGGTCATAAAGTCACGGTAGGCCGGATCTTCGCGTAACAGGCGTTCCTCGGCGAGCAGGCGCGGGATCTGCGCCGACCAGCTGATCGCATAAATCAGGAAATTGAACACGGTCGGCATCAGCAGCAGGATGCCGATATGGATCAGCAAATAGCCAGCGTACATCGGGTGGCGCACGAGCTTGTACATGCCGCCGGTTTTGATCCCGCGGTTGGCCGGCGCAATGCCGAAGCTGCGGCGCAGGAACAGCTTGGCCGCGAGTTGCACCGCGTTGCCAGCCACCGCCAGGCCCACGCCCAGC
>JANOTT010000088.1:0-5375 GCA_031416535.1 Novosphingobium sp. | reverse complement strand
GGCTCGCCGATCAAACGCATCGGGCGCAACCGGTTCGTGCGCAACTGCCTCTATGCCGCGGGGAATAGCGCCGACCCAGCGTTGGTCGGGCCAGTGCGCGCTCTGTTGGCGGATCCCGACCCGGTGGTTGCCGAAGCGGCGCGCTGGGCATTGGCCGAACTGACTTAACGCGCTAGCAGATTGCGCGCCTGGCTGGCGATCTGCGCCAGCATGGCGGGGGCCACCGGCATGGCGGTTTGCGCGCGCGCGATTACGGTGCGGAACTGGCTGATCGCGGGGGCCTGCGCCAATGCCCAGCGTTCGACCGCCGCCGCCGCCGCGCCTTGCTTGCCGCCGTTGCGGCGCAGGAAATCGAGCCGCATCTGCTGGAAATCGCGCGCGAGGCCGTTGATCAGCAGCCGTTCCCACGGGTCCGACGGGCTCATCCGCGCGGCGGTTTGCTGCGCCCAGTCCAGCCCCAGCCGTGCGCCCAGATCGCTGAACGCGGCGGTCAGGGTGCGGGCGCCGATGCCATTGTCGCGCGCCAGTCGGGCAAGGCCGATCGCGCCGTCCATGTCGAACAGCTTGGCCACCGCCGCACTCTGCGCCGCCGGTGCGCCAGCGGCGACCAAGCCGCGGATCATCGCGGCCGACTGGCTGCGGCCTTCGCCCGCCAGCAGGCTGTGCGTATCGTGCGACAGGTCTTTGACCCCCGGGTCGAGCTCGGTCACCAGCCGCGAAGGTACCAGCGTGCCGCCGCCAACCCGCAGCAGGTCGGCGATGTGGTCCGCCATGACCGAGGCGGCGCGCTCGAACAGCAGGATCCGTGCGCCTTCGCTCATCGGTTCGGTCTCGATCCCGTGCCAGATCGCGGCCATGCCCAGCAGCCGCTCGGCGGCGACAAACGCCGCTGCGACTTGTGCCAGGGTCGCACCTTCTTCTTCGGCCAGCTCGTACGGGTGGATCACCCCCAGCCGGTTGATCATGCGGTTGGTCAGTTTGGTCGCGATAATCTCGCGCCGCAGCCGGTGGTCCAGAATGTCACGCCCGAACTTGGTGCGCATCGGCGCCGGAAAGGCGGCGAGCAATTCGTCGGCCAGCCCGGGATCGTCGGGCAGCGCCGAATCCTCGAGCGCTTCCTGCATCGCCAGCTTGGCACACGACAGCAGCACCGCCAGCTCGGGCCGGGTCAGCCCGTGGCCATCGGCAGCACGGCGCAGCAGCACGTCGGCGTCGGCCAGTCCTTCGGTCTTGCGGTCGAGCTGGCCGAGTGCCTCGAGCCGCTCGATCAGGTGCATCTGCGCGGGCACCGACTTGGCCCCGCCGGCCTGCGCGATCGACAGCGCGAGCGCTTGGAGCCGGTTATCCTCGAGCACCAGTCCGGCGACTTCGGCGGTCATCTGTACCAGCAGCTTGACCCGCGCGGGTTCGGTCAGCCGCCCGGCGCGTTTGGCCCCGGCCAGCGCGATCTTGATGTTGACCTCGTGATCCGAGCAATCGACCCCGGCCGAATTGTCGATGAAGTCGGTGTTGATCCGCCCGCCCAGACCATCGGCGCCACTGAGCGCGAATTCGATTCGCCCGGCCTGGGTGGTGCCCAGGTTTGCCCCCTCGCCAATCACCTTGACCCGCAAATCCGCGCCGTCGATCCGCAGCGCATCGTTGGCGGGATCGCCAACCACCGCATTGTTCTCGTAGGAGGCTTTCACGTAAGTACCGATCCCGCCGAACCACAGCAGGTCGGCCTCGGCTTTGAGCACTGCGGCGATCAGCCCGTCGGGATCGATGCTGGCCGCCGCGATCCCCAGCAGCGCGCGCACGTCTTTCGACAGCGGAATGTCCTTGAGACTGCGCGCATACACGCCGCCGCCTTTGGAGATCAGCTTTTTATCGTAGTCGTCCCAGCTTGAGCGCGGCAGCGCGAACATCCGCGCGCGCTCGGCATGCGACTTGGCTGGATCGGGATTGGGATCGAGGAAAATGTGCCGGTGATCGAACGCGGCGACCAGCCGCAGCGATCTGGACAGCAGCATGCCGTTGCCGAACACGTCGCCCGACATGTCGCCGCAGCCGACCACGCGCACGGGGTCGGTCTGCACATCGACACCGATTTCGCGGAAGTGCCGCTGGACCGAGAGCCACGCGCCCTTGGCGGTAATCCCCATCGCCTTGTGGTCATAGCCCTTCGAGCCGCCACTGGCGAAGGCGTCATCGAGCCAGAAATCATGCTCCTCGGCGATCGCATTGGCGGTATCCGAAAAGGTGGCCGTGCCCTTGTCGGCGGCGACCACGAAATAGGGGTCCGGCGCGTCGCGGATGACCACCGCCTTGGGGTGGACGACCTTGCCGCTCACGATGTTGTCGGTGATCGACAGCAGCGTGCGGATGAACAGCTTATAGCTTTCCTTGCCCTCGGTCAGCCACGCATCGCGTGCCTCCGGGCGGCCCATCGCCAGATCGGGGAGCTGTTTGGGATAGAATCCGCCCTTGGCGCCGGTTGGCACGATCACCGCGTTCTTGACCCGCTGGGCCTTCATCAGCCCGAGCACTTCGGTGCGGAAGTCGTCGCGCCTGTCGGACCAGCGCAAGCCCCCGCGCGCCACCGGCCCCGCGCGCAGATGAATGCCCTCGACCCGGCGCGAATAGACGAAAATCTCGCGCCACGGCAGCGGTTTGGGTAGGCCTGGAACCAGCGCTGAATCAATCTTGAAGGCCAGCGCTTCCGCCGCCGCCGGGGCAAAGGCATTGGTCCGCAGCATGGCTTCGACCAGCGCGCGGTACTGGCGCAGCAAGCGGTCGTCGTTGATCGCATGGACCGCCGCCAGCCCGCGACGGATTTCACCCTGCGCTTCGGCCTCGGCTTTGTCGCGGTCGCCCTTGAACATGGGATCGTGGCGCGCGGTGAACAGCGCGATCAGCCCGCGGGTCACCTGCGGGGCGTGTTGCAGCGCAT
This sequence comes from Novosphingobium sp., assembly GCA_031416535.1. Classification (GTDB taxonomy): domain Bacteria; phylum Pseudomonadota; class Alphaproteobacteria; order Sphingomonadales; family Sphingomonadaceae; genus Novosphingobium. The sequence goes on along the minus strand of JANOTT010000088.1, from coordinate 2,443 downwards.
CGACCACGGTCGGGATGCCGAAGTTCATGCCCGCCTGCCGCAGATAGCGATACCAGGCGCGCAGCCAGTTGGCTTCCCCGGCGCTCAGCCCGGCGGCGATGATCAGCCGGTTGAACGGATCGTCTTCGGCATGCGCGTTGAGCACGTCGGCAATCGCGGCTTCGATCGGCTCGGCGCGGTCGAGCAGATCGTTGCATTCGAGCCCGGCCGGGGCGGTCAGCGCGAAATCGTGGATCGTGCCGAGCCGCCCGCCGTCAAGATCGGTGGGCACGTCCTCGATCACCTTGAAGCCGAAGTTCTCCAGCGCCGGAACCGCATCGGACAGCGCAATCGCGCCGCTGCGCTGGTACAGCTTGAGCCGCAGATCACCCGCCGACATCTCGTCCGAACACAGCAGCCGCGCGCCCCGGCGCGGGCCGTCTTCGCCGTCATCGGCGAGGCGCCGCAGCCGGGCAATATCGGCCGCCGCTTCGGCTGCACCGTAAGCGCTGCGGTAAGCCTGCGGGAACGCCTCGGCAAAGCGCATTGCGATTGCGGCCGCGCGCGAGGGTTCTTCGCTGGCGGCAATCTCGGCCTCGACCGCGTCGGTCCAGCCGCGCACCATCGCCTGCAGCTGGACATCGAGCCGGGCTTCGTCGGGCTGCGGTGCGCCGTCGCGAATGTCGAGCACGAAGCGGATCAGCGCCAGGCTGCTGCCTTCGACCTGCAAGCTCCAGTCGAGCACCGGCGCGCCGGCGGCGTGGCTCAGCATCTCGGCAATGGCGATCCGGACATTGGTCGACAGCGCATCGCGCGGCAGCCACACGAATGCGAACAGGTGGCGCTCAAGCGGGGCCTGGACCAGCGCGAGCCGCGGACGCGGGCGATCGACCAGGCTCATCATCGCGGTGGCGATCCGTTCAAGGTCGGCATCGGAAAAGCCGATCAGCAGATCGTGCGGCAGCGCGGTCAACGCGTGGACCAGCGCCTTGCCGGCATGGCCATTGGCGGCAAAGCCGAACTTGGCCATCAGCTCGGCCAGCTGCGCGCGCATCCGGGGAATCCGGTCGGGCGCGGCGGCCAGTGCGGCGCTGGTCCAGACCCCGGCGTGGACCGACAGCGCGGTGACCTTGCCGCCTTCGACCAGCGGGATCAGGAACAGATCGAGCGGCACCCGGCGGTGAACGTTGGAAATGAGGTTGGACTTGATGATCAGCGGGACCCGGCCGCTGCTCTTGGCCTCGTTGTCGAACCAGGCAAACGCGCGTTCGTACGACGCGGGGGCAAGCACCTGCTTGGCGCTTTTCTTGCAGATTCCCAGCGCGTCGCTCTGGCTGCCGTCGCGCATCCGGGTGACGTGGCCAAGCTGGGTCAGCATCCCGTCCTTGAACCAGCGCAGCAAGGCCGCGCCTTCGCCGCCGCCCAGTGCATCGGCATCGCGGCCCATCGCTGCTTGCAGCCGCGGCCAGTCGTTCACCGCCGCGCGGACATCGGCCAGGGTTGCTGCCACCGCTGTTTCCAGCGCGCGCCGCACCCGGGCATCGCCGCGCTCGGTTTCAAGGTAGATCATGCTCTCGCGCTTTTCGCCGGCGGTGTGCGGGTCGAGCACTTCGAGCAGCTTGCCCGCAGCATCGCGGCGCACCGCCATGACCGGGTGCAGCAGCCGGTCGATCGCCAGCCCGTGCGCCGCAATCGTTGCGGCGATCGAATCGACCAGGAACGGCATGTCATCGTTAATCAGCGCAATCCGCATGAACCGGTCGGTGGCGCTGCCCGAAATCGATTCGATCACAATGCTGGCCTGCCCGGAATCGCGCGTGGCGGCGGCGGCGAGCACGAAGGCAGCGGCGCGCTCCAGTCCGTCGGGCGTAAACGGCGAGTCCCCGGGCAACAGCGAATCGGCCAGTTGCCGGGCCAGGGCCTTGTTCAGCGCAGACTTCGAACTCATGGACTACTGCTCCTCGGGCGCAGCGCCGTCGCACCCATTCCTGCTTGTTATATTATTACCAAATGACGTAGCATTTATGCGCACTGTAGAAGCATGCGTAGCGCAGCGCAACCACCTGCCCCTAGGGAATTGGCCCTAAGCCAGCGCCTGCATCGTCAGTTCGAGCGACCGCTGCCGTGCCGCCGGATCGAACGTCGCGCCCGAGACGATGATCTCGTCAGCGCCGGTGCGTTCGGCGAATTGTTCGATCGCAGCGCTGACCGTGGCCGGGCTGCCGACCGCGCTGACGGCACGCATATGCTCGAGCATGGCGAGCTGGCCGGGCGGCAGGCTTTGGCGATAGTTCGGGACCGGCGGCTTGAGTTTGCCCGGGGTGCCGCTGCGCAGCGCGACAAAGCTCTGGTCGATCGACGAGGCCAGCAGCACAGCCTCCTGGTCACTATCCGCTGCGATCACATTCATCGCCGCCATTGCGTATGGCTGGTCGAGCGTGCGCGAAGGTTGGAATTTTTGGCG
>JANOTT010000087.1:0-27992 GCA_031416535.1 Novosphingobium sp. | reverse complement strand
GCTCAAGGTTGGGCATGATCACCGCAATGATCGCCGATTGCGGGGTCTCGGTGCCAAGCTGGAAACCCAGCGCCTTCAATCCGCCGTGAAGCTTGCGGCTATTCTCCCACAGATGCGCGCGCTTGTCGGCGCCGTGCATCAGCTTGCGGATCGAGGTGGCGGCGGTGGCGACGACCGACGGCGGCAGCGAAGCGGTGAACACATAGGGGCGGCACACCAGCCGCATGATCTCGAACTTGGGATGATTCGAAACGCAGAACCCGCCAACTGTTCCAACGCTCTTGGAAAAGGTCCCGATCACGAAGTCGACCTGGTCCAGCACGCCCTGATCTTCGGCCACGCCCCGGCCATTCGGCCCGATGAAGCCCATCGAATGCGCCTCGTCCACCAGCACCATCGCGCCGTTCTCCCTGGCGACGCGGACCAATTCCTTGAGCGGGGCGATATCCCCCAGCATCGAATAGACGCCTTCGAGGATCACCAGCTTGCCGGCCCCTTCGGGAATGCGCTTGAGCCGCTTTTCCATCGCCTCGATATCGTTGTGCTTGAACGGCACCACTTCGGCGTCGCCCAGCTTGCACCCGTCCCAGATCGAGGCGTGGCTATCGATGTCGAGCACGATGTAATCGCCCTTGCCGGCGATGGTCGAAATGATCCCGAGGTTGGCCTGGTACCCGGTCGAGAAGACCATCGCGTGGTCCATCGCGTAGAATTCCTTGAGTGCCTGCTCGACCGCCTTGTGCCCCGCATAAGTTCCGTTGAGCACCCGGCTGCCAGTGGTGCCCGCGCCGAAATCGTCGAGCGCCTGCTTGCCGGCCTCGATCACATCGGGATCGAAGGTCATGCCCATGTAATTGTACGTGCCGAGCAAAATCGTCTCGCGCCCGTTGCATACCGCCACGGTGGGCGAGACAACGCGCTCCATCACCAGGCTGAACGGGTCTTCCTGGCCCGTCGCCAGCAAGCTTCGGCGCAGCTCGATCAGCGGATCGAACTTGGAAAACAGGTCGGTCCCGGTCCCCTGAAGAACCTGCGGACGGTCGGCTTCGTCGATCCCTTCAGACATCAGTTTAATCCTGCAATTTCACGACGGCGTCAATCAACTGGCCGTACGTTTCAATCTCGGCCTGCGCATTCATGCTGATGATGATGTCGAACTCGTCTTCAATCGCGGCGACGAAATCCATCACCGTCAGACTGTCGAACTCCAGATCGCCGGCAAAGGTCGTGGCGTCGGTCACCGCAACGCCCTTCGTATTGAATGGCGTGATCAAAGCGGCAATCTTTTCGGCAGTGGCGGCACGGTCCATTGGGTCACTTGCTCCTGAAGTCTGCGCGCCCTGTGGCGAACGAATGGGGCGGAAAAGCGGCGAAGGTCTGCATTAGACGGTGACCCGCTCCACCAGCCCTCGCACCGCTGCCATAAACGGGCCGATCGACACCGGCTTGGCAAGGTAGCCTTCGGCGCCGGCATCGCGGATGCGTTCTTCGTCGCCTTTGCCGGCATAGGCCGTCACCGCCAGCACCGGAATCGAGCGCAGCATGCTGTCTTTTTTGGCTGCCTCGATCAGGTCGAGCCCCGAAACATTGGGCAGCTGGATATCCATGATGATCAGGTTGGGGACGAACTGACGGGCAGCGTCCAGCGCCAGCATACCGTCGGCGCAAGGCTCAACCACGTAGCCTTGGCTCTTCAGCACATCGCAGAACAGCTTGCGGTTGAGGTCGTTGTCCTCGACAACAAGGATGCGTTTTGCCATTGCGCTGCCCTACGCTTAAGCAGTGAGGCTGACAATTCTTCGTGATCGCCAATCCCCCGCGCCCGATGCCGCCACTTTGGCGCTCAGCGCACTCGGCTGGGTGCTGGGCGACGGCCCGCGCGCCGAGCGGCTGCTCAGCCTCACCGGGCTGAGCGCGGACGAATTGCGCGGCGGGCTCGGCGATCCGGCCACGCTGTGCGCGGTGCTCGATTTCCTTTGCGCACACGAACCCGATCTGGTCGCGGCGGCCGCGGCCTTGAATGTAACCCCGGCGCAGCTTGCCGCCGCGCGCGAAAGTCTGACTTAATGAGCAAACCCCTGATCATCAGCGACTGCGATGAAGTGCTGCTGCACATGATCGTGCCGTTCGGGCAATGGCTCGACGAAACGCAGGATGTCTCGTTCAAGCTGATCGGCAACGACTTTTCGAGCGCAATCCGTGACAAGGCCAGCGGTGAGCCGGTTGAGCCGGCCGAGATATGGCGGCTGCTCGGCGCGTTCTTTGATGGCGAGATGCACCGCCAGAGCCCGATCCTGGGCGCGATCGGAGCGATCAAGACGCTGCAGGAGCATGCCGACGTGGTGGTGCTGACCAATCTGGCCGACCGCCACAACGCCGCGCGCCAACGGCAGCTCGCCGATCACGGGCTGGATCTGCGGGTGTTCACCAACCAGGGACCAAAAGGCCCGGCGTTGCAGGCAATCCTTGAGGAATACCGACCCTCGAAAGCAGTGTTCATCGATGATCTGGCGCAGCATCATGGCTCGGCGGCCGAGATCGTGCCCGAGATCGACCGGCTGCATCTGTGCGGCGAGCCGACGCTCGCCCCGCATATCACCTGCGGGTTTAAGGCCGGGCATGCCCATGCACGGATCGACACTTGGGACCACGCCCTGCCGTGGCTGCTTGGGCGGATTTAGGAGAAGACGATGAGCATCGAAGCAAAGCTGGCCGAGCTTGGCCTGACCCTGCCCACCGCCGCCGCCCCGGTCGCGGCTTATGTGCCGGTGGTGATCGCAGGCGGGCTGGCTTACGTTTCGGGGCAAGTTTCGTTTGTCGATGGTGTGCTGGTCAAGGGCCGGCTGGGCGAAGATATGTCGCTGGAGCAGGGCATTGCCGCGGCGCAAGGCTGCGGACTGATGATCCTGGCGCAGCTCAAAGCCGCGCTGGGCTCGCTTGACCGGGTCGAACGGGTCGTCAAACTGGGGGCGTTTGTCAATTGCACCGCAGATTTCACCGATCAGCCCAAGGTCGCCAACGGCGCGTCCGAACTGATGGTGGCGGTGTTCGGCGAGGCGGGCAAGCACGCCCGCGCCGCGGTTGGTGCGCCCAGTCTGCCGCTGGGCGTGGCGGTCGAAGTGGACGCGATCGTTGCTGTTCGCCTCGCTTGATCACTGGCGCGCGCCGCCGCCAAAGCCCGCCAAGGTCGCTTGGCTGGGGCAGTGGGAATATGCGCACCGCGGGCTCCATTCGGCCGGAGTGCCGGAAAATTCGCCCAGCGCCTTTGCCGCGGCACTGACGCGCGGGCTGGGGATCGAATGCGATGTGCAGCGCACCCGCGATGGGCAGGCGGCGGTGTTTCACGATGCCACGCTTGAGCGCCTAACCAGCTCGAGCGGCTCGCTGGCAGCGCACACCGCCGAGGAACTGGGGCGGATCGTGCTGTCGGGCAGCGCGGATACCATCCCGACCTTGCGGCAAGTGCTCGAGCAACTGGGCGGTAAGGTTCCCGTGCTGATCGAGATCAAGTCGCAGCGCAGCGACGGCACCCGGGTCAGCACGCTGTGCCTGGCGGTGCGCCGCGCGCTCGAAGGCTACCTTGGTCCGCATGCTGTCATGAGCTTCGATCCGCGCGTGGTGCATTGGTTCGCGGTCCATTCGGCGCTGACGGTCAGAGGCCTGGTGGTGACCGAGGAGCATGGCAAAACCTTGCCCGGCATGATCAAGCGGCGGCTGGCGCTGTGGCATGCCCGTCCCGATTTTCTGGCTTACGACATTCGCGATTTGCCCAGCCGCTTTGCCGCTGCGCAGCGCAAGCGCGGGTTGCCGGTGCTGACCTGGACAGTGCGCAGTGCCGAGCACCGGGAACGGGCATCGCAAAATGCCGACGCCCCGATTGCCGAAGGGGCAGGGGTGGCGTGATCGAGGCTAGCGTTGCGGCATCGGTCAGCGAACTGCCGGCGCACGAGTGGGACGCGCTGGCGGGTGGCAATCCGTTTATGTCTCACGCTTTTCTGTCGGCGCTGGAAGATTCGGGCAGCGTCGGCCCGGGCACCGGCTGGTCGCCCGCGCCGATCACCATTGCCGCAGGTGATGGCCATCTGATTGCCGCTCTCCCCGCTTATCTGAAGGCGCACAGCCAAGGCGAATATGTGTTCGATCATGCCTGGTCCGATGCCTGGCAGCGCGCGGGCGGGCATTATTACCCTAAGCTGCAGATCGCCGCGCCGTTCACTCCGGCGACCGGGCCGCGGCTGCTGCTGGCCGATCCGGCGCTGGCCGGGCCGCTGCTGCGCGCGGTCGAGCAATTGTGCGCAGCCAACGACTTGTCATCGGCGCATGCCACGTTCGTGGCCCTCGAGCAGCTACCGCTATTCGAAGCCGCCGGCTGGCTACTGCGCAGTGACATCCAGTTCCACTGGGAGAACCGGGGGTATGCCAGCTTCGAGGGATTTCTGGCCGCGCTGTCATCACGCAAACGCAAGGCCATCCGCAAGGAGCGCGCGGCAGCGCAGGCCGGTGTGCAAATTCGTCACTTGCGCGGCGCACAGATCAAGACTGCGCACTGGGATGCCTTCTGGCATTTTTACCAAGATACCGGCGCGCGTAAGTGGGGTCAGCCGTATCTGACCCGCGAGGCCTTCACGCTGCTGGGGAAGCGCATGGGTGATGCGGTGCTGCTGGTACTGGCGTTTGCAGGGGACCAGCCGATCGCCGGGGCGCTAAACTTCATCGGTCCCGATGCGCTCTACGGCCGCTATTGGGGCGCCGTGGCCGACAAGCCGTTCCTGCATTTCGAACTGTGCTATTATCAGGCGATCGATGCCGCAATCGCGCTGGGGCTGTCGCGGGTAGAGGCGGGCGCACAGGGCGGACACAAATTGGCGCGCGGCTATCAGCCAGTGCAAACCTGGTCAGCGCACTACATCGCGCATCCCGGATTTCGTGAAGCGGTCGCCGACTTTCTCGAGCGCGAGCGCGAAGGGGTGGCCAGCGATCAGTTGCTCCTTGGCGAACGTACACCGTTCAGGCGTTTATAAACCAGGGTGATTTGGCAAATTACGCTGCGCGGCGGGCCGAGGCGGAAATCCATTCGCGGGCGCGGCGCTGAGCTTCGGCGATTTCGCGGGCGGTCATTTCCTCGCTGATGTCGGCGCGGCACATCTGGGCTTCGCCGTGCCCCGAAACGGCAGCCAGGTTAAACCATTTATGCGCTTCGATCAGGTCGCAGGCGACCCCGTGGCTGCCGGTCGAATAGGCCACGCCCAGATCGTAATAAGCGCTGATATCGCCTTGTGCCGCAGCGGCCAGACAGCTGGCGACCAGCAGGTCTTCGCTGTGCTCGTTGGCTGTGGTGATGACCCCACTAAATGTTCTGGCGATGGTGCCGTTCTGGATCCAGGTAGTGCTCATCTCGATTAACCCCCAATGGGCGGGCCCCAGCCTGCCGTCAGGTCTGAACCTTCCCGAACATGCTCAACAAAAGGTTAACACTGCCTAATTTTTTGTCCCTCCTTCGGCAATTCCTAGGTGCTGGTGGCTCGAAAAAGAGGGTATCTTGGCGAAGCGCCCTGTTAATCCACGCCTAATGTCGAGCAAACTAAGGACGTCACTGATTGGCGCTTGTGCGGGAATCTACCCAGCACTATAGGCGCGCACGGGCGGCCACTGCGGGGCTATCGGGATTACCCGAAGCCGCAGGATATTGTTGCAGGCCCGGTTTGGTGTGGAGAGTTTATGGCGACGGTTCTCGGCGAAGAGATTGACGTCCTGGCCAAGGCCAAGCGGGCGATTGCGGGCGATTATGCTCCCAGTGAAACCGAGCCTTATATGACCGAGCATCAGCTCGATTATTACCGCCGGTTGCTGCTTGAATGGAAGAAGCTGATCCATTCCGCCGCGCAGGATACGCTCCAGCAGTTGCAGGATGGTCCGATCCGCGAACCCGACCTCAACGATCGCGCCTCGAGCGAAACCGACTGGGGCATCGAACTCAGGACCCGTGATCGCCAGCGAAAGCTGATCTCGAAGATCGATTTGGCGCTGCGCCGGATTGAGGAAGGCGAATATGGTTATTGCGAAGTGACTGGGGAGCACATAGGTTTAGGCCGCCTTTCCGCCCGTCCGATCGCCACCATGACGGTCGAAGCGCAGGAAGCACATGAGCGACGGGAAAAAATCTCGCGCGACGATTGAATCCTGGTGCCCGCGTTAACAGCTTTTTTGCCACTGGAGTGTAGAGTTGGGGTAGGCTGCAAGGAGCAATTACCGCGCAACCGCAGTCCAGCCACGATCAGTCAGGAGTAACCAGCCCCGCCATGACCGATAACGATCACCGGCAGATCGCACGCGACAGCCTGTTCGTTATGGCTGACTTGCGCATTGACGGTATCGAAGACGAGCACCGGATCCGGGTGCGCAACCTGTCAGCCGGCGGGCTGATGGCCGAAGGCGGTCCGACCACGCAGCGCGGTCAATTGGTCTGGGTCAACGTGCGCAACATCGGCTGGGTCGAAGGATCGGTGGCCTGGGTGCAGGACAGCCGCTTCGGCATCGCCTTTCGCAAAGATATCGATCCGCAGCTCGCCCGTTCACCACTTGCAGTGGGCGAAGGTCCACCGCGCTTTGTGCGAACGCGGCTGGCCCAGTTAGAACCCGGCGCGTTGCGTAAGGTCTGACCGCGCCAATTCCGGCGTCCGCCTTGAATGCGGCTGGGCCGGGCAGCAAAAATCCGATAAGACTTGGTGCCATGGCGCCGCTCCGTTCATTCTTGGCAATCTGCGCACTATCCGTGTTGGCAGCGCTCGCTGGGTGTTTCGGCGCGGATGATCGACCGGTTGCGGTGCTGGCAATTGGCGAGCCAGGTTCGACTTTCGCCAGCGGATCCAACCTGCCGCTCGCCGCGCAGCTTTTGCGCGCGGCCACCACCGAAGGCTTGGTCGCGTTTGACGAACAGGGCCGGGTCGTGCCCGCACTGGCGGACCGCTGGATCGTCACCGACGACGGCCTGAGCTACATCTTCCGGTTGCGTGACGGGACTTGGCCCAATGGCAGCCAGATTAATGCCGAGAGCGCCCGCGCGGCGCTGATGCAGGCGATTCGCGCGCAGAGCGGCCAGCCGCTTGCCGCTGACCTCTCGGCAATCGAAGAGGTGCGCGCAATGGCCGGGCGTGTAATCGAAATTAGGCTCGGCCAGCAAATGCCCGACCTTCTCCAGCTGCTTGCCCAGCCCGAGCTAGGCGTGATTTATGGCGGCCGCGGCGCCGGGCCGATGACGGCCAGGCGCGACAGTGACAAAGAGCTCAAGCTCACCGGTGTCCTGCTGCGCCCAATCGCGCCCGAACACCGCGGGTTGCCGCAGCAGGAGAACTGGTCGCAACGGGTGCGCCAGCTGCGCCTTGCAGCTGCTCCGGCCGCGCGCGCGATCGAACTGTTCAACCAGGGCAAAGCCGACATGGTGCTGGGCGGAGGCCTCGCCGATTTTCCGCGGCTCGATATTACCGGGGTGGCGCGTGGATCGATCCGACTAGACCCGGTGTCCGGACTGTTCGGGCTGGCAGTCGTGCATGACGACGGCTTTCTGGCGAAGCCGGAGAACCGCGAAGCGATCGCGCTGGCGATCGACCGCGAAGCCCTGTTCGCCAGCTTTAGCATTGCGGGCTGGACCGCGACCAGCCGAGTGCTGAACCCCGGACTGGAGGGCGACAACGGCACGGTCAGCGAGCGTTGGCAGGGCCGCACGATCGAAGAACGTCGCGGGCAGGCCGCCGCGCGCGTCGCCCAGTGGAAGAGCAGCGGACATCGACCGGCGCCGCTGCGGGTGGCGTTGCCGACCGGGCCGGGCGCCGATTTGTTGTTCGAGCGGCTGGTCAGCGATCTAAAGTCGATCGGGCTTGCCGTGCAGCGCGTGGCGCTGACCGCCGATGCCGATCTGCGGTTGGTTGACCGGATCGCGCGCTATGCCCGTCCGGCTTGGTTTTTCAATCAGCTGAGCTGCGCCAATGCCCGCGCGCTGTGCAGCGTCGCCGCAGACCGGTTGGTGGCTGCGGCGCAGACCGAACCAAGCCTGGTCAAGCGCGCCGAACTCTACGCGCAGGCCGAGGCGCAGTTGACTGTTGCCAATGCCTATATTCCGTTTGGCGTGCCGATCCGCTGGTCATTGGTCAGCGGCACGAGCGGCTTTGCTGCCAACCGCTGGGGGGTCCATCCCTTGATGCCGCTGGCGTTCATCCCCAAATAGTTGCAGCGGGCGCTAAGTTCCCCGCCAGTCAAGGGTGCCGGACACATGCCAGACAAGCCGCAGCGAATGGCCGCAGAATTGCCGCTGGGCACCGATCCGCAGTCGGTTCGCCGCCGGGTTGAAGGGCTCGAACACCTGCTCGAAGGCTTGTTTGAAGTGCCAGGGCTGGGCCGCAAGGTCGGTCTTGATGCGATTGTCGGGCTGATCCCGGTGGCTGGCGATGTGATCACTGCAGCGATGGGGCTTTATCTGGTGTGGGAAGCGCGCAATTTGGGAATGCCGCGCTGGCAGCTGTGGCGCATGGCCGGAAATGTCGGAATTGACAGCCTGATCGGGGCGGTGCCGATTGCCGGCGACCTGTTCGATTTCGCGTTCCGCTCGAACCGCAGGAACCTCAAGATCATCCGCAAGCATCTCGACAAACATCATCCCGGGACGGTCGTGATTGCGGGATAGGACCGAGTCTTTGCTTGGGTGCACTTTTTGCATCCGCAAATGGCTTGGCAACTCCGGTCCGCTCCCCCGCCCGGCCACCTACAGGGTATCTTGGAATGGGGGGCCGGGCGGGGGATCGGGCCGGTGTTGCCAGGAAGGCCCGGATGGACTTCACCCACCGGCGTCAGCCGAAGAGCAAACGACTCGCGCAGCTCCGCCGTTTACGAGAAATTAACCTTTCATCTTCATTGGTCATATGGTTAATGGCGGGCAATGATCCTTTCCATAGGGTTATTGTTCGAGAACGGGGCAAAAGGGGACTACCCATGCGCGTGTTGCTGATCGAGGACGAGCCGACCACGGCGCGGGCTATCGAACTGATGCTTACTACCGAGGGCTTCAACGTCTATTCGACCGATCTGGGCGAAGAAGGCTTGGATCTGGGCAAGCTGTATGATTACGATATCATCCTGCTCGACCTCAACCTGCCCGACATGCACGGCTATGACGTGCTCAAAAAACTCCGCGTCGCCAAGGTGCAGACCCCGGTGCTGATCCTGTCCGGCATTTCGGAGATGGATTCGAAGGTCCGCAGCTTCGGCTTCGGGGCTGACGATTATGTCACCAAGCCATTCCACCGCGAAGAACTGGTCGCCCGCATCCACGCCGTAGTGCGCCGTTCGAAGGGCCATTCGCAGTCGGTCATCCGCACCGGTAAACTGGCGGTCAACCTCGACGCAAAGACGGTCGAAGTGGACACCGCGCGGGTCCATCTGACCGGCAAGGAATATGCGATGCTCGAGCTGCTGTCGCTGCGCAAGGGCACCACGCTGACCAAGGAAATGTTCCTCAACCATTTGTATGGCGGGATGGACGAACCCGAACTCAAGATTATCGACGTGTTCATCTGCAAGCTGCGCAAGAAACTGGCGCACGCCTGCGGAGGCGAAAACTACATCGAAACCGTCTGGGGCCGCGGCTATGTGCTGCGCGATCCGGGTGAGGAGGCGCAAGCCGCCTGATTTCAATGCCCAAAATCGTTACCTTCACGGCCCGCCTGCATCGGCGGGCCGTATTGGTTTTGGATAGTGGCGCGCCGCTGCCCTGCGGGCTAAGGGCGGCACTATGACCGCTTACAAATCCGGCGATCCGACCACGATCAATCGGCTGTATGGCCGCTCGAAAGGCAAGCCGCTGCGTGCCGGACAGCAGGTGCTGGTCGATACGCTGTTGCCGCGCATTGCTGTCCCCCCCGACGGCTGGGTAACCGCGTCAGACCTGTTTGGGGGTCCCCGGCCGTTGCATTTCGAGATTGGTTTTGGCGGCGGCGAGCATCTCGCGGCGCGCGCGGACCTGCTGCCCGATCACGGCTTCATCGGTGCCGAACCGTTCCTCAACGGGGTCGCGCAGGCGCTGGTCCATGTAGACGGGGACAATGGCGCCCACCAGCCGCTCGGCAATGTGCGGATCCACCACGGCGATGCGCTCGAGGTGCTGCGGCGCATTCCCGATGGCGCGCTCAGCTTCCTCTATCTGCTCCACCCCGATCCTTGGCCCAAGGCGCGCCATGCCAAGCGGCGGATGATCAACGACGGGCCGCTCGATCTGTTCGCGGCCAAGCTGGGACCCGGCGGCGAATTTCGCTTCGGCACCGATCATGCGGTCTATTTGCGCCATGCGCTGATGGTAATGCGCCGCCATGCCCACCAGTTTGAATGGCTGTGCGATCAGCCGGCCGATTTCCAGCACCGGCCCGCAGGCTGGTCCGAGACCCGCTACGAAGCCAAAGCGCGCAATTTCTACGGACACGAAGTTTGGTACTTCCGCTATCGTCGGCGGGATTGACGGGGCGCTGCACCCGGACTGCGGGAACCATGTCAGCGCTTGCCGGTTAGTCCGATAAGGAGTGCGGCCAATGAGCGTTGTTGCATATACATTGCTGATGTTTGGATGCGCCGATGATGGGAGTGTCTGCGAACGCCTTGTGGCTCCTGCCCAAATTTATGGCGCATCGGCGCTGTGTCAGGCTCAGGTAGAACCAGCGCTGCAAAGCGACGCGGCGTTGCGGGCGGATTATCCGCTGGTCGAAGCGCGCTGTGTGAAGCTGGCCAAACAAGCGTCCGGGAAACCGCGCGCGAACCGCGTCGTTGCGGTCCGCTAGGGATCGACAGTCGGCCATCGCTTTGGCCCGCAAAGGTTTCCATTTGCCGAGAGCGTGAATTTCTTTGTCGCTCAGTCGTGGTACAAACCCTATCCGGCAGGTTGAAAGCCAACCGGAGACCGCCGCGTGCTTGACTTGTCGCACTTCGATCTCGCCGCGTTGCTCCCTTTCATCGCTGTAGGCTTTGCGGCGCAGCTCGTCGATGGCGCGCTGGGCATGGCTTTCGGCGTAATTTCCAATACCTTGCTGGTGGCGGTGATGGGGGTGCCTCCGGCGCTCGCCTCGCAGCGTGTGCACCTCGTCGAATGCTTTACCACAGCGGTTTCCGGGATCAGTCATCTGCTCCACGGCAATGTCGACAAGCGCTTGTTTGTGAGACTGCTGGTGCCGGGGGTCATCGGCGGGTTGCTCGGGGCCTATGTGCTAACTTCGATCGACGCTGGCGTGATTAAGCCGTTCGTCCTACTCTACCTGTCGGGGATCGGGATTTACATCCTCGTGCGCGGACTGTTTTATCCGCCGAAGCTGCGCGATGCCAGGTTCATTGCGCCACTGGGCCTGTTCGGAGGGTTCCTCGATGCAGTCGGCGGCGGCGGATGGGGGCCGGTGGTGACTTCGAACCTGTTAATTCAGGGGGCCGACCCGCGCAAGGTCGTGGGAACGGTCAACACGGTCGAGTTTTTCCTGACGATGGTCGTCTCGGCCGCATTCATTTGGCATCTGGGGATCGCGGATGTTGCCGGGGCGACTCTGGGCCTGCTGATCGGCGGTCTGCTGGCCGCGCCGATTGGAGCTTGGGCGGCCAAGCATTTCGATCCCAAGGTGATGCTCGTGCTGGTCGGGTGCGTGCTGACCGCGACCAGCTTGTACGGGGTTTATCGGGTCTGGGGCTGATCACCGGCAATGGCCACAGCGATCGCCAGCACCCGCCGGGCCTGATCGAGGTGTAGCAGTTCGACCATCATGCCCTCTAACCGGATCGCTCCCTTGCCGGCGTGCCCGGGATCGGCAAAGCCAGCCACGATTGCGCGGGCTTGCTCGAGTTCGGCTGCGCTTGGCGAAAACACCGCGTTACACGGCTCAACCTGGTCGGGGTGGATCAGCGACTTGCCGTCGAATCCGAACTCGAGCCCTTGCCGCGCTTCGGCGATCAGGACGCTGGCATCGCGGAATTCGTTGCACACGCCGTCAATCACCACCAGCCCGTGCGCGCGGGCCGCACAGACGGCGGCGCTCAGAATTGGCATAAATGGCGCGCGACCGGGCCTGATCTGGGCGCGCATGTCCTTGGCCAGATCGTTGGTCCCAAGTACGAACGCGGCCAGCCGGGTGCTGGCCTTGAGCGCTGCCAAGCGGCCTAGTTCCGGCACTACCGCGCAGGTCTCGATCATGGTCCAGAGCCGCGTGGCTGGGGGCGCTCCTGCAAGCGCGTCATTATATGCCAGAAGGTCATCAGGAGTGCTGACTTTGGGCACCAGCACGGCGTTCGGCCCTGCTGCGGCCACCGCTGCCAGATCGGCTGCGCCCCAGGGACTGTCGAAGCTGTTGACGCGAATGACCAGTTCGCGCCGACCCCAGCCGCCCGCGTGCACCGCCGCTATCGCCGCTGCGCGCGCGTCTTCCTTGGCCTCGGGCGCGACGGCGTCCTCAAGATCGAGGATCACCACATCGGTCGGTAATTCGCGCGCTTTCGCCACCGCCTTGGGGTTCGAGGCGGGCAAGAACAGCGCGCTGCGGCGGGGGCGCAGGTCCACCGGCTAGCCCACGATACCGGCTGCGGCGAGCACCGCCAAGGTCAACACATCGGGCGCAATCGCGGTCATCGGTGCGATCTGTACGGGCTTTTCCATCCCGATCAGCATCGGGCCGATGGTGGCATTGCCGGCCAATTCGCGCAGCAGTTTGGCTGAGATATTGGCCGATTGCAGCCCGGGCATGACCAGCACATTCGCCGGACCCGACAGGCGGCTAAAGGGATAGTTCTTCATCACCGCCGGGTTGAGCGCGGCATCGGGGGCCAGTTCGCCCTCATACTCGAACCCGGGCTGCTCGGCATCAAGGATCGCCACCGCATCACGGATGTTTTCCAAATAACGTCCCGGCGGATTGCCGAAGGTAGAATAGGATAGGAAGGCGACGCGCGGCTCGTGACCAAGTCGGCGAGCAACCGCCGCGGTCTCTTTGGCGATCACCGCCAAGTCGTGCGCGCTAGGCCGCTCGTTGACCGTCGTATCGGCTAGGAACACGGTGTAGTTCTTGCCGATCATCAGGTGAATGCCGAAGGGCAAGCGGCCTTCCTGCGGATCGAGCACCTGGCGCACCTCGCGCATCGTCTGCGCGAACGTGCGGGTCATGCCCGTTACCATCGCATCGCCGATCCCCAGCTTAAGCAGCAGCGAGGCAAAGATATTGCGGTCCTGATTGACCATCCGTTTGACGTCGCGCTCCATGAACCCGCGCCGTTTGAGCCGTTCGTACAATAGCTCGACCATGGCCGGCACATAGATGCTGACCGCCGAATTTTCGATGTGGAAGCTTTCCGGCTGCCCGACTCCCAGCTCGGCCAGCTTGCCCAGCACGGCCTCGGTCCGGCCGACCAGCACCGGCTCGCCGTAGCCGAAATCGCGGTATTGGATCGCCGCGCGCAACACGATCTCGTTCTCTGCCTCGGCAAAGATCATCCTTTTGGGATTGGCTTTGACCGCATCATAAACCTGAGTCAGCACTGCGGTGGTGGGATTAAGACGTGCCTTCAGGCTGGTGCGGTACGCGTCGAAATCCTCGATCGGCTTCTGCGCCACCCCGGTATCCATCGCCGCCTTGGCCACTGCCGATGAGACCAGATCCATCAGCCGCGGATCGAACGGCGCGGGAATGATATAATCCCGCCCGAACTGCTGGCTCTTGCCATAGGCGGCGGCGACTTCTTCGGGCACCGGCTCGCGTGCCAGTTGCGCAATCGCATGCGCGGCGGCGATCTTCATTTCCTCGTTGATCGTGGTCGCCCGCACATCCAGCGCGCCGCGGAAGATGAACGGAAAGCCAAGGACATTGTTGACTTGATTGGGATAATCGCTGCGCCCGGTCGCGACGATGCAATCAGGGCGCACCCGCTTGGCCTCGGGCGGGGTGATCTCGGGATCGGGGTTGGCCATCGCAAAGATGATCGGCTGCGGGGCCATATGTTTGACATATTCGGGCTTGAGCGCGCCAGCGGCTGACAGGCCGAGGAAAATGTCCGCCCCGACCAATGCTTCTTCCAAGCTTCGCGCATCGGTGTCGATGGCATGCGCGCTCTTCCATTGGTCCATCCCGCCTTCGCGGCCGCGGTATATCACGCCCTGACGGTCGCAAACTGTGACATTTTGATGCCGCACACCCATCGACTTGATCAGCGCGGTGCAGGCCAGCGCCGCAGCCCCAGCGCCGTTGACCACGACCTTGACGTCTTCGAACTTGCGTCCGGTAAGGTGGCAGGCGTTGACGAGGCCAGCGGCGGTAATGATGGCGGTGCCATGCTGGTCATCGTGCATCACCGGGATCTTCATACGGTCGCGCAGGGCCTGTTCAATCACGAAGCATTCGGGGGCCTTGATGTCTTCCAGATTGATTCCGCCGAACGTGGGCTCCATCAGGGCCACGGCCTCGATGAATTTGTCGGGGTCTTCGGTGTCGAGTTCGATGTCGATCGAATCGACGTCGGCAAAGCGTTTGAACAGCACTGCCTTGCCTTCCATCACGGGCTTGGCAGCAAGCGCCCCCAGATTGCCCATTCCCAAAATAGCCGTGCCGTTGGTAATGACCGCAACCAAGTTGCCCTTGGCGGTGTATTCGTAAGCATCTGCCGGGTTATCGGCGATCGCCTGGACCGGCACCGCCACCCCGGGCGAGTAGGCTAGGCTCAGGTCGCGCTGGGTCGCCATCGGCTTCGACGCAATAATCTCGATCTTACCGGGACGGATGGTCTTGTGATAAAACAGTGCTTCGCGCTCGGTAAAGCGGACGTTGGCTTCTTCCCTGGGGGTCTCGTCTGACACTAGTATCTCCCGCAATGGCCTGTGCCCTAACCCAGCCGAGCGCGACGCGATAGGGGAAAGCTGCCTGCTAAACCGTCGCGAATCGCGGGCATCCGCGCTAGGCTGGGTCGATGCACGCCCCTCCTGCCACCCCTGGCGCCACCCCGATGATGGTGCAGTACCTCGCTTTGAAGGCGCAGGCGGCGGATTGCCTGTTGTTCTACCGGATGGGCGATTTCTTCGAGCTGTTCTTCGATGATGCCCGCCAGGCCGCACAAGTGCTCAATATCGCGCTGACTAGCCGCGGTGAGCACCTCGGCGTGCCGATCCCGATGTGCGGGGTGCCGGTCCATTCGGCCGAGGGGTATCTGGCACGCCTGATCAAGGCGGGCTGCAGGGTAGCGATCGCCGAGCAGACCGAAACCCCCGAGCAGGCCCGCCAGCGCGCTGGATCAAAAGCGCTGGTCGCGCGCGAAATCGTCCGCTTCGTCACCGCCGGAACGCTGACCGAAGAAGCGCTGCTCGAACCGCGCCGCGCCAATGTGCTGGTGGCGGTGTGCGAGCTGCGCGGTACGTGTGCAGTTGCCGCCGTTGACATCTCGACCGGGCGGATGGAGCTGGAGGACTGTCCGCCGGAGCAGCTCGGCTCAGTGCTGGCGCGGCTCGGAGCGAGCGAGGTGGTGGCGAGCGAGGGGATGGACGGTACTCCGCTGGACGCAATCCCCCGCCCGCCGCGCGAGTTTTCGAGCGAGGCAGGTGAGGTCCGGTTGAAGGCGCTGCACGATGTTGCCACGCTCGATGGGTTCGGCAGTTTTTCGCGCCCGATGTTGGCAGCGGCAGCGGGGTTGATCGGCTATCTCGACCATGTCGGTCGCGGTACCTTGCCCTTGCTGCTCCCTCCGGTGGCCCGCGCCGGGGACGCGCATCTGGTGATGGACGAAGCGACGCGGGCCAGCCTAGAGATTCTCGGCTCTATTCAAGGCGGGCGGCGCGGAAGCCTGATCGAAGCCGTTGATCGCTGCGTCACCGGGGCAGGTGCGCGGCAACTGGCTGAGGACCTGTCGGCACCGCTGACAGATGCACCAGCGATCGAGGCTCGGCTGGCGCTGGTGCAATGGCTGCACAATGATCCGCTGCTGCGCGGCGACCTGCGCACCGTGCTGCGCGCGCTGGCTGATATTGGCCGGGCACTGGGCCGGGTGGTGGCCGGACGCGGCAGCCCGCGCGATCTGGGCCAATTGCGTGACGGGCTCAGCGAAGCTCGCCGGATTCACGATCACCTAAAGACCCGGCAGGATCGGCCCGCACTGCTTGACGCCTTGCTGCCCAACCTGACCGGCCACGCTGCGCTGACCGATCATTTCAGCCGCGCGCTGGTGTCCGCGCCGCCGACTGAGCGCAATCAAGGCGGCTTCATCGCCGAAGGCTTCGATCACGCACTTGACGAATTGCGCGCCATTTCGGGCAATGCCCGCCGCGCGATTGCGGCGCTCGAGGCCAAATACCGCAGCGATACAGGGATCGCCGCGCTCAAGGTCAAGCACAACGGGGTGCTGGGCTATTTCATCGAAGTTCCGGCCCGTCATGCCGATCCGCTGATGGAACCGGGCAGCCAGTTTACGCACCGCCAGACCATGGCCGGGGCGGTGCGCTTCAATGCGCTCGCGCTGCACGAAGAAGCGAGCCGGATCGCACAGGCCGGTGGCTACGCGCTGGCCGCCGAAGAAGCGCACTTCGAAGAATTGTGCGAACGCGCGGCGGCGGCGCGGCAGACGATTGCATTGACCGCGCAGGCGCTCGCCCGGCTCGATGTCGGCGCCGGACAGGCCGAGCGCGCTGTCGAGGGCGGGTGGTGCCGCCCGCAAGTGGCCCTGCAGCCGGTGCTCGAAGTGACCGGCGGCCGTCACCCGGTGGTTGAAACCGCACTTGCCAGCAAGGGTGAGCGGTTCGTGGCCAATGATTGCACGCTGTCCCCGGCCGACCGGCTGTGGCTGATCGGCGGGCCGAACATGGGCGGCAAGAGCACCTTCCTGCGCCAGAACGCGCTGATCGTGCTGCTTGCGCAGGCTGGCGGGTTCGTTCCTGCGGCGGCGGCCCGGATCGGGTTGGTCGACCGCTTGTTTAGCCGGGTCGGCGCGTCGGACAACCTCGCGCGCGGGCGCTCGACCTTCATGGTCGAAATGGTCGAGACCGCTGCGATCTTGGCGCAGGCGAGCGAACGCAGTTTTGTGATCCTCGATGAAGTAGGGCGCGGAACTTCGACTTACGATGGGCTGGCCTTGGCCTGGGCCGTGGTCGAAGCGGTGCATTCCGGCAACCGCTGTCGCTGCCTGTTCGCCACGCATTACCACGAGTTGGCGCGACTCGCCGAGAGCTGCGAGGCGCTGTCGCTCCATCATGTGCGGGCGCGCGAATGGCAGGGGGATCTGGTCTTGCTGCACGAACTGGCCGAAGGGCCAGCGGATCGCTCGTATGGCCTCGCCGTTGCCAAACTGGCTGGGGTGCCCGCGCCGGTGGTGGCACGGGCGCGGGCGGTGCTTGAGCGGTTGGAGAAGGGTCGGGCCGCAACCGGTGGGATCGCCGCCGGGTTAGGCGATTTGCCGCTGTTTGCCGCCGCTGCCGAGCACAAGGACGCGGTGGTCGATACCTTGCGGGCGCGGCTCGCCGCGCTTGAACTAGACGCCCTGAGCCCGCGCGAGGCGCTTGACCTGCTCTACGAATTGCAGCGCGAGGCGGGCAAGCTTCCTTAACCACGCGCGGGTAATGTGCCTCGCATGTTCGGCTATGGCACCAAGATCAACCAGGTTTTTGCGAGCCGCTGGAAAGCAGTGACATGGTCGCTGGGCATTCTGCTGACCGCCTATTGCACCGTGCCCGCTGCTGATCAGGCGCTCCAGCACGAGGCTGCCAAGGTCGCCAAGGCGAGCGAGCCGCATAAATCACCTTGGGCCAAAAACTGAAGATTCCGTGCGACCGCCGCCCGGCCGACTAACCGAGCCTCGCGCTACCCGAGCTTCGCCAGAGCCCCGGCAATAATTGCCGGCTTTGACCAGCGCTCGACCGCGCGTCTCGCTGCCGCTTGCCCCAAATGCATCCGCTGCGCAGGGTCGTCCGCCAGCGCGGCCACAGCTGCAGCCAGCGCCGCGGCATCGCCTGGCGGAGTAATCAGGCCGCAGCCATCGACTTCGGCATAAAGTCCAGTTCCTGGCTGGGTAGTGGCAACTACCGGCCGCCCCGAGGCCAGCATGTTGGTGAGTTTGGAGGGCAGCACCAGATCGGCCGCTCCGGCGATTTGCGGCAGCAGGTGGAGGTCGGCCATGGTCAGCATTGCTCCCATGCGCTCCGCTGGCTGGAGATCGTGAAGCTGCACATTGCTCAGCCCGGCGGCGAGCCGTTCAAGCTCGGCGCGGTTAGGCCCCTCGCCGCAGATCACGAAGGCAATGTCGCTGCGATCCTGCAACAGCCGTGCAGCCTCGACCAATATTTCGATCCCCTGCTTGCGCGCAATATTGCCCGAATAAAGCGCCACGGTACGGTTGCCTATACCCCAATCGGCGCGGATTGCCTTGCCCCCGGCGGGATCGGGGGCAAACCGGGCGTCGGCCCAATTGCGCATTTCGAACACCCGCTCCGGCGCAATTCCTTTGGCGACCAGCTTGGCGCACATTTGCGGGCTGATCGTCGAGACCCGGTCGCCCAGCTTGAGCAGCCGGTTCTCGGTCCACCGCGCGAGCCGCGCGGTCATGCTGGTCTCGCGCATCAGCCCGGTCGCCAGCGCCGCCTCGACCTCGAAGTCCTGGACGTGAATCCACAGCCTGGCCCCGGCCAGCCGCGCGGCTAGCCACGCCGTCAACACACCCAGCAGCGCTGGCGCGACGGTGATCACAAAGTCAGGCCGTGTTTTGCGATTCAGCGCAGCGCGCAATGCCGGCAGCAGCGCCGCCAGCATGAAGCTGGTGAGGTGGATAATCCGTTTGAGCCCGCTAGGCTGCTTGGGGACATAGATCGGGCAGCGGGTCAGACTGACCGCGCCGTCCTGCTCGCGGCGCCAGCCGCCACCGGCGTAAGCGGGCATCGTCTGCCATTGCGGATAATAAGGCTTAGCGACCACCGCCTCGACCTCGGCTCCGGCCTCCGCCAGCGCTTGAGCCAATCCTTGCGTATAAGGTCCAATCCCGACCGGCTCGGGCGCATAGTTAAGCCCGACGATCAGCACGCGTCCCAACGTCGCTGGCCGGGTCATTGATCAAGCCATTGGCTGAGTGCAGCCAACTGGCGCGACTGGCGGCGTACGTCGGCGCGGGCAAGTTCGGTCAGACTGCGCCAGGCGCGCGATCCGGCCCAGCCGAGCATCCCGCCTTCGTGGTCCATGGTCCGGGTCACTTCGGCCTCGCCATGCGCGCCGCGCCGCCCGCGCAGCCGCTGCAGTAATTTTCTGGGTCCGGCCTTGAGCGCGGCTGCGGCCAGCCCCGCGCTGCGCCGGGTGCCCAGTTCCTGCAGCAGCAAATCGGGCGCGGCGGCCAGCACCTTGGACGGCGTCGGCCCGCCTTGATCGGGCTTGAAATCGATTACTGCCTCGGCGCGGTACGTCGCAACCAGTTCGAGCACCAGCCGCGCCCCGCTGCGCCAGCCTTCGGCTGCGGCCCGCGCCCAGAAATCCAACCAGTCGATTGGCTTGGCCCGGAGCAGAAAGTCGATGTCGGCGAGCAGCAGCGGACCGCAATCGAGCCGGTGGCTGTAGATCGCGTGAATGATCAGATGCGCCAGCGTGTCTTGCGGCGCCAAGTAGCGAATACCGTCGTCGTCGCACACCGCGCGCGCTCGCAGCGCCGCTTCATCTTGCGCCGGCGTGGCGTGATCGAGCCGTCCGTCGGGCTCCCACAGCCGGTGGTGAAGTTCGATCAGTGAGCCGCGCGGAGCAACCAGAACCGGCATATGTTTGTCGAGCCGGACAACCTCGCTGAGCGGCATTTCCGGTGGTTCAAACTCCGCATATCCAGCGGCGAGCAGCGCGGCGTAGCCATCGAGGACGTGCGCGCCCGGGACCAGCAGGTCGAGGTCGCGCATCGGCCGCAGCGCAGCCGCCGGATAGGCATGGTGGCTCAGCCAAGCACCCTTGAGCGCGATTGGCGCGAGGCCCGCAGCTCCCAGCAGCCCAGCGCATTCGATCAGCTCGTGCCGAGCCAGCATCGCCTGCAGGGCCGCGCCGCGGTAAGTTTCCCGCCAGTCAGCGCGGACCGCATGGGGAACCGCAGGATTGGCGCCATGCTGCGCGTGCAGCAGCGGTTTCAAGCGGTGCTGCCCCGCCAAACCGTTTATTACTGTCCAGGCGTGCTCGTCCAGATCGCTCAGGTCCGGCATTTGCCGGGTCCCGACCATGGCCAGCAGAATGCGCCGCAGCGCCGGAAGGTCCACGCCCCCCGGCCCGATCAGTTGGTGCGCTTGGGCACGGAGAAGGTGCCGGTGATCCGTCCGCCGCGCGGTGCCGCGCCCGGCGATCCCAGCGCCGAAGACCCGCCACCGACATTGCCGTCAATCGACGATAGCCCGGTGGTCAGATCGATCACCAGTCGCCCACCGCTCAGCCGGTCAGTCCCGCGTTGCAACACGACGCCGCCAGCAAGGGTGATGATCCGCCGGTCGAAATCGTAAATCGCCACTTCGCCGCTGGCGCTCTGGTTGCCGCGCGTGACAGTCACGCCGCCGGTCGCATCGAGCCGGTGGATCTTGAAGCCACCGCCGGCGCTGGAGAAGGCCAGCGTAGTCCGCGCCGCGCGCAGCGTCAGTCCAGCCTGGTTGATCACCACATTGCCCGCCAGCACCGCGCGGTCCTGCTTGCCCAGCAACTCGCCATGATCGGCCGCAACACTGACCGGCGCGTCGGTGTTCTGGCCGGCAAACACTTGCGCCTGCGACGGGGCGAGCGCCAACAGCGCGGCGCTGCCGATCGCAAACCCGCCCAGCAGTGAGCGCAGCATCGTGGCGCGCAGGGAACCAGCGGGTGCGGGCGAAACGCTCATCTCGGCATCCTAAGCTGTTGTAGTTGCAATACCATCCGGACGTTTCCGTCAAGCGTGACAATGCGTTGTTCAAGATCGGCGCTTACCCGGTCGGCCCGGAAAGTACCAGCCGGAACCGAGCCGCTTACTCCGCCGGTGCCGCCAATGCGGCGCTGCTTGAGGTCGATCGACACGTTCTGCGTGGTTATCCGGTAGCCGTCGGCGGCGGTGAAAACGACCGGGCCAGCGACCGAGACGGTCTCAGCCTGATAATTGTACGCGCCGTTCTGCGCGATCAGTTCGGCCGGTCCGTCTGACAGCTGCAGCCGTGCTGCAAGTGTGTCCATCTTCACCACCGGTTCCTTAATCGAGACCTGCACCGCATTATCGGCGGTAACGGTGAACGGCCGCCCTTCGCCGTCGATCCCGCGGTACATCGCGTTCGACACCCGAATCCGCTCTTGCGTCAGCGCAACCTTGTTGCGGTCAAGCAGGAAGCTGATCTCGCGCCGGGCAAACAATGGACCGATGATCATCGCGGCCAGCACCACGCCAACCAAACCGGGCAGCCAGACCGCGAGGAACCGCATCTTGCGGTCGTGCCAACCGCCGGGCGCGGCCCAGTGCTGGCGCTTGTCGCGGATCTGGTCGGCGCTCTGGCTCATGCCCCGCCACTCATGATTCGTGGCTGAAGATGTCTTTGTCGGCCCAGCCCATCAGATCGAGCCGGGCGCGGTGCGGCAGATACGCGAATGCCGCCGCAGCGGCCGCGCTGCGCCCTTCACGCGCCAGCCGCTCGGTCAGGATGGTGTGCATCGAATGGAGATAGCGCACATCCGAGGCCGCATATTCGCGCTGGGCTTCCGAAAGTTCGGGCCCGCCCCAGTCGCTCGATTGCTGCTGCTTCGACAGGTCTTTGCCGAGCAGTTCGCGCACCAAATCCTTGAGCCCGTGGCGATCGGTATAGGTGCGCACCAGCTTGCTGGCGATTTTGGTGCAGAACACCGGCCCAGCCTCGACCCCCAAATAATGCTCGATCGCGGCCAGATCGAAGCGCGCAAAGTGGTAGAGCTTGACCCGCGCCGGATCGGCCAGCGCGGCCTTCAGGTTGGGCGCGTCGTAATCCGAGCCTGGACCGAAGCGGACCAGATGCTCATCGCCGCGGCCATCGCAAAGTTGCACCAGGCAGAGCCGGTCGCGCGGGGTGATCAGCCCCATGGTTTCGGTGTCGACCGCAAGCGGCCCGGCGCCGAGTACACCGGCGGGAAGATCTTCTTCGTGGAGATAGACAGCCATATAACCGAAGTGCTTAGGCGGAACTGCGCGGGGAGGAAAGCCCGCGATTGATGGAGGCGCGACTTGCCCAGCAGCGAAGCAGTTCCCGAAAGCTGGCGTGCCGTGCTGGCACCGGTGCTGGCCAGCGAAAAGTCGCACGCACTGGCAGCGTTCCTGCGCGCTGAGGAAGCCAGCGGCAAATCGGTCTATCCGCCGCGCGGGCAGCGGCTGGCGGCGCTTCACCTGACCCCGCTCGAGGCGGTGAATGTGGTGATCCTGGGGCAAGACCCTTATCACGGGCCGGGTCAGGCGCACGGTCTCAGCTTCTCGGTGGCAGACGGTGTCAAGGTGCCCCCCAGCTTGGCCAACATTTATAAGGAGCAGGCCGCCGACCTTGGTCTGCCGCGCCCGCAGACCGGCAACCTCACGCCCTGGGCGCGGCACGGCGTGCTGCTGCTCAACGCGGTGCTGAGCGTGGCGCAGGGCCAGCCTAATTCACACCGAGGCAAGGGCTGGGAGGAGCTTACCGACGCGGTAATCGCCGCAGTCGCCGCCAAGACAGAACCGTGCGTGTTCCTGCTGTGGGGTAACCATGCCCGCAAGCAGGCGCTGAGCGTGCCGGGACTGCTGACGAGCCAACACTTGGTCCTGACCGCCGCGCACCCCAGCCCGCTTTCAGCGCACCAGGGGTTCTTCGGCTGCCGCCACTTCAGCCAGGCCAATGCTTTTCTGGAGGCGCGGGGGCGCGGCGCGGTGAATTGGGGGTTGTGAGGGGGGCGCAACTTTGCAAAGTTTACGAATATAGCGCGTATTGCGCGATGTAGAGTTTTTTCCGCAACTTTTGGCCTGCCTGGACGCACAAAAACCGCGCTGGCGGGCGCGGCTATCGGAAACGAGCGAACAACGATTGAAAGCGCGGGAGCGCGACGCCGGGCGGCAGAATGGCAAGTTTTGAGGATGTAGGAAATGCGGCGCTGCTGTCAGCAGAACTTCAGCGCGTTACGTCCGGTCGCTGCCAGAGTGCTTGTGCCAGTCGACCTGGCTGAGCCCGATCAACAGCGCGATCATGGCAATTTGCAGCGCGATCCCCACCGGACTGAGCAGCGCGTCTCGAAAGGCTCCTCCCAGCGAACTGCCCTCGATGCTTTTGGCGGTGGCGCCATAGATCGAGTAGGAGACCAGCCGGC
Organism: Novosphingobium sp.; assembly: GCA_031416535.1. Lineage (GTDB taxonomy): Bacteria > Pseudomonadota > Alphaproteobacteria > Sphingomonadales > Sphingomonadaceae > Novosphingobium. The sequence continues at coordinate 4,698 of JANOTT010000087.1, read as the reverse complement.
CCGCAAAGAACGCCGCGGTAAATTTGACCAGCCCGACTTTGATCAGGCCAGCCGCCTCGAACAGCTGCGCCGAGGGCAACGGCGACAGCGCGAACAGGCCGAGTGCGAGCCGTGAATGGTGTTTGCGGCGATTGAGCGCCTGGCCGGCCGCTTCAAGGTTGCTTCTGGTCCGCGCCGGGATGTGCCGGCGCAACAACCGGAAGCTATGCGCCAGCGTGAACCGGCCCAGCGCCGCCGCCGCCGCACCGATCACCACCAGCGCCGCCAGCGGGATCTGCGAAGACAGCCCATAGGCGACGATAATCGTCCACGTGGGCGGGCCGAACGCCGGCATCAGGTTGACCCCCAGCACGATCGCAAACAGAATGAGATAGGCAGACATTTGGAACGGCGATCCTTTACGGGCTGGAGCTCTCCGTCGGTTCGGTCGCCCGCAATGCAAACACTGAACTCGTTGCCTGAATGATTCGGCGGGCGGGGAATGGGCTTGTTTCCAGGCCAAGCGCCAACTGCTCGCGCATTGCAGATGTTCAGTAAGCCAGCTCATGACCCCGGATGCTCGCTCACGCAAGCATCGCGCGCTTTCTGCGCAAATTCAGAACCGAGCGTTCGCGGTTATTCGCACGGATCTTGATTCAATCGGATGGAAATGAATGTCGTTTTGTCCGTCAGGCCCTTCGCCCGGAAGGCGCGATTGATAGAAATAATCGATCGCAGAGCTTTGTGCGTCGAGCAGGTTGAACGCCTCCAGCTCGATGGTGAACATAGGCGTGATTTTGTACCCGCTCCGGCCGTTGAGTGTCGTGGTCGATTTCGACCGAACGCTGTCATCCTCGATCAACGGACGCGGCCCGAAATAGCGGAACTGGACCGCGCCAAAGTAGGGGCCAAGATCATCGACCGAGGCGGCGATCGATGCGACCCCTTCCACGGCGCCCGGAATGCGCCGCCCGACCGGGTCGGAATCGCGAAACCTGGCCTTGGCATAGGCAATGTCAGCATCGATCGTCAGCCAATGGGTCGGCTTGTAATAGTTCGAGAATTCAATGCCAACCCGGCGACTGGGGCGGCCTGCCGCGGTTGAACCTGCATCGCCTTCAAAGATCAGTTCGGAATCGAAATCAAGCCCATAGATCGACAGCGTGCTTTGCAGTCGCGGCACAATTTCAGTGCGAATGCCCGCTTCTACGCCCTTGGCGCGGACCAGTCCGGGTACCGATCGGCTGGATCGCCGGTTTTGGGATCCACCGCGATCGCCGTGCCGCGCGCGTCGTTACTGTGAAACCCGGCGCCAGCATTCACATAGAATTCGGTTTTGGACCATGGTCCGAACACCAAGCTGAGCTTCGGGCTGAACAGCGACGCGTGTGTCTTGCCCGAGTTGACGGCCAGCGAACTCGTCACATCGAAGTCATAATAATCCTCGCGGGCACCGAGCACAGTGCGAAATTTGTCGGACCACCGCGTGGTGTTCTCGAAATATACACCAACGCTCGTTTCCTTGATCCGGTCGCGGCGGGTTTCGGACAGCTCTTGCCTGGCCTTGGTGTTCAGCAACCCATTGCGAATGGCGTCGCGTTGGACCTGCACCCCAACCGTGGTTTCGGACGGCTGGCCGAACAGGCTTCCCCGCCATGAATGACTAGCATTCAGCGCTATCGACGTGCGGTCATCGGGCTGCGCGAATTGATCGCCGTTGACGGGATCATCAAGAAAGTAGGTAAAGTTCGAGAAGATGCGCAGCCGGTTGTCGATCACGTAGGCGTTGATTTTCGACGCTGTGCGCTCGGTGTTTTGGTGCCATTCGGCCGACAGGCTGTAGCGATGGACATTGCCCCCGTCGGTCGGATCGATCGAACCGAGCCGTTCCAATGTCCCGGCATCGACCGCGCGCTGAGGGATCTGATCGGTCGCGTTGTAGCTCGCCGCATAAGCCATGCCGGTGACGTTGAAGCCCGACACTTTGTTTCCCCGCGAATAGCGCAAGACGCCATTGATCTTCCGGTAATTGTCTCCCTTGATGAACGGGCCATCGTTATGAAACAACTCGAGCGCATAAAGCAGATTGCCGCCCGCAACTTTGGGCGATCCTGCAATCAGCCCCCGGCGATAGCCGTTTTCGCCTGTGCCCAAGCTGATCAACGTGTTGGGCAGTGTGTCGACGTATTGCACGCTGACCGAACCTGCGGCGGCAAAATCCCCGTCCGCCGCCGAATAGGGACCTTTGCGATATGCCAAAGTGCCGGCAAGTTCGGGAATGAGAAAATTGACATCGGTCCAGCCCTGGCCGTGACTGCGTTGATTAACCAGCATCCCGTCGATCGTGGTGCGCAAGTCTGTGCCGTGGTCGAGATTGAAGCCACGCAGATAAAACTGATTGGCCTTACCCTCACCGCTGTGCTGGCTGACGATCAACCCCGGGGTAACTTCAAGCAGTTCGCCCGGCCGATAGACGGTTCGGGCGGCGAGTTGCTCGGTCGTAACCACGCCGGCGTTGGCACTGTCGGCAATCCCGAGTTGACTGGTGCGCGAACCGGTGACGATGATCGTTGCGGGATTGACTGGCGGCGTTGGTTCATTGCCCAACACCGATTCGTCGTTAGTGGGGGGCGAAGTTGGCGTCTGTGCGTAGGCTGGGATCGCCATTGTGCCGGTCGACAGCGCAGATAGCGATAATAGCCACACATACTTCACCATAATCTGTTTGCTCCCCCAATTCGCGCCGTATGATCGCGACTATGGATATACGCGGCACGCCGACAAAAGATCCGCTTGATGCATAATTAAATTTACAAAGTTATGCGGAAATGAGCACGACAGCATCGTGGCAATGCGTTGTTCGGGGTTCTTCTCAAAGCGCCTGCTGGAAGTGAGACCACTCCAATGCCATAGTGCTCTGCGAGATTAGCGGCATAGATTTGGAAGCGGTATGCAACGACTTACGATTTCACTCGACGACCCACTGGCGGAGGCGCTCGACGAACATCTAAAAACGACCGGCTATCAAAGCCGATCTGAGGGCATGCGTGACATCGTCCGCGAGACAATGGGCCGCCACCACAGTGAACACTCTCCGCACCCGCATAGTGTGGCAAACTTGTCGTATATTTACGACCGGCGGGTGCGCCGACTGGCAAGCCGGTTGTCCGAAATGCAGCACGCCCATCACGATCTGATTGCCTGTGCAACTTCTGTCCCGCTTGATCACAGTAGCAGTCTTGAAAGCGTGATGCTGAAAGGAAATACGATTGCCTTGCGGCAATTTGCCGACAGCATCCGGGCCGAGCGAGGCATCCGATCGGTCGTGCTCAACCTCGTCGGCGTCGAGCCCGGCGATCGTCATGAGCACCAGCATGACCACAGCCACACCGGTCATGCGCATTTATCGCCGACGGTATCATAACCATCACAGCAAAGCGCGGAGAGACCGGATCTATGCGCACGGACAAACCATTTATGGCCGTCTGTTTGAGGTTCGCACCGAAAACTGCCAGTCCGTTTGCGGCCCAGTTTCAGCAGTCTTTCGCTATTTCCAAACGATGCTCAGCCCGCGAACCCCAACACCGCCGCCGCCAGCATTCGTCCAAACCCGGGACCTTGCAGCGGGTACAGAAAGGGCTCGATCAGTTCGGCTTCGATTACCGCGAGTTCGCCATCGGGCAACCGCACCATATCGATCCGGGCGTACAGCGGCGGCGCGGTGAAGGGCTGCATCGCCATTATGCTCTCGGCTTTGGCGCGGTCGGGCGGTCCGGGATCGAGCGCTTCTTCGGTGCCGCCGTAGAGCGATTGGATCCGGTAGTCGCCGCTGCGCGCGCGCTTGATCAGCGCGTGGCTGAAGCTGCCGCTCACAAAGATGAAGCTTAGCTCGCCCTCGGCCTGGATCGCGGGGAGGAAAGGCTGGATCAACGCCGGCTGGTCCATGCGCCAGCCGGTCAGGCGCGGATCGCCACGGGTAAAGCTTTCCTGCCCGATCGCGCCCGCGCCGACGCGGCGTTTAACCACCACGCGGTCGCAATCGAAGTGGTCGAAGGCGGCGGTGATGTCGCGCGCATCGAGCGCTTCGGGCCACAGCGTTGGGATGCTCGCCGCGCCGCGTTGTTCAAGTTCGCGCAGGTAGAGCTTGTCGGCGTTCCAGCGCACCACTTCGCTGGGGTTGGCGACCACCACTCCGGCCGCCTCGAGCGCTTCGAGCCGCGCCACAAACGCGTCCTTGTGCTCGGTGTAATCCCACGGCGTACCCAAAAACGCGAGGTCGAACCGGGTGAGTTGATCGAGCGGGGCCTGCCAGTCGATCTCGGCGACTTGCGCCCGCCCAGCCAACCCGTCACGCAGCGCCGCCAGCTGCAGGTCATGCTCGAACGCATCGGGGCGGCGGGTGGGCGAGCCGGGCAGCGTTTCCGGGCAGGCGAGGAAAGCGATTTTCATCACTGGCTCCTAGCGTCGTTTAAGTAGTACACCAAGCTTCAGCGCGGCAGCTCGCTGACCCCCATCAACATTTCGTCCACCGCGCGCGCTGCCTGGCGGCCTTCGCGGATCGCCCAGACCACCAAGGATTGCCCGCGGCGCATATCGCCGCAGGCAAAGATCTGCGGGTCGCTGGTGCGGTAGTTGCTGACCGGTGCCGCGACATTGCCGCGCGAATCGAGTTCTACCCCGGCTTGGCCGAGCAGGCCCTGCTGGAGCGGACCGATGAAG
>JANOTT010000086.1:0-1722 GCA_031416535.1 Novosphingobium sp. | reverse complement strand
AGCGCACCACTTCGCTGGGGTTGGCGACCACCACTCCGGCCGCCTCGAGCGCTTCGAGCCGGGCGATGAATTCATCCTTCGCCTCGGTGTAGTCCCACGGCGTGCCGAGGATCGCGAGGTCGAACCGCACCAGGTGCTCGATCGGCGCACGCCAGTCGATGTCGGCCACTTCGGCGCGGCTCCCCAATCCTTGTCGCAGCGCCGCCAGCTGCAGGTCATGCTCGAACGCATCGGGGCGGCGGGTGGGCGAGCCGGGCAGCGTTCCGGGGCAGGCGAGGAAGGCAATCTGGCGCATGGCCGGGCCTTAGCGGGCGAATGTCGGCCTTGAAAGATTTAGTGTGGCCAAAGCCAAGGTGGCGGCTGCACCGAAGAGGCCGAACCGGCGGGGGCTTGAGCGGCGGGCGACACCGTGATCTACTCTGCCGCGATGGTCAGGCACGTGATGATCTATGGCGCGGCGCTGGCCGCCTTGGCGTTCCTCGCGGAGGGGCTTGAGCTGGGCTATGCGTTGCACGCGTTGCCGACCAGTCTGTTCGTGCTGGCGGTGGCGCTGCTGTTTGCCGGTCTTGGCGTGTGGCTCGGCACGCGGCTGGTGCCGCGCCAGCGCAGCAATCCGTTCGTACGCAACGCGGCCGCGCTGGCCGCGCTGGGGGTCAGCTCGCGCGAGTATGAAGTGCTCGAACTTCTGGCCGAGGGCGCTTCGAACAAGCTGATTGCCCGGCGGCTGGCGATCTCACCCAACACGGTCAAGACCCACCTTGCGCGGCTGTTCGAAAAGCTTGAGGCGCGCAGCCGCACCCAGGCGATCCACAAGGCCCGCAGTCTCGAGCTGCTGCGGTAATTTGGGGTGAATTCCACCAAATCACCCATCTGGGTGATGGAACTGGGGTCGGGACAACGCTAGTCCGGCGGTTACAAATGGGAGTACGGGCAATGCAACGCATCATCCTTGTCTACGGCGCGATCGCCGGAACGATCGAATTGCTGCTGCTGGCGCTTTCCTTGGGAGTTGTGGGCGATCACGGCAGCATGGGCATGGTGCTCGGCTATCTGTCGATGCTGATCGCGCTGAGCCTCGTCTTCGTCGGGGTGAAGCGTTTTCGCGACGAGCAGCAGGGCGGGGTGATCCGCTTCTGGAAGGCGCTGGGCGTCGGACTGGGCATCGCGGCAGTTGCGTGCATGTTTTATGTGCTCGGCTGGGAACTTTACATGTGGGCGACCGACAATCGCTTCATGGCGCAATACATCGCTTCAACGCTGGCGCAGAAGCAGGCCGCCGGGGCCAGCGCGGCGGAGCTGGCCAGGTTCAAGGCGGAAATGGCCGAGTTCGCAGAGATGTACAAGAATCCGGCGCGGCGCATGCTGATGACGCTGAGCGAGATCGCCCCGGTGGCGCTGCTGGTGGCGCTGATCTCTGCTACGCTGATGCGCAACCCGCGCTTCATGCCAGCGCGGGTCTGAGGGAGGCGGACGAGCGGGCGCGCTGCTGATTAGCGCGGCAGTTCGCTCACCCCCATCAGCAGTTCGTCGACCGCACGCGCAGCCTGGCGGCCTTCGCGGATTGCCCAGACGACCAGGCTCTGCCCGCGGCGCATATCGCCGCAGGCAAAGATCTGCGGGTCGCTGGTGCGGTAGTTGCTGACCGGTGCCGCGACATTGCCGCGCGAATCGAGTTCTACCCCGGCTTGGCCGAGCAGGCCCTGCTGGAGCGGACCGATGAAG
>JANOTT010000085.1:0-29127 GCA_031416535.1 Novosphingobium sp. | reverse complement strand
TCGAGCACGAAGTTCTTCACGAACCGGCCCGACTGGATGTCGGCCAGCACGCGCTTCATTTCGGCCTTGGTTTCAGCGGTGATGATCCGCGGACCGGTGGTGATATCGCCGTATTCGGCGGTGTTGCTGATCGAATAGCGCATGTTGGCGATGCCGCCTTCATACAGCAGATCGACGATCAGCTTGGTTTCGTGGAGGCACTCGAAATAGGCCATTTCAGGTGCGTAACCGGCCTCGACCAGCGTCTCGAACCCGGCCTGGATCAGGTGGGTGATCCCGCCGCACAGCACCGCCTGCTCACCGAACAGATCGGTCTCGCACTCTTCCTTGAAGTTGGTTTCGATGATCCCGCTGCGCCCGCCGCCGACACCGCTGGCATAAGCGAGGCCCAGGTCATGCGCGTTGCCGCTGGCGTCTTGGTGGACCGCGATCAGGCACGGTACGCCGCCGCCTTTGACGTATTCGCTGCGCACGGTGTGGCCCGGACCCTTGGGCGCAATCATGATCACGTCCATGTCGGCCGGCGGCTCGATCAGGCCAAAGTGGACGTTCAGCCCGTGCGCAAAGGCCAGCGCCGCGCCCGGCTTCATGTTGTCCCTGAGGTCGTTTTCCCAGATCGCGGCCTGGGTTTCGTCGGGGGCCAGCATCATCAGAATATCCGCCCATTTGGCCGCTTCCTGATTGGTCATGACCTTGAAGCCGGCGGCCTCGGCCTTCTTGGCGGTGGCCGACCCGGCGCGCAGGGCGATGGCGACGTCCTTAACGCCCGAATCGCGCAGGTTCTGCGCGTGGGCGTGGCCCTGGCTGCCATAGCCGACGATGGCGATCTTCTTGCCGGTGATCAGGTTGAGATCAGCGTCGGCGTCGTAGTAAACCTTCATGTCTTGTCCTTGCTCTGTAATTCGATAGCCCGGCCTGGTCCCGGCGGTGTGAAAATCTCTAAGCCGCTTCGGCCCCGCGCATCATTCCGACCACTCCGGTGCGGCCGACCTCGACCAGCCCCAGCTCGCGCATCAGGGCGATGAAGCGGTCGATCTTGTCGGGCGCGCCGGTCAGTTCGAACACGAAGCTGCTGGTGGTGGTATCGATGACGCTGGCGCGGAAGACTTCGGCCAGCCGCAGCGCCTCGACCCGCAGATCGCCGGTGCCGGCGACTTTGACCAAGGCCAGCTCGCGCTCGACGTGATCGCCCGCTTCGGTCAGGTCGATCACTTTGTGCACCGGGACCAGCCGTTCGAGCTGGGCGTGAATCTGGTCGATCACTGCGGGCGGGCCATGCGTGACGATGGTGATGCGGCTGACCGAGTGATTCTCGGTAATGTCGGCCACGGTCAGGCTGTCGATGTTGTACCCGCGCGCGGTGAACAGCCCGGCGATCTTGGCCAGGATCCCGGCCTCGTTATCGACCATCACGGTCAGGACATGGCGTTCCGACGCCTGCTGTTTGATCTTCATCATGGGATTTACACCAGCGCCTTGGCCGCATCGTCCATCGAACCGGTCACTTTGTCGCCATAGAGGATCATCTCGGTATGCGCCGCGCCCGAAGGGATCATCGGATAGCAATTGGCTTCCTTGGCGACCAGGCAATCGACAAACACCGGGCCGGGATGGTCGATCATCGCCTGGATGCCCGCGTCGAGCTGGCTCTCGTCCTCGATCCGGATGCCTTTCCAGCCATAGGCTTCGGCCAGTTTGACGAAATCGGGCAGGCTGTCCGAATAGCTTTCGGAGAAGCGGCTCTCATAGGTCAGCTCCTGCCACTGGCGGACCATGCCCATCCACTCGTTGTTGAGCACGAACACCTTGACCGGCAGGCGGAACTGGGTGGCGGTGCCCAGCTCCTGAATGTTCATCTGGATCGAGGCATCGCCGGCAATGTCGATCACCAGCGAATCCGGGTTGCCGAGCTGCGCGCCGATCGCCGCGGGCAGGCCATAACCCATCGTGCCGAGCCCGCCCGAGGTGAGCCACTTGTTAGGACCATAAAAATGGAAATACTGCGCGGCCCACATCTGATGCTGGCCAACCTCGGTGGCGATAATCGGGTCGCGGTGCTTGGTCAGCTCGAACAACCGCTCGACCGCGAGTTGCGGCATGATTGCAGCCTTGTTACGCGGGTATGCAAGACTTTGCCGCGCGCGCCAGCCGCCGATCCGCGCCTTCCATTCGGACAGGTCCTGCGGCTTGCGGGTTCCCCAGGCGGCGATCAATTGCTCGAGCACCAGCGCGCAATCGCCTAGGATCGGCAGGTCAACCGGCACCACCTTGTTGATCGAGGAACGATCGATATCGATGTGGATCTTGGTCGAATTGGGCGCAAATGCGTCAAGCCGGCCAGTGACCCGGTCATCGAACCGCGCGCCCAGTGCGATGATCAGATCGGCGCGGTTCATCGCCATGTTGGCTTCATACGTGCCGTGCATCCCCAGCATCCCGAGCCAATCGGGATGATCGGCGGGGAAGGCGCCCAGACCCATCAGCGTCGAGGTGACCGGTGCGCCGGTCAATGCCTGCAACTGGCGCAGCAGCTGCGCCGCGCGCGGGCCGGAGTTGATCACCCCGCCGCCGGTGTAGAAAATCGGTGCTTTGGCATTGGCGAGCAGTTCGATCGCGCGGGCGATGTCGCGCTCGCTCCCGGTGGTGGGCGGGTTGTAGCGCTGGCGGCGCTGCGCTGCGCCCTCGCTCAACCGCGCTGAGGCGATCTGCACATCCTTGGGAATGTCGATCACGACCGGACCGGGGCGGCCGGTGGTGGCGATCTGGAAGGCCTCGTCGATGATCCCGGCGAGGTCAGCCGGATCTTTGACCAGATAGTTGTGCTTGGTGCAGTGGCGGGTGATCCCGATGGTATCGGCTTCCTGGAAGGCGTCGGAGCCGATCAGCGCGGTTGGCACTTGCCCGGTGATGACCACCAAGGGAATCGAATCCATGAAGGCATCGGCAATTCCGGTGACGGCATTGGTCGCGCCGGGGCCGGAGGTGACCAGCACCACTCCGGGCTTGCCGGTCGAGCGGGCATAGCCTTCCGCCGCATGCGCCGCGCCGGCTTCGTGGCGGACCAGAATGTGCCGGATGCGGGCTTCGCCGAACAAAGCATCGTAAATCGGCAGCACCGCGCCGCCGGGATAGCCGAACACGAATTCGACCCCCTGGCGGACCAGGCTTTCAACCAGGATGCTGGCGCCGCTGCGCTCCTCGCTCACGTTAACAACCTTCCATTCGCTCTGCCGCCGCCTTTAACGGAGCGACCCGGCGCTAGTGCCTGTTTCGGCACCTGCGCCGGGTCTCCTCTCCAACTCGGGGCCATGAGGCAAGCGCTGATCTGCGCGTGGCCTCTATGTAACAGGAAATGTCATGTCAAGGCTTAATCACGCAATAAAGATACAAATATGCCTTGTTCATCGAAACTTATTTCTTCGAGGCGGGGCCATTTGGCCGGAGACTGGTTGCGCAGCCAGGTGAATTGCCGTTTGGCGTAATTGCGGGTGGCCTGCGCGCCGCGCGCTTCGGCCTCGGCGCGCGTTGTGGTTCCAGCCAGCAGTGAAGCGATTTCGAAGACACCGATTGCGCGCATCACAGGCAGCTCGGGGTCGAGCTGGCGCGCAAGCAACGCCTCAACCTCGGCCAGTGCGCCGCGCTCCAGCATCTGGACAAAGCGCCGCTCACAGCGCTCATAAATCCACGCGCGCGGCGGCAGCAATACTGCCGGGTGCAGCGTCACCGCCGAACCGATCCCGCCGGTCAGCTCGCTCTGCCATGCGCTCAGCGGCTGTCCGGTCGCGCGGATCACTTCGAGTGCGCGGGCAATCCGGGTCTTGTCGCCCGGTGCTAAGGCAGCGGCGCGATCCGGGTCTTCGTGCTGGAGCGCGGCATAGGCATCGGGGGTGGGCATGGCGCGCACCGCCGCGCGTACTTCGGGGGCAATTGCGGGAACCGGTGCGATCCCGTCGAGCAAGGTGCGAAGGTATAACCCGGTCCCGCCGACCAGCACTGGCACCGCTTCGCGGGCGTGTATTTCAGCGACGGCCGCACGGGCCTGCGCCGCCCAGTCTGCGGCCGAGCAGGCAATTGCCCCGTCGCAGATGCCGAACAGCCGGTGCTCGATCCCCTGCATTGCGTCCACCGTCGGGCGCGCTGAAAGCACCGCCAGATCGGCATAGACCTGCGTGCTATCGGCATTGATCACCACTGCTTCGCGCCCTTGCGCGCGCAGCGCCAAAGCCAGCCGTACCGCCAGATCGCTCTTGCCGCTCGCGGTCGGCCCTGCGATGAGCGCGAGCGGGGGCAAGTTGCGCCGTTGTTCGAGGGATTCAAAGGTGCTCATCGCGCGGGTAATAGCAGATCCAGCGGCGCTGTCCGCAAATCTGCCGCAAGTGCTGGCCGCGCTGGCGCAGCAGGGCCTGACTGCGCAGTATTCTGCAAAAGCGGGCAGGGCGGATGAGATTACTTGCGAAGCGGCCACCGCTGCCGATTGGCCGCAATTTCGCGCCGCGCTCGAAGCGCATCTGCCGCCCGCCGACGTGCTGATCGCCGATCATCCGCCGCTGGTGCCGGGGCTGTTTGTGTCGGACATGGATTCGACCATGATCGGGCAGGAATGCATCGACGAACTGGCTGACTTCGCTGGGCTCAAGCCGCAGGTCACTGCGATTACCGAGCGCGCGATGCAGGGCGAGCTCGATTTCGCCGCTGCCTTACGCGAACGCGTGGCCTTGCTGGCCGGGCTGGACGAGGTGGCGATTGCGCAGTGCCTGGCCGAGCGGATCAGGCCAATGCCAGGTGCGCAGACGCTGGTGGCGACGCTGAAGTCGCTCGGCTGCCACACCGTGCTGGTCACCGGGGGCTTTCATCAATTTGCCGACCCGGTCGCCGCGCAATTGGGGTTTGAACGCGTCGTCGCCAACCGGCTCGAGATTGCCGGCGGCAAGCTGACCGGGCGGGTCACCGGTGCCATAGTGGATGGTCGCGTCAAACGCGCGGTGCTTGAACAGGAAGCGTTGAGGCTCAGCATCAGCCAAGCCAGCGGACGGTCGAGTCTGGCGACCGGGGACGGGGCCAACGACATTCCGATGCTCGAAGCTGCGTGCTATGGCATCGCCTATCGCGCCAAGCCCAAAGCCCGCGCCGCAGCGCACGGCTGGATTGATCGCGGTGACTTGCGGCAGGTGTTGCACCTGCTGGGAATTCCCGATCACGCGTGGGTAAAGTGTTAGCAAATCCTCGGTTACATTCAGTATTGACATTAATGTAAGTTAAAGGCTAATTTGCGGTTATGAACATGATGAATTCTTCGCTCGCTCCGGCCGTAGTGGCTGATGATTTGCCAATCATGTTGCCGGGTCGTCCTGCGCCGCGCTACAATTTTCCCAAGGCCTGGCATCATTTCAAGGAATTGATCAAGGACAAGGAAAACACCGCCGAGGTGGCGCCGATCTTCGAGGCGCTGCCGTGGCGCGGTGCTTACGGCGCGGCGGTGGCCTTCCTGTCGACCGAGCGCGGCCAGCAGATCCGCCGCAGCGAGCCTTCGCTGGTTACAATTCTCGACGATCACGCTGGCTTGCGCAAACTGCCAGCCGGTTCGCTGGCGCATGTTTATTGCGATTTCATGGAACGCGAGGGGCTGTCGGCGCAGGGGCTGGTCGATGAACTCAACAAATATCGCAAGCCCGAGCAGTACTTCGCCGATCAGGTTGACTGGTATTTCCGCCGCATCCGCGACACTCACGATCTGATGCACATCCTGTCAGGGTTCGGCCGCGATGCGCTGGGCGAGCAATGCGTGCTGGCCTTCACTTATGGCCAGCAGCCCGCGCTGGCGCACCTATTTCTGGGCTATGCCGGGGCGCTCGAAATCAAGAAGCGGATGACGGTCAAGGTGCCGGTGCTGCGTGCGGTACGCGAAGCGCAGCGGATGGGAAAAGTCTGCCCGAGGATTATCGAACAGCCAATCCTCGAATTGCTCGCGCGCCCGCTCGATGAAGTGCGCGCCGAATTCGGCATTGTGCAACCGAAGTATTATACTGCGGTGCACACCAAGTGGCGCGCCGCCGGGATCGACCCTTACAAACTGCTCCCGCCGGTAACTAAAGCCGCCTAGAAAGGCTACTTGGCTTTTTCCTTGTGATCGCGGATCAGGCGGTCAAGTTCATCGATCCGCACACGTTCGGGGGTGCCTTTGGGCAAGCCTTTGAGCCGGCAACTCGCCCATAGGCGCTTGCGTTCGGATTCCAGCGCTCTCAGATAAAGGTCGGCCATCAGGTTTCCATCCAGTCGCGAAAGAAGCTGTCGCTGGCTTCACGCAGCGCAGTAAGCGTCACCGTGCTTTCGTTGCCACCGGCCTGCTGGCGGAACACGCAGGCCGGGCCGCCAGTCTGGCCGATCGGCACCGCCGCGATCCCGATGGCCTTGGCGCGCTCGGCGATCACGCTCATGTCCTTCGCTGTGACCAGATAGCGGCCTTGGTCCTCGCCGAAATAAAGCCCGGCAAGCGGGGGCAGGTTGGGGGCGATCACGCTGGTAAATCCGATATTTCCCGCCAGCGCCATTTCGGCCATGGCCACCGCAGCGCCGCCATCGGCGCAATCATGCACGGCGCTGACCAGACCGTCAGCGATCAGACCGCGCACCAGTTCGCCGGTTGCGCGCTCCTTGGCAAGATCGACCAGCGGCGGAGCGCCAGCTTCGCGGCCATGCAATTCGCGCAGCCACAGCGATTGGCCAAGATGACCCTGGCCATGGCACAACAGGACGATCATTTCCCCCTCAGCCTTGAACCCGATCGTCGCCATCTTCGCATAATCGTCCATCAGCCCGACACCGCCAATCGCGGGCGTGGGCAGGATTGCCGATCCGCCGCCGGTCGCCTTGCTCTCATTATATAACGACACATTCCCGCTCACTATGGGGTAATCGAGCGCCACGCAGGCCTCCGCCATACCGCGCAAGGCTTCGACGATCTGCGCCATGATCTCGGGCCGCTGCGGGTTGGCGAAGTTGAGGCAATTGGTGATTGCCAACGGCTTGGCTCCGACTGCTGAGATATTGCGGTAAGTTTCGGCCACTGCTTGCTTGCCGCCTTCGTAGGGGTCCGCATAGCAGTACCGCGGGGTGCAATCGGTGCTCATCGCGAGCGCTTTCCTGGTTCCGTGAATCCGCACCACGGCCGCATCCCCGCCGCTGAGTTGCATCGTATCGGCGCCCACCTGGCTGTCATACTGCTCCCAGATCCAGCGGCGCGAAGCAAGATCGGGGCAAGCCATCAGCTTGAGCAGGTCGGCGGCAATATCGGTGCATTCGGGCAATTCGCCGAGCGGCGGAACCGCTGTCCAGACTTTGTATTCCTCAAGGCTCAAATGCGGGCGATCGTACAGCGGCGCGTCTTGCGCCAATGGCCCAAGCGGAATGTCGCACACCACTTCGCCCTTGAAGGTCAGCACCATGTGGCCGGTATCGGTGACTTCGCCGATCACTGCGAAGTCCAATTCCCACTTTTTGAAGATCGCCTCAGCCATCGGCTCCTTGCCGGGCTTGAGCACCATCAGCATCCGCTCCTGGCTCTCGCTCAGCATCATTTCGTAGGGCGTCATGCCCTCCTCGCGGCATGGCACCTTGTCCATGTCGAGAATGATCCCGGCCTTGCCGTTGGTCGCCATCTCGACGCTGGATGAGGTCAACCCGGCCGCGCCCATATCCTGAATCGCGACGATCGCATCGGTCGCCATCAACTCGAGGCAGGCCTCGATCAGCAGCTTTTCGACAAACGGATCGCCGACTTGCACCGTCGGGCGTTTTGCATCGATATCATCGCCAAAGTCGGCGCTGGCCATGGTCGCGCCATGGATTCCGTCGCGTCCGGTTTTGGAACCGACATAGACGATCGGATTGCCCAGACCCGTAGCGGCCGAATAGAAGATCTTGTCCTGATCGGCGACGCCCACAGTCATCGCGTTGACCAGAATGTTGCCATCGTAAGCGCTGTGGAAGTTGGTCTCGCCGCCCACAGTGGGCACGCCGACACAGTTGCCATAGCCGCCGATCCCGGCAACCACGCCTTTGACCAGCGCCTTCATCTTGGGATGATCGGGGCTACCAAAGCGCAGCGCGTTGAGGTTGGCGATCGGCCGCGCGCCCATCGTGAACACGTCGCGCAGAATTCCGCCGACCCCTGTCGCCGCGCCCTGATAGGGCTCGATGTAACTCGGGTGGTTGTGGCTTTCCATCTTGAAGATCGCTGCCTGATTGTCGCCGATGTCGATCACCCCGGCATTTTCACCCGGGCCGCAGATCACCCACGGCGCTTCGACTGGCAATTTCTTGAGGTGCAAGCGGCTCGATTTGTACGAGCAATGCTCGGACCACATGACCGAAAATATCCCCAGTTCGACCAAGTTGGGCGCGCGCCCAAGCGCGCTTAGCACACGGGCATATTCGTCCTCGGACAGCCCGTGGGCGGCAACGACTTCGGGAGTGATCAGATCAGCGGTGTGAGGCATGCGCGGGCGCATAGCCCCGCACGGCGATCAGGGCTAGCCCGCTTGAATGTCTTGATCCGCGCTTTTCCCCATCCACCACGCCGCCAGCGTCACCGCGCCAAAGGCGACGAACGCCAGATAGCTGGTCCCGGGGGTCACTTCGGTGGCGACCGGGCCGAACCAGTTGACCATCTGCAACACCAGCAGCAGCGCCGCCAGCACCAGCGCGCGGTGCAGCTGCGGCCGGCGGGCGCGGACATAGAGCCACAGCGCGCCAAAGGTCATCGCCAGCTCAAGCGGCATTTCAACCGCCGGGTAATTCCACAAGCCGAACCCCAGCTTGGGCGGGCTGCCGGCAATCGTTAGGTCGGGCACGTGCACGAGCAGGTCAAGCAGCCAGTGCGACACCACCACCGCTCCGGCCAGCAGCGCGGAGGTTCGATCGCGCAGGATCGTCCAGACGATGATCGTGGTCCCGATGCCCCACATCAGCGCGCCAACCAGACTGTGCGTGTAAGGCATGAAATAGAGGTCGAGTGGGCTAACCGCGCTGATACCTGGGGTCAGCCGCAGGTTTTCGACACCGAGCAAGACAAACAGGAAAAACGCCCAGTCGACCAGCTGCGCGGCAATAAACAGTGTGCCGAGCCCCGGGCGCTTGCACTTGGCGGCAATCGCCAGCGCAGGCGCCCAGTGCCCGATGAACACGTCAGGTTGCCGGACCGAAGCGGGTTACCACGAAGGTCGCGACCCCGGCGGCAAAGCCGCTGGCGACCGCGCCCCACGCCATGTCGATCAGTGTGATGTGGCTGGGCCAGACCTTCATCGTCGCCTGATTGGTCAGGTCATAGGTGGCGTAGCACAGCAGGCCCAGCAACGCGCCGTGCAGCACCGCCAGCGGCACGCCGGCAAAGTTGGTCGAGCCCGTCACCCCGGTGCTGAGCATCCCCGGCAACACCGCGAAATAGGTCAAACCGGCGATGAAGATGACATAGAAGGTGATCGCCGGGGCCAGCCGGAACTTGTCGGCCAGCAATTCGCCCAGCGCGGGCCGATAGAGCAGCGGGCCGGCAAAGCGCAGCCACACCGCGTCGAGCAACCCGAAGACCAGCGCCGTAACGACGTAGGCCATGACAATTTTTGCGTACATAAAACTCCCCAGGCGGCCCGTGCCGCAGCAGGTCCTAGCTTGACCCCTGCGGCGCGCGCGGTCAATGCTCTTGGCCATGAGTAACCCTGATCCTGAAATTGCCGCGCTAAGCTTCGAGGACGCGCTGCGCGCGCTTGAAGAGGTGGTGCGCGGTCTGGAAAGCGGCGAAGTTCCGCTCGACGCCACGATCAGCCTGTACGAGCGCGGCGAGCAATTGCGCGCGCACTGCCAGGCTCGGCTCGATGCGGCGCAAGCGCGAATCGAGCAGATCGTCACCAATGCCAGCGGCCAGGGTATCAGCACCCAGCCGTTCGATCCCGAACCGGGGCGCTAGAGTCTGATGACGTTAGGAAAGGCGGAGAAACCCGATCGGCAGCTCGCCGAAGCGCTCGCCAAGATCGCCCGCGATGTCGATTCGATGTTCGATGCGCTGCTCACGCCGCCCGGCGACAGCCGCGACGCGCTGATTGCAGCAATGCGCCATGCCGCGATTGGCGGCGGCAAGCGGCTGCGGCCGCTGCTGCTGGTGACGACTGCGGCGATGTATCAGGCCGATCGCACGCAGGCGCTGCGCGCAGCGGTGGGGATCGAGGCGGTCCACGCCTATTCGCTCGCGCACGATGATCTGCCGTGCATGGATGATGACGCCATGCGACACGGCAAGCCCAGCCTGCACAAGGAATTCGGCGAAGCGCTGGCAGTCCTGGCGGGCGATGCACTGCAGGCTTTTGCTTTCGAAGTGCTCGCCGATCCCGCGACCAGCGGCGATCCGTTCGTGCGGGCCGAGCTGGTCCAGGTGCTGGCGCAGGCCGCCGGGGCGGGCGGCATGGTCGGCGGGCAGGTGATGGATATTGCCGGAGAGGGACAGTCGCTCGATCTGCCCGCAGTGACCCGATTGCAACAACTCAAGACCGGGGCCTTGCTCGCTGCGGCGGTCGAAATGGGCGCGGTACTGGGCAAGGTTCCAGCCGAAGGACGCACCCACCTGCGGCGCTATGCCCGCGATGTCGGACTGGCGTTTCAGATCGCCGACGATCTGCTCGATCACGAAGGCGACGAGGTAAACACCGGCAAGGCGCTGCGTAAGGATGCCGCAGCGGGCAAGCAGACATTTGTCGGCCTGCTTGGGGCCGAGCGCGCGCGCGAACAGGCGCGGTTGCTGAGCGAGCAAGCCATTGCGCATCTGGCCCAGCACGGGCAGGAAGCGGATGTACTGCGCAGCGTGGCGCGCTTTATTGTAGAGAGGGATCACTGATGGCCACCCGCATCGGGGTATATCCCGGCACCTTCGATCCAATTACGCTGGGCCATGCCGATATCATTCAGCGCGGGGCCAAATTGGTTGACCGGCTGATCATTGGAGTGACCACCAATATTTCCAAGGACCCGCTGTTCACTCCCGAAGAGCGGATTGCAATGGTCAGCCGCGAAGTGGCGGCGCTGGGGCTGCCCAACGTCGAGGTGGTGGGGTTCAACGCGCTGCTGATGAAGTTTGCCGAGAAGCAGAGCGCCTCGGTGATCGTGCGCGGCTTGCGCGCGGTGGCGGACTTTGAATACGAGTTCCAGATGGCGGGGATGAACCAGCAACTTAACGACGAGATCGAGACGCTGTTCTTGATGGCCGACGCCAGCCTGCAGCCGATTGCTTCGAAGCTGGTTAAGGAAATTGCGCTGTTCGGCGGTGACATTAGCAAATTCGTCAGCCACGCGGTGCGCGAGGATGTGGTAGCGCGAATTGCCGTCAAAGGCACGCTGGGCGACTACTGAAAACCCGTTCATTGCCATGACAGCCTTGCGGCGCTATTCCGCCGCCTAGCTTTGCCAATTGCGAGAATTAACCTTGATGAACCGCCGGACTTTTGCTGCCCCGCTCTCTGGCCTGATCCCTGGCCTGATTTTATCCCTGTCGCTTGCGGCCACACCCGCAGTTGCCCAATCCCAAACGCCGGTTGCCCCGGCGCCGGTTCAGTTAAGCGCGGTTGTCGATCCCGATTCCAGTCACGATCCGGACAACATCCTGGTGCTCGATCTGTCGAACGGCGGGCGGGTGCTGATCCGGCTGATGCCGCAGTGGGCGCCCGGCCATGTCGAGCGGATCAAGTCGCTGACTATGCAAGGGTTCTACAACGGGATGATTTTTCACCGCGTGATCGACGGGTTCATGGCGCAGACCGGCGATCCGACCGGCACCGGCACCAGCGGCTCGACGCTGCCCGACCTCAAGGCTGAGTTCAATCGCATGCCGCATGTGCGCGGTACGCTATCGATGGCGCGGACCGAAGCTCCGGACTCTGCCAACAGCCAGTTTTTCATCGTGTTCTACCCGCGCTTTGCGCTTGATAATCGTTACACCAATTTTGGCCGCGTGATTGCGGGCATGGACGTGGTCGACGGGATCGAACGCGGCGAGCCACCGACCAGCCCGACCAAGATTGTGCAGGCATCGCTCCTGTCCCAGGCCAAACCCGTGCCGGTGCGCCAGATGGCGCCGGCGCCGGCGGCGACGATAACGCCGGATATGCTCAACACTTCGAAGCCGAGCTGAGCGGCGGCGGTTGCTAAGGCCAGCGCATGCGCGTTGACCTGTTCGATTTCGAACTTCCTCCAGAACGGATCGCGCTGCGCCCGGCGCGTCCGCGCGATTCGGCGCGGCTGTTGCTGGTGCCGGGCGAGGGACCATTTGCCGATCTGACCGTGTGCGATCTGCCCGGCCTGCTGCGCGCCGGCGACGTGCTGGTGTTCAACGATACCCGCGTGATCCCGGCGCAGCTTGAAGGGCGGCGCGGCGACGCGAAGATTGGTGCGACGCTGCACAAGCGGATCGATCTGCGCCGATGGCACGCCTTCATTCGTAATGGCAAACGGCTCCATCAAGGCGACGCAATCGAATTTGCTGCCGGGGTCCAGGCCGTGGCCGAGGCGCGCGCGGATGACGGCAGCTGGACGCTGGCGTTTCTGGGCGAGGAGCCAGTCGAAGTGCTGCTCGAACGCGCCGGGCGGATGCCGCTGCCGCCGTACATCGCTGGCAAGCGCGCCACCGACGCGCAAGACCGCGCCGATTACCAGACAATGTTTGCGGCCAAGGACGGTGCAGTCGCCGCGCCGACGGCGGCCTTGCACTTCACTCCTGAATTGCTCGCCGCGCTGGCCGCAGCGGGAATCGGCCACGAAACGCTGACCTTGCATGTCGGCGCGGGCACGTTCCTGCCAGTCAAGGTTGAGGACACCATTGACCACAAAATGCACGCCGAATGGGGCACGATCAGCGCCGAAGTCGCAGCGCGGCTCAACGCGGTCCGCGTTGCCGGGGGCCGGGTGATCGCGGTCGGCACCACCAGCCTGCGCCTGCTCGAAAGCGCCGCCACGGAGGATCGCCTGATCCAAGCGTTCGCTGGCGACACCGCGATCTTCATCACCCCGGGCTATCGGTTCAAGGGCGTGGACGGGCTGATGACCAATTTCCACTTGCCCAAATCCACGCTGTTCATGCTGGTCAGCGCGTTGATGGGCCGCGAGCGTATGCAGGCGGCCTATGCCCATGCGATTGCCGAGCAGTACCGCTTTTACAGCTATGGCGATGCGTCGCTGCTGTTGCCCGGCTGAACCGCGAACAGCGTCTGCTGGTCGATCACGCTTTTGATCAGCTTGTCATCTGCCGGGATCAAGCCATCAAGCATGAGCATGGCCAGGCCGTGCGCCACTGCCCAGGCCTGCAATTGCAGCCGCCGCGCATCGGGCCCGGCGAAACTCTCTGCATAAGAGCGCAGCAGGCGCCAGGCTTCGTCATCGGCGATCAGTGATCCTTCTGCGTGGTCACCGTGCGTGAACGCCAGCCGAAACAGCGCCGGATTGTCGAGCGCGAACCGCACATAGGCTTGCCCGGTTGCGGCAAACCCGGCGCCGCCGCCACCGGCCTGCTCGGATGCGATGCGCTGCGCCGTGCCGAGCCGCGCGATCCCTGCGGCCGCCAACGCAGCCAGCAGGGCCTTCTTGTCGGGGAAGTGGCGATAAACCGCAGTAGCCGACACGCCGACTGTGCGGGCGAGTTCGCGCAGCGACACGGCATCGGCATCGGCCCCTTTCAGCGCCGCCAACCCGGCTTCGATCAGCGCGGTGCGCAAGTCCCCGTGATGATAATTTCGCGCGGCAATCTTCGATGTTGACACTGTTATCATTGACCCCTATGTTTACGGCATCAACATTACGGAAAGGTTGGCATCGTGGCAAGCGCAGTCGAAACCGCAATCCGCTCGGTCGTTACCAAGGGCATCCAGGGGGTCGCGTCGTTCAACCGCGCCCGGATGGACAAGGCGGCGCCGCACCCGTTCCTCAGCGGTATCCACACGCCGATGACCGACGAGCTGACCTTGACCGATCTGAAGGTAACCGGATCGATCCCCGCGCAGCTCGCCGGGCGTTATGTCCGCATCGGTCCAAACCCGTTCAAGCCCGATCCGCGCGGGCATCACTGGTTCATTGGCGACGGGATGGTTCACGGGATCCGGCTGAACGGCGGCCAGGCCGAATGGTACCGCAACCGCTATGTCCGCAGCCAGACGCTCGAAGCGGCGGGCGGCCCCAAAGCTGCGCCGGGTCCGCGCCGCATCACCCGCGACGCGGTCAACACCAACATCGTGCAGATCGGCGGCAAGATTACCGCGATTGTTGAGGCTGGCTCTAGTCCAGCAGTGCTCGACGATAATCTTGAGACGGTGGCCTACACCGATTTTGGCGGCACATTGACCGCACCGTTCACCGCGCACCCGCATGAAGACCCCAAAACCGGGGAAAAGCACGCGATCACCTATGACGGAATGACGCCTGATAAAGTCTGGTATGTGCGGCTCTCACCCGAGGGCAAGGTGGTGCGTCAGATCGAAATCCCGGTCGCGCACGGACCGTCGATCCACGAATGCAGCATCACCGAAAATTACGTACTGGTGTTCGATCTGCCGGTGACGTTCTCGATGGCCGCAGTGGTCGCCGGGCAGGGCTTCCCGTATCGCTGGAACCCTGACCACAAGGCGCGCGTCGGCCTGTTGCCGCGTGATGGCAGCGCTGGCGAGATCATCTGGTGCGACGTTGATCCGTGCTATGTGTTCCACGTCGCCAATTCCTATGAAGACGCCGATGGCAAGGTGATCTGCGACAGCGCGGTGCACGAGACAATGTTCTCAGGCGGTCCAGAGGGCCCTAACGGCCGACCTGTCGGGTTCGAGCGCTGGACAATCGATCCCGCCGCCAAGACGGTTAAGCGCCAAACCATCGATGCCACCGCGCAGGAATTTCCCCGCCCCGACGAGCGCTTCTTCGGATCTGACTACCGCTATGCCTGGACCATCGGCTTACCCGAAGGCGGCGACGCGGCCTTCCTCAATGCCCAGCCGCTGTACCGCCACGACCTTAAAACCGGCACGCGGCAGGTGCACGATTTTGGCCCGAACCGCGTCCCCGGCGAATTCGTTTTCATTCCGCGCGCCGCCGATGCGCCCGAGGGTGACGGCTGGATGATGGGCTATGTGATCGACACTGCGAACGAGACCACCGACCTGGTGATCCTCGATGCTTCGGATATTACGCAGCCCCCGGTCGCCGCGGTACACGTGCCGCACCGCATCCCGCCGGGCTTCCACGGCAACTGGCTGCCCGATCTCGACTAAGTCTGCGGGCGCGGGTAGGGGCGGGCACACCATGTCCGTCCCGCGCTTCCAGTTCGATATTCACGCCACCGATGGCAAGGCCCGCACCGGCGTGATCAAGATGCGCCGGGGCGATATTCGCACCCCCGCATTCATGCCGGTGGGCACCGCCGCCACGGTCAAGGCGATGAAGCCGCAGAGCGTGCGTGCGACCGGTGCGGACATTCTGCTTGGCAACACTTACCACCTGATGCTGCGCCCCGGTGCGGAGCGCGTCGCGCGGCTGGGGGGGCTGCACAAGTTCATGAACTGGGATCGCCCGATCCTGACTGACAGCGGGGGCTATCAGGTGATGAGCCTGAGCGAACTGCGCAAGATCACCGAGGAGGGCGTGACCTTCGCCAGCCACCTCGACGGTTCCAAGCACTTGCTCACCCCCGAACGCAGCATGGAAATCCAGCGCCTGCTCGGCAGTGATATCGTTATGGCCTTCGACGAATGCCCGCGCGCCGATGCTCCGCGCGACGTGATCGAAAAGTCGATGCAGATGAGCATGCGCTGGGCCGCGCGCAGCCGCGCCGGGTTCGATAGCGGTGAAGTACACGCGGAACGCTCGGCGCTGTTCGGCATCCAGCAAGGCGCGCTGGATCAAGCTCTACGTGCGCAGAGCGCTGCGGCACTGCAAGCGATCGGCTTCGACGGCTACGCGATCGGCGGCCTTGCAGTGGGCGAGGGGCAGCCGGCGATGTTCGGCGTGCTCGACTTCGCCCCCGGCCAGCTTCCGGCAGACAAGCCGCGTTACCTGATGGGGGTGGGCAAACCCGATGATCTGGTCGGCGCGGTCGAACGCGGCGTCGATATGTTCGACTGTGTGCTGCCCAGCCGCTCAGGCCGCAACGGGCAGGGCTTCACCTGGGCCGGCCCGGTCAACCTGCGCAACGCCAGACACGCCGAGGATAGCGCCCCACTGGACGAGCGCTGCGCTTGCGACACCTGCACCCACTATAGCCGCGCCTACCTCCACCACCTGATCAAGAGCAGCGAAATCCTCGGCGCGATGCTGTTGACCGAGCATAATCTGACCTTTTACCAGTCGTTGATGGCGGAAATGCGCGACGCGATCGCGTCAGGACGGTTTGCGGCGTGGGCCGGGGAGTTTCGGCGGCGGTATTTGCGGTAGGGCTACGGCTGGCTTCAACCGAACGTCCGCCGCACTACTCCGCAAACCCCACAAACACCGCCGCCTCGTTCACGCTCTTGCGCTCCGAAACCACCGCGTTCGCCGGGAAGCTTTCATCCGGCCAGCCGAGCGCGATGCTTTTCATGATCACCTGATCCTCGGGGATATGCGCGTGCTCGCGCACCACCGGGCTTTGCATGATGCCCTGGCTGTTGATCACGCAGCCGAGCCCCCGCGACCAAGCGGCGTTGACCAGCGCGGTGCTGACGGCGCCGCAGTCAAACGGGCTATCGTCGCTGCCGGCCAGTTCCTTGTCATAGGTCACGATCACACAGACCGGCGCGTCGAACTGGCGGAAGCCGCGCAGCACCCAATCCTGCCGCGCGGCGGGGTCATCGCGGGCAATGCCCATTGCGGTGAACAACTGCTTGGCGACCCCGATCTGGCGTTCGCGATGGACTCCGGCGAAGGGTACCCCTTTGCGGAATTCGCGACTGTCGGGTTCGCCCGCGAGGATGCGTTCGGTGTTGCCCGCGCGAATTTTCGCCAGTGGTTCGCCGGTGATTACGTGAAAATGCCACGGCTGGGTATTCATCGAGCTGGGCGCGCGGATCGCCAGCGCCAGCACCTGTTCGATCAATTCGCGCGGTACCGCTTTGTCGAGATAACCGCGGATCGAGCGGCGGCCCATGATAACTTCGTCGAAATCCATTGCTTCCCTCACGTCTTCGCATCGGTCCGGCGGATTGTTTAATCGCTCGGTTAAGCCATGCAATGGCCCGGACGTCCGATCAGCGCAAACAAAAAGGGCGGCCCCGCAGGACCGCCCTTTGTAAATTCCGTCAGAGCCTAATTAGCGCGAATAGAATTCGACCACCAAATTCGGTTCCATCTTCACCGGGTAAGGCACTTCGTCGAGGCTCGGCACGCGCACGAAGCTGACCTTGTCGGTGCCGTCGGGCGAGACATAATCGGGCACTTCGCGTTCGGCGAGGCCCTGCGCTTCGGCGATCAGCGCCATGTCCTGGGCCTTCTTGCCCAAGGTCAGCACGTCGCCCGGGCGCACGCGGCGGCTGGCGATGTTGCACTTCACGCCGTTCACATAAATGTGACCGTGCGACACGATCTGGCGGGCCGAGAAAATCGTCGGGGCGAACTTGGCGCGATAGACTACCATGTCGAGCCGCTGTTCGAGCAGGCCGATCAGGTTCTGACCGGTATCGCCCTTCATCTGCGACGCTTCCTGGTAGGTGCGCTTGAACTGCTTTTCGGTGACGTCGCCGTAGTAGCCCTTGAGCTTTTGCTTGGCGCGCAGCTGGATCCCGAAGTCCGAGACCTTGCTCTTGCGGCGCTGGCCGTGCTGACCGGGGCCATACGCGCGGCGGTTGACCGCGCTCTTGGGACGGCCCCAGATATTCTCGCCCATGCGGCGATCGAGTTTATACTTCGACGACTTGCGCTTTGACATGGCGCTTCATTCCTTCAATTTGCTGCCGCGGGCGCAGGCCCGCAAGCTGGTTACGCCGGGCATAGCGCCTAGCCTCTAGTCCGGAACCGCACCACCCGGTCCAAGGACCGAATGCGAGGCAGGCTTCACCGGAGTGCCCGCTCAATTGCGAAGGCGCGCCCTTAGCTGGACGGGGCGCAAAGATCAAGCCGCGTCGTGCAGCTTATTGGTCCGGGCCGCTGGCACCAGCGCCGATTGGGGTGCGCGCATCGGGTTGGGCGTACGATTCTAGCACGCTATCGCGCGCTTTCCATTCTGCTTCGGTGCGACAAACACGCTTTCCCGGGCGGTGGCTGCCAGTCGGTGCGGGTTGCAGGCGGCAGATCTTGCGCGGTTCATCCGGCTTGGCCGACTCATCGGCCAGCGCCGGGGCTGCGAGCAAGGCGGCAACAGCAAGGGACATGAGAACAGACCGCATCGGGCACTCCTTCGATTGAATTTGCGGGCAAATACCATCGAATGGAGGTGCTTGCTAGTCTCTACGCGGCCCCTTGCGCAGCGCCGACAGCACCCCGCGCAGGGTGCGCACCTCAAGGTGGTTCCAGCCCGGTTTGGTTAGCACAGTGCGCAAAGTCAGCCGGTTCGTTTCGGCGCGCCCTGGGGGATAGAAATAGCGGGTTGGCTCGAGCATCGCTTCAAGCTGGCCGATCATGCCTTCCAGATCTTCCTGCGGGGCGGGCGGAAGCAATTCCTCCATCGTCGGCTGGCTCAAAGCCTGCTGCTTCGACCATTCATACGCCATCAGGATTACCGCCTGGGCAAGATTGAGCGAGCTGAATTCTGGGTTGATCGGCACGGTCACGATTGCCCGCGCCAAGGCCACGTCCGCGGTTTCCAGCCCCGAGCGTTCGGGCCCGAATACCAGCGCCGAGCGCCCCGGCTCGGCGCGCATCGCTTGTGCGGCCTGCTCGGGCGTCAGGACGGGCTTGGTCACTCCGCGTTTGCGCACGGTGGTGGCATAGACCTGCACGCAATCCGCCACTGCGGCGGCCAGCGACGGGAACACCGCCGCCCGCTCAAGCACCACATCTGCCCCCGCTGCCGCCGGTCCGGCACTCGGATTGGGCCAGCCATCGCGGGGTTCGACCAGCCGCAACTCAGTGAGCCCGAAATTGAGCATCGCCCGCGCCGCCTTGCCGATATTCTCGCCCAGTTGCGGCCGGACCAGGACGATGATCGGGGGCTGGGGTTCAGTCTTGGCCGGCATCGCGCTCGCCGTCATCCTGGATGGTGCTCGCAAATTCCTCGAAGTCCTTGGCTTCGGTGAAGTCGCGGTAAACACTGGCGAAGCGGATGTAGGCGACGGTATCGAGCGCGCGCAGACCGTCCATGACCATTTCGCCGATGGCGGCGGCCGCGACTTCGGTTTCGCCCAGCGTTTCGATCTGGCGCTGCACGCCCGAGACCAGCTGATCGAGCCGCTCCTGCGCGATCCCGCGTTTGCGGCAGGCCAGCGCGACCGATTGATCAAGCTTGGCGCGGTCGAAGTTTTCGCGAACGCCGCTCGATTTTACCACCGTCACTTCGCGCAGTTGCACGCGTTCGAAGGTGGTGAAGCGGGCGCCGCAACTGTCACACTGGCGCCGGCGACGGATCGCGGTGTTATCCTCGGTCGGGCGCGAATCCTTTACCTGGCTATCGTCGTGCGCGCAGAACGGGCAGCGCATTCAGGGTCTTAAGCGCTTGTAGAACATTGCACTGGCGCCAATTAGGATTCCGACCGGGATGCTGAGCAGCGGTAAGACCATGCCCGCCACGGCGCCTGCCGCAGCGGCGACCAGTACCGGCTTGGTCGAGGGATGACGCACGCCCTGCTTGGCCATGCCCGACAGTTCGGCCTTGGCGTCGTCGACTAGGTTCTTGCTCATCGCTTAAAGCTCCTGATAAATCGGGAAACGCGCGCACAGCGCTTCGACGCGGCTGCGGACACGGGACTCAACCTGCGCATCGCCTTCCTCGCCATTGTGCGACAGCCCGTCAACCACTTCGGCGATCAGCTGGCCGATCTGGGTGAACTCAGCTTCGCGGAACCCGCGGGTCGTCCCCGCCGGGGTGCCGAGCCGGATGCCCGAGGTGACGAACGGCGAGCGGGTATCGAACGGCACCCCGTTCTTGTTGCAAGTGAGGTAAGCCCGGTCGAGACCTTTTTCGGCCAACTTGCCAGTGACGTTCCGGGCGCTGAGATCGACCAGCATCAGGTGGTTGTCGGTCCCGCCCGAAACGATCCGCAAGCCCTGTTCGGCAAGCGAGGCGGCCAGCGCACGGGCATTGGCGACGATCTGTGCGGCATAGGCTTTGAACTCGGGCTGCAAAGCCTCGGCAAAGGCCACCGCCTTGGCCGCAATCACGTGCACCAATGGCCCGCCCTGCATGCCGGGAAAAACGGCCGAGTTGAATTTTTTCGCGAGGCCTTCGTCATTGGTCAGGATTACGCCCGAGCGCGGGCCGCGCAGGCTCTTGTGGGTGGTGGTGGTGACGACGTGCGCATGCGGGAAGGGCGAGGGGTGCGCGCCGCCCGCAACCAGCCCGGAGAAGTGCGACATGTCGACCATCAGGTACGCGCCAATTTCATCGGCGATCGCGCGGAATGCGGCAAAGTCCCACACGCGCGAATAGGCGGTGCCGCCGGCAATGATCAGCTTGGGCTTATGCTCGCGGGCCAGCCGCACAACTTCGTCCATATCGAGCAATTCGTCCTCAGCGCGCACGCCGTAAGGGATCGGCTTGAACCATTTTCCGCTCATGTTAACCGGCGAACCATGCGTCAGGTGCCCGCCCGAATTGAGATCGAGCCCCATGAAGCTGTCACCCGGATTGAGCAGTGCCAGGAACACCGCCTGGTTCATCTGGCTGCCCGAATTGGGCTGCACATTGGCAAATTGGCAGCCGAACAGCGCCTTGGCGCGCTCGATCGCGAGGGTTTCGACGACGTCGGCATATTCGCAGCCGCCGTAATAGCGTTTGCCCGGATAGCCTTCGGCATATTTGTTGGTGAACACCGATCCGGTTGCCTCAAGCACCGCGCGGCTGGTGATGTTCTCGCTCGCGATTAGCTCGATCTTGTGCTGCTGACGGCCCAGTTCACCCCGAATTGCCGCGTAAACTTCGGGGTCGGCTTGTTCGAGTTTGGCCGAAAAGAACCCGGCCGAGCGAATTTCGGGGGCGGCTTCAATGGTTTCGGTCACGTGCAAGATGCTCCTCAGCAGGTCGGATGGGTTAGTTTGTCAACGCGGCCTTCATGGCGGCCGCCGGCAAATGGGGCGGCGAGAAATGCGTCGAGGCAGGCCTTGGCCATGTCTGATCCGATCAGCCGCGCGCCCAGCGCAATCGCGTTGGCATTGTTATGTTCGCGCGCGAGTGTCGCCGAATGGGGTTCAGACACCAAGGCACAGCGCAGCGCCGGATGCCGGTTGACCGCAATCGCAATCCCGATCCCGCTGCCGCATAGCGCGACGCCAAATTCGGCGGTGCCGTCCGCAACCACCTCGGCGAGCTTGTAACCGTAATCGGGATAATCGACCCGGTCTGCCGTCGCTGGGCCAAGATCGGCTACGTCATGCCCCAGTTCAATCAGGTATTCGCGCAGTTCGGCCTTGAGGTCGAACCCGGCGTGGTCTGAAGCAATCGCGATGCGCATGGCGGGCCATCCGGTGACTAGGCGAGAATCGCCCGCTGACCCTTTAGTCGCGAGCGGTCCGCATTGCCAGTGGGCGGACGGCGGATTCCACAACCGGCGGCGGATTTGACATCGGCTCAGCACCGGCGCAGCCTTTGGAGGAAGTGATGGGGGAGATTGCAATGCGCAAGGGGTGGCTGTTTGGCCTGGCGATGCTGGTCGCGGTGGGACTGGCAATTCTGGCGACAACACCGCCTGCTCCGCTGAGTTACAGCGCCGCATCAACTGTTTTTTCTGCCGCTCGCGCGATGCGCGATGTGCAGTTGATTGCCAGCGAACCGCATGTCACAGGTACTGCGGAATCCTTGCAAGTAATTGATATAATAATAAAACGTATGACAGACTTGGGGATGGAGGTTTCGACCCAGCAGGGCACAATTGATGCGCGCGGAACCGCAAAGCGCAACAGTTGGACAGGCCGGGCCGATCCGCCCGCCACGCTGACCAATCTGATTGGCATCCTGCCCGGCAAGGATCGCAAACTGCCCGCGGTGCTGCTGATGGCGCATCATGATACGGTCTGGGGCTCGCCTGGCGCGGCCGACGACACGGCCGGCGTGGCCGCCGCGCTTGAGGTGATCCGTGCGCTGCGCACGCAGGGACCGCCGCAACGCGATTTGGTGTTACTGTTGACCGACGGCGAGGAACTGGGCTTGCAAGGCGCGCGGAAATTTTTTGCGCAAGCGCCGCTGCGCAGCCATGTTGGCGTAGTAATCAACATGGAAGCGCGCGGCGGTGGCGGGCGCACCACGCTGTTCCAGACCTCGCACCAGAATGGCGCAGCGGTGCGCCTATATGCTGATGCAGTACGCCGGCCGGGGGCCTCATCGCTTTCGGCCTTTGTCTATTCAGTCTTGCCCAATGATACCGATCTGACTCCGGTGATCCAGGGTCCGTATGTTGCATACAACTTCGCCTTTATCGGTCGGCCGGGCCTTTATCATTCACCCAAAGCGACCCCTGAACGGCTCGACCAGGGATCGCTGCAGGACATGGGCGGGCAGGTGCTCGACCTGACCCGGGCGCTGCTTTCCGCCCCGCAATTGCCCGCCAAGGCCGCTGACGCCGTATTCTTCGACGCGTTCGGGCTGACAACCATAACCTACCCGGTCTGGCTCGGCTGGATTATGCTGGCATTGTCGCTTGGCGGTTTTGGTCTGGTGCTGCGGCGCGACGGAACTGCCGGTCTGGGCAGCGGCGCCGGGCGCATGGGCGGGTTGCTGGCGCTTGCAGGCCTGCTTCTGTTTGCGCTCAACCGGCTGTCGCTGGGGCTGGGGCCTTCAAATTACTATGATCGGTTGGCCGCCATTCCCCGGCTTGAGGTCATCGCCGCGCTAGCGTGTGCAGCAGCCTATCTGCTTGCTTTTGGAGCCTGGAAACCTGCCCGCGGCGCCATTGTCGGGGCCGCCTTGCCGCTGCTGGTTTTGGGGGCAGTGGCCCAGTTCGCGGCGCCGACCGCTGCCTATGTGATCGTGCTGCCGGCGTTGCTGGTCGCGCTGGGACTATGCGTTCCGGGCGCATGGAGCAAAGCCGCAGTGGCGGCGCTGGTCGCCGGTTATATGCTCGGGCTTGGGCACCAATTGATGCAGGGC
Organism: Novosphingobium sp.; assembly: GCA_031416535.1. Classification (GTDB taxonomy): domain Bacteria; phylum Pseudomonadota; class Alphaproteobacteria; order Sphingomonadales; family Sphingomonadaceae; genus Novosphingobium. The sequence goes on along the minus strand of JANOTT010000085.1, from coordinate 5,909 downwards.
GTCGGGCCGACCATGCCCATGGCGGCCGCGCTGCCGCTCGGTCTCGCTGGGCTGGCACTGCTACCGCTGTGGCCGAGGCTGTCCCAGCGAAACGCGCGGGCGGCGGCAGTTGGCCTGCTGGTGGCAGCGGCCGCAGTCGCGCTGTGGGTGCAGATGGATCCGCCGGCGGACACGCGCGCGGTCTATTCCGACAGCAAGACCTGACCGGCCCCGCCGAAGCGGGGGCCGGTGCGATCACTGATCCAGGAAACTGCGCATCTTGCGTGACCGGCTCGGGTGCTTGAGCTTACGCAGCGCCTTGGCTTCGATCTGACGGATGCGTTCGCGGGTGACCGAGAACTGCTGGCCGACTTCTTCGAGCGTGTGATCGGTGTTCATGCCGATCCCGAAGCGCATCCGCAGCACGCGTTCCTCACGCGGGGTCAGGCTCGCCAGCACGCGGGTCACGGTTTCCTTGAGGTTGGCCTGGATCGCGGCATCGACCGGGATCACCGCGTTCTTGTCCTCGATGAAATCGCCCAGGTGCGAATCTTCCTCATCGCCAATCGGCGTTTCGAGGCTGATCGGCTCCTTGGCAATTTTCATCACCTTGCGGACCTTTTCGAGCGGCATCGACAGCCGCTCGGCCATCTCCTCGGGCGTGGGCTCGCGGCCTTGCTCGTGGAGGAACTGGCGGCTGGTGCGGACCAGCTTGTTGATCGTCTCGATCATGTGCACCGGGATGCGGATCGTGCGCGCCTGATCGGCGATCGAGCGGGTGATCGCCTGACGGATCCACCAGGTGGCATACGTGCTGAACTTGTAGCCACGGCGATATTCGAACTTGTCGACCGCCTTCATCAAGCCAATGTTGCCTTCCTGAATAAGATCAAGGAATTGCAGGCCGCGATTGGTGTACTTTTTGGCAATCGAGATCACCAGCCGCAGGTTCGCTTCAACCATTTCCTTCTTGGCGATGCGCGCCTCGCGCTCGCCCTTCTGGACCATGTTGACGATCCGGCGAAACTCGGTCAGCGCCATCCCGGTGGCCGACGCAATGTCCGACACTTCAGCGCGAATGCGCTCGACCGCATCGATCTCGTTCTCGGCAAAAGCCGCCCACTTCTTGTCTTTGCCCGATTGCGAGGCCAGCCAGCCATCATCGAGCTCGTGCCCGACATAGCTTTCGAGGAAATCCTTGCGGTTGACCTTGTGGCGTTCGGCAAGACGCAGCATCTGCCCGCCCAGCGCGGTCAAGCGGCGGTTGAAGGCATAAAGATTGTCGACCAGGTATTCGATCTTGGTAGCGTGGAAGTGGACACTTTCGACCTGCGCGGTGAGCTCTTCGCGCAACGCTTGGTAGTTCTTTTCCTTGGTGTTCGAAAACGCCCCGCCACCACCCATCACGCCCAGGCGGTCGTTCTGAATTTTCTCGAACTTCTTGAACAGGCCGGTAATGTAGGCAAACTTTTCAAGCGCTTCGGGCTTCAGCTGCGCTTCCATCTGCGCGAGGCTGAGGGTGTTGTCCTCTTCCTCTTCCTCGACCGGTCGGCGCGTACGGGGCTCGCCGTCTTCGTCCTCGTCTTCGGCGGCGGGCTCTTCCTCGACTTCTTCCTCTTCCTTGTAGGATGGGCCAGCCGTCGCCTCGGTAATCTCGCCGTCGCCTTCTTCGTCTTCAGCCCCTTCGGCGAGGTTTTCGGGCGGCGGTTCCTTCGAAAGCATCGCGTCGAGATCGAGAATTTCGCGCAGCTGCATCTCGCCCGCGTTCAGCGCGTTCGACCACTGGATGATCGCGTGGAAGGTGATCGGGCTTTCGCACAGCCCCAGAATCATCGTGTCGCGCCCGGCTTCGATCCGCTTGGCTATAGCGATTTCGCCCTCGCGGCTGAGCAGTTCGACCGCGCCCATCTCGCGCAGGTACATCCGCACCGGATCATCGGTGCGCTCGATGATTTCTTTTTTCTTGATCAGATCGGGACGCTCGGCCCCCTGATCAACCTCGTCGACCTCGTCGACTTCCTTCTCTTCGGGATCGATCGCGTCTTCATCGCTTTCGACGATATTCACACCCATCTCGCTGATCGCGGACATAATATCCTCGATCTGGTCGGTGCTCATCTGATCTTGTGGCAGCGCTTCGTTCAGCTCGTCCATCGTGATCACGCCGCGCCGTTTGGCGCGGGCGATCAACTTTTTGATCGCGCCATCATTGAGATCGATCAACGGGGCATCGCTGCCTTCGCTGCCACCGGTGTTGTCGTCTTCGTCCATCATTCTACCATAGGTTTGGCAGGTGCTTCCCCCGAAGCCCCCGCACGCGCGCTGGCCATTTGGCGCAAGCGCGAGTCGAATTCCAGCTTTCTCTTCAGCAATCGCTGCTGTTCGGCATAAGCCCCGTCGGAAAGGTCACGCTCGAACCGGGCGGTCGCCTGCGCCAGCGCGGCTTCCAGCGCGGGTCGTTCGACCAACAACCCTACCGCCGAAGCCAGTTCGGAGCGGGCCTGTTCGGGTGCTGAGCCTTCGGTCAGGAAGGTAAAACGCAGCGCGGCATATTCCTCTGGACCCGGAGCAGCCATACCCCGGGCTGTTAATATGGTGCCAAGATGCAGGGTTTCAAGCACTTCGCCACCATCGATGGCATCAATCAGTACGCCAAAGCGCGGATCGGGCAACTGCGCTTGCGCCAGCAGATCGCTATGCCGCAAAAGTTCGCCCGGGTGGCGCAGCAATCCGGCGAGCACCGCGGCCGACAGCGCATCGCGTGAGCCGGCGCGGCGGCGCAGCCTTGCGGTCTGCGCCGGATCGCTGCGCTGGGGCAACGGAGTCCGGCGGGCGCCGGGCTGCCAGGCGCGCTCTTCGCGGCGCGGGAAGGCAAAGGCGGAGAATCGCTCGGACAGTTCGCGGCGGTACAGCGCCTGAATATCGCGGTCGGCAATCGTCTCGACATGCGCCATCAGCCGCGCCTTCAGCCCGGCCTTGTCTTCGGGGCTGGTAAGCGGGACGGCATCGCGCTCGTGCTCCCACAGCAGGTCGAGCAGCGAATGCGGGCCGGCCAGCAGACTTTCGATTGCGCGCGGGCCGTCACGCTTGATCACATCGTCGGGGTCCATCCCGGCGGGCAGCCGGACAATCCCCAGCGAATGCGACGGGCGCAGCAGCGGCAGCGCGCGGGTCACCGCCCGCATCGCCGCGCGCTGCCCGGCGGTGTCCCCATCGAAACACAGCACCGGCTTTTCGGTCAGCCGCCAGAGCAATTCAATCTGCCGCTCGGTCAGCGCGGTGCCGAGCGGGGCGACCGCATCCTCGATCCCCGCCGCCGCCAGCGCGATCACGTCCATATAGCCTTCGACCACGACCACGCGGCCCGATTGGCGACTGGCCGGCCCGGCGCGGTGCAAATTGTACAGCGTGCGGCCCTTGTCGAACAACGGCGTTTCTGGGCTGTTGAGGTATTTGGGCGCATCGGTTTTGGCGTTATCAAGAATGCGCCCGCCGAACGCGATCACCCGGCCGCGCGCATCTTCGATTGGCAGCATCAACCGTCCGCGAAACCGGTCATACGGCTCCTTGTCGTCAACCGCGATTCGCAGGCCAGCCTCGATCAGCATGGCGTCCGGAAACTGGCTGAGCGCGGCTTTGAGCGCCTGGCGACCCTCAGGCGCGTAACCGAACCCGAACCGCTCGATCGTACGCTCATTGAACCCGCGCGTGGCCAGATAGGCGCGCGCTTTCGCCCCTTCGTCCGAGGCCAGCCGCGCGGCGAACCAATCCTGCGCGGCCTTCATCACATCATGCAGCGAATCGCGCTGCTCGGCCGCCGCCGCCGCGCGCGGATCGGCGGCCGGGACTTCCAGCCCCGCCTCAGCCGCCAGTTCCTTGACCGCATCCATAAATGACAGCCCGCGCTGGTCGGTCATCCAGCGGATCGCATCGCCGTGCGCCCCGCAGCCGAAGCAGTGGTAGAAGCCCTTGAGGTCGTTGACCGTAAAGCTGGGGCTTTTCTCGTTGTGGAACGGGCAGCAGGCTTTGAATTCATGCCCCGCCTTGGTCAGCCGCGTGGTTCGCGCGATCACGCTCGACAGCGTAATCCGCGCGCGCAATTCATCAAGCCATTGGGGGGACAGGGACACCCGTCAGTCCCTAGCGCCCGCGCAGCTTTTTCTCAACCTTGCACCGCGAAAGGTGACCTCTTGTCCACGTGCTTTGGCTGGCAAGCAAAACCGTTGCAAAACAACAGCATTCCGTAACGTAACTTTATTGCTTCCCATCTCCGGCGATGTGGTTAATGTCCGCCTTGGGTCGCGGGGGTGGCCCTGGGGGAAATCAGACACTTAACCAGGATGAAGCCGGTTCCGCCCCTGAAAACAGGAGGGAAGAAGATGCTGAACAAGGTTAGCGGAGTTGCCCGCATCGTCGGGCTTATATTGGCGATTGTCGCCGGTTTCATGCCAAATCTGGGATTTGATGTTGCGTTGATCCTGGTTATACTGGGTCTCGTCTCGGGCATCTCGATGCCGAGAGAGCGGATCATAAACGTCGGCGTCGTCGTGCTGGTGTTGCCTGCGGTTGCCGCCGCACTCGCGCATCTGCCAGCAATCGGCACACAACTTGGCGGTGTCGCCGGCGCTGTCGCGCTGTTTGGCGCTGCCTCGCTGGCCAGCGCGATCGCGCTGTCGTTGTTCCATCGCGCCAGGGAAGATGCGATGGGTCTCGGGAAGTAGGCCCAGTCAGCCAGTTCAGGAAGGCCCGCCGAGCAATTCGGCGGGCCTTTTTGTGCCGCGCCCTGATCAGGACAGCGGTTAGTCTCCACCACCCTTCGTCATTGCGAGCGCAGCGAAGCAATCCAGAGCCGAGCGCCTTACGCTCTGGATTGCTTCGCTGCGCTCTCAATGACGATGGATTTTGCTGGGCGCTACGAGTTGGCGCTACGAGTTCTGACCCAAAGCCGCTTTCACCAGACCGCTGGCCTTGCCCATATCGAGCTGGCTCCCATGCCGCGCTTTCAGCTCAGCGATCACTTTGCCCATGTCTTTCATGCCCTCCGCGCCCAGTTCGGCCTTGATCGTGGCGATTGCGGCCACCGTGTCGGCCTCGCTCATCTGACTGGGCATAAATTCCGCGATCACCGCGAGTTCGCCATGTTCGACATCGGCCAGTTCCTGCCGCCCGCCTTGTTCGAACATCAGAATCGATTCGCGGCGCTGCTTGGCCATCTTTTGCAGCACATCGACCACCAGCACATCGTCGTCGGGCACTGAACTTGCGGTGCGCAGTTCGATGTCCTTGTCCTTGAGCTTGGCCAGGATCAGCCGCACGGCGGCGACGCGCGGCTTATCGCCGGCCTTCATCGCGGTGATCTGGGCGGCCTTGATCGTGTCGCGGAGCATTGATCACTTCCTTTGAGATGGGGAAAGCTTGTCCCTAGCGGCGATTTTTCGCTTTTCAACGGTTGACGCTGGGGCAGGCACTCTCTAGCCGCAATCCCTTAGCAACATCGCTGGAAAAACTGCCTAACGGAGCGCCCATAAAATGGCCGACGCCGCCACCTTGCACGCGCCGCAACCTGCCGGTGCGACAGGAGTCCTCGTGCTCGCCGATGGCCACGTTGCCTGGGGCCGCGGATTTGGCGCGGAAGGCGCTGCGGTGGGCGAGGTGTGCTTCAACACCGCGATGACCGGCTATCAGGAAGTACTGACCGATCCCAGCTACGCCGGGCAGATCGTCACTTTCACTTTCCCGCATATCGGCAATGTCGGGGTCAACGACGAGGATCTGGAAAGCGCGGTCGATGGCGCGGTCGGGTGTGTGGTGCGCGAGGACGTTACCGTGCCGAGCAACTTCCGCAGCACCGGCACGCTGGGCGATTGGCTGAAGGCCAAGGGCAAGATCGGCCTCTCGGGCATCGACACCCGCGCGTTGACCCGCCGCAT
>JANOTT010000084.1:0-7214 GCA_031416535.1 Novosphingobium sp. | reverse complement strand
TGTGTTTTTTGGGCGCGGGGGGTTTTTTGGGGGGTTTTTTTGGGGCGTTTGGGGGGGGGTCCCCCCGGCGGGGCCCCCCGCGCCGGTGAAACAGCAGCTCAAGTAGGCGGCTATTTAATTGGGCAATCGGGCGACAGCCGCATGTCGAGATAATTGTCGACCGACCCCATCAGATCGCCCATCTCGTTCTCGAAGAAATGGTTGGCGCGCGGGATTTCCTCGTGGTGAATGGTGATGTGCCGCTGGGTGCGCAGTTTGTCGACCAGCTTCTGCACCGAGTTGGGTGAGACTACCGTGTCGGCCACGCCCTGGATGATGATGCCCGAGGCCGGGCACGGCGCGAGGAAGCTGAAATCGTACATATTGGCCGGCGGCGCGATCGAGATGAAGCCGCGAATTTCCGGGCGGCGCATCAGCAACTGCATCCCGATCAGCGCGCCAAAGCTGGCCCCCGCAACCCACGTGGTCGAGGCTTCGGGATGGATCGACTGCACCCAATCGAGCGCCGAGGCGGCATCGGACAGCTCGCCAATGCCGTTGTCAAAGCTGCCCTGGCTCCGCCCGACACCGCGAAAGTTGAACCGCAGCGTGGCGAAGCCGCGCGCCTGAAAGGTCTTGTAGAGCGCCATCGTAATGCGCTCGTTCATGGTGCCGCCGGCTTGCGGGTGTGGATGCAGGATCATCGCGACGGGCGCACGCGGGCGCGAGGCGGGCTGGAAACGGCCTTCAAGACGGCCTTCGGGGCCGGGGAAAATCACTGCGGGCATGGGCTTTGATACCTGTCTGCTGGCGCACGTTCCGCGGCGTCCGGATGAAATCGGGCGGCCGGGCCAGTTTGTGCTGGGAATGAGAGAGTGGGGCTATATAGAAATGACCTCCTAAAAAGCAACATTTGCGAACAATGCCCGCCAAATCGATTTACCTTGACCACGCCGCGACCACCCCGCTGCTGCCCGCAGCGCGCGAGGCGATGCTTGCCGGGTTTGCGATCTGGGCCAATCCCAGCAGTCCGCATGCGGCGGGGCGGGCGGCGCGGGCCGCGCTCGAAGAGGCGCGCGCGCGGGTGAAGACAGCGCTTGGGTGGAGCGGCGAGGTGGTGTTCACCGGCGGCGCGAGCGAGGCGCTGGCCTTGGCGATCACCGGTTGTGTGCAACCGCTGGTCGGCGTGAGCGCGGCCGAGCACGAGGCAGTGCTGCGCCATGCGGCCAGCGCGGCAAAGATTGCGGTCGATGCGCTCGGCTTGGTCGATCCGGCGGAATGCGCGCTGGCTGGACTGGTAGCAGTGCAGCACGTCAACAACGAAACCGGGGTGATCCAGCCGCTCGCCGCAGTGGCCGAGGCGGTACACGGCGCGGGCGGGCTGCTGCTGGCCGATTGCGCGCAAAGCGCGGGCAAGCTGGCCTTGCCCGATGCTGATCTGATCGCGCTGGCGGCGCACAAGTGCGGCGGGCCGGTGGGCGTGGGTGCGCTGCTGATCAGGGACTGGGCGATGCTGCGCCCCGGCGGCGGGCAGGAACGCGGCTATCGCGGTGGGACCGAGAACCTGCCCGGGGTGCTGGCGCTGGCGGCGGCGCTCGAAGCGGGCGCGGATTGGCTCGATCAGGCGGCGGCTTTGCGCGATCTGCTTGATCGGGCGATCACCGCAGCGGGGGGCGAAAGTGTGTGCGAAGCCGCCGCGCGGGTGCCCGCGATCGCCGCCTACCGGATGCCGGGCAAGTCGGCCAATGCGCAGCTGATCCGCTTCGATGGCATGGGGTTCGCGGTTTCGGCGGGCAGCGCCTGTTCATCGGGCTCGCTGCGGGTCAGCCACGTGCTCGCAGCGATGCATTATCCGCACGCGGACGAGGTGATCCGGGTCAGTCTGGGCCGCGAAACCACGCGCGCCGAGATCGACAGCTTCATCGCCGCGTGGCACGCGGTGGCGGGATGACCTACCTCGATTATCAAGCCAGCACGCCGGTTGCGCCCGAGGCGCGCGCGGCGATGTTGCTGTGGCTCGACGCCGCCGGATCGGCCAACCCGCACAGCCCGCACGCGGCTGGGCGGGCGGCCAAGGCGGCGGTCGAGGTGGCGCGCGAGCAAGTGGCAGGGCTGTTTCCAGCAGGCGGGCGCGTGATGTTTACCGGTTCGGCGACCGAGGCGTTGAACTTGGCAATTCAGGGCAGCAAAGCCCGTCACATGGCTGTTTCCGCAATCGAACACGCCGCAGTGCTCGATACTGCGCAGGCGGTGGCGCAGGTCCACGAACTGCCGGTGGACAGCGCCGGTGTGGTCGATCCTGAGGTGGCGCTCGCACCGGGCACCCAGCTGGTCGCGGTGATGCAGGTCAACAACGAGATCGGCACGGTCCAGCCGGTGACGCGCCTGGCCGAGCGCGCGCATGAGATCGGTGCGCTGTTCCTGTGCGATGCGGTGCAGGGCGGCGGCAAGCTCGCTGCGCCCGCCGGGGCCGATCTGATCGCCCTGTCGGCGCACAAGCTGCACGGGCCCAAGGGGATTGGCGCGCTGTGGGTGCGCGACGGGGTGGCGCTCCAGCCGCTGATTTATGGTGGCGGGCAGGAAGGGGGGCTGCGCTCCGGCACTGTCTCGCCCGCGCTGTGCGCTGGGTTCGGCGCCGCCGCTGCGCTGGCGCTGGCGCACCGCGACGCGGACGCCGCACACGTCGCGGTGCTGTGGGCGGCGGCGCGCGCGGTGCTGCCTGATTGGACGCTCAACGGCAGCGCGGACCAGCGCTGGCTGGGCAACCTCAACCTGCGCCGAGACGGGCTGGATGCAGCGCGGCTGATCAGTGAATGCCGTGCAATCGCCTTTTCTGCGGGATCGGCCTGCGCCAGCGGTTCGGGGCGGCCGAGCCATGTGCTGCGCGCCATCGGGCTGAGCGATGCCGAGGCCAAAAGCTCGATCCGGCTGGGTTTCGGGCGCTATACGACTTTGGATGAACTGGTCAGCGCCTGCCGGGCGATCGATGCCGCCGCGCGGGCTCAGGATTAGGTATGGTCAAAGTCACTTTCATCACCGCCAACGATGAACGGATCACCGCCGATGGCAATGAAGGCGATCAATTGCTCAGGCTGGCGCAAGCTGCCGGCCTGCCGCTCGAAGGCACGTGCGAGGGCCAGATGGCGTGCTCGACCTGCCATGTGATCGTCGCGCGCGACTGGTTCGGCCAGCTTCCGCCCGCGACCGAGGACGAGGAAGACCTGCTCGATCTTGCCGCCGACGTGCGCCCGACCAGCCGGCTGGCCTGTCAGATCGAACTGACCGCCGCGCTCGATGGGCTGGAGTTGCGCATTCCCGGCGATAGCCACGACATGCGGCGGCGCTAGGCCGCCCGCATGGCGTTGGCCGCGTGATCAGGCCAGGGCGTCGATCAGTGCCTTGGAAAAGGCCGGGATGTCGTCGGGCTTGCGGCTGGTGATCAGGTTGCCGTCAACCGCCACTTCCTGATCGACCACAGTGGCCCCGGCATTGGTCAGATCGGTCCGCACCGAGGGCCACGCGGTGACCGTGCGGCCATCGAGGATATCGGCTTCGGCCAGCAGCCACGGCCCATGACAGATCGCCGCAATCGGCTTGCCCGCAGTGTTGAAATCTTCGACCAGATCGATCGCAGCTTCGTCCATGCGCAGGATATCGGGGTTCATCTGGCCGCCGGGCAGCAGCAGCGCATCGAAATCGGCTGCGGAAACATCGGCGATCAGGGCATCGACCGGCACGCTGTCGCCCCAGTTCTTGTCTTTCCAGCCCTTGATCACGCCCGCATTGGAGCTGGCTACCACGGTTTCGAACCCGGCCGCTTCGAGCGCCGCCTTGGGGTCCATCAGTTCGGATTGTTCGAAGCCATCGGCGGCAAGAATGAGGACGCGCTTGGTCATGTTGGAAAACTCCGGTTTTTCGGGGGGTACATGGCGCAAACGAACGGCGGAAAAACCCGTTCCGGCCTTCCGCCCCGCTCACCGCGTTGCTAGGGCGCTTGAACAATGACCACCCCGACCACCGAGCCTGATCCCTTCGATGCCATCGTCGATGCGCCGTTCGACAGCGCCTTGTCCGAGCGCTATCTGATCTATGCGCTCTCGACGATCACCGCGCGCTCGCTGCCCGATTTGCGCGATGGGCTGAAGCCGGTGCACCGCCGCCTGCTGTGGGCGATGCGGCAGTTGAAGCTCAATCCAACCGATGCGTTCAAGAAAAGCGCGCGGGTGGTGGGCGATGTGATCGGCAAGTACCACCCGCACGGCGATCAGAGCGTTTACGATGCGATGGTCCGGCTCGCGCAGCCGTTCTCGCTGCGCTATCCGCTGGTCGAAGGGCAGGGCAATTTCGGCAATATCGACGGCGATAACGCCGCCGCCTATCGCTACACCGAAGCCCGGCTGACCAAGACCGCGATCCAGCTGATGGCCGGGCTGGATGAAGGCACGGTCAACTTCATCCCAACCTACAACGGCGAGGAGGAAGAGCCCGAGATCTTCCCCGGGATTTTCCCCAACCTGCTGGCCAATGGCTCGAGCGGGATCGCGGTCGGCATGGCGACCTCGATCCCCAGCCACAACGTCGCCGAAGTGATCGATGCGGCCTTGCTGCTGATCGACCATCCCACCGCCGAACATGGCGAGCTGATGCAGCTTTTTCACGGCCCCGATTTCGCCACCGGCGGCGTGGTGGTCGATAGCCCGGCGGCGCTCAGCCACGCCTATGCCACCGGACGCGGCGCGATCCGGGTGCGCGGGCGGTTTTCGACCGGGCGGCTGGACGATGGCACCTGGGAAGACAGCGGGATCGAACGTTTGCCCGGCGGGCAATGGCAGCTGGTGATTAGCGAAATCCCTTACATGCTGGCCAAGGGCAAGCTGATCGAACAGGTCGCACAGCTGATTGCCGACAAGAAGCTGCCGATCCTCGAGGACATTCGCGACGAGAGCGACGAGGCGATCCGGCTGGTGTTCGTGCCCAAAAGCCGCAACGTCGATCCCGATCTGCTCAAGCAAAGCCTGTTCAAGCTGACCGATCTGGAAACCCGGTTCAGCCTCAACCTCAACGTGCTCGATGACACCCGCACCCCCGGCGTAATGTCGATCAAGCTGCTGCTGCAGGAATGGCTCAAGAGCCAGATCGACATTCTGATCCGCCGCAGCCAGCACCGGCTGGACAAGATCGCGGCGCGGCTCGAGCTGCTCGAAGGCTATATCATCGCCTTCCTCAACCTTGACCGGATCATCGAGATTATCCGCAGCCTGGATGAGCCATAGGTGCTGATGTTGGCCGAGTTCGCACTGAACGACCGGCAGGCCGAAGCGATCCTCAACATGCGGCTGCGCTCGCTGCGGCGGCTCGAGGAAATGGAACTGCGGCGCGAGCTGGACACGCTCAAGGCCGAGCAGGACGAGCTGAACAAGCTGCTTGAAAGCCCGGCCCGCCAGCGCACCCGGATCAAGCGCGATCTGGCGACCTTGCGCAAGGATTATGCCGGAGAAACCGCGCTCGGCCGGCGCCGCACCACCATCGCCGAAGCCGCACCGACAATCGAATTCAGCATGGACGCGATGATCGAAAAGGCCCCGGTAACGGTGATCCTGTCGGCCAAGGGCTGGGTCCGCGCGGCCTCGGGCCACGAACCGCTGGGCAAGGATTTCAAGTACAAGGACGGCGACGGCGCGGCCTTCGCGCTGCACGCGCAGACCACCGACAAGCTGCTGATCGCCTGCGACAATGGCCGGTTCTACACGCTTGGCGCGGACAAATTGCCCGGCGCGCGCGGGTTTGGCGAACCGGTGCGCACGATGCTCGATATCGATGCCGAGGCAGCGATCATTGCGGTCATGGTGTACAAACCCAAGGCGCAGTTGCTGCTCGCCTCCAGTGCCGGGCGCGGGTTCGTGGCCGAGGCCGACGAACTGCTCGCCGAAACCCGAAAGGGGCGCGGCGTGATGACCACCAAGCCCGGGGTCAAGCTCAGCGTGGTGCGCGATATTCCCGCGCAGCACGATCACATCGCGGTGGTCGGCGATAACCGCAAACTGGTGATCTTCACATTGTCGGAAATGCCGGTGATGACCAAAGGCCAGGGCGTAACCCTGCAACGCTACCGCGACGGCGGGCTGGCCGATGCGATCACGCTGCGGCTGGAGGATGGGCTAAGCTGGACGATGGGCGGGGATACCGGCCGCACGCGGACGGAGAAGGACGCGGTGATGTGGAAGGTCGCGCGCGGGGCAGCGGGAAGGTTGCCGCCCACGGGTTTTCCGAGGAATAACCGGTTCTGATCTGCCAATCCCTGACCCGATTTAGTTTGCCGGAACCAGGTGCAGTTCGCCTTGCTCGACCCGCCAGCTGGCGAGCTTCGAAAGCAGGTTCATCCCAACCACGGCTTGCGGGGACTGCGTATTCGGGGTGATTGCAATCTCGGCATCGACAACGGTGACGCTGCCTAGCTTGAGCTCTCGAGCAATGCCGAAGCGGGCCAAGATGACACCGTTTGCGGTAGATAGCTCGGTTGGTAGTCGCCCTGGGTTGGGAGCGAGGACAAGAGGTTCCGCGGCCGCCTCTTCAAGCGAAGTGAACGATGCCCCGGTGTCGATCATCGCTGGCACTTGATGGCCGTTGATGGTCAGCACGGCGTGGTAATGGCCATCAGGACCAAGCGGTATTATAGTCTCAGTGCCGCTGACCCGCGCTTGGATTGAAGGTATCAAGTCAAACGCGGCGTCCGAATGCTCGGCTCGCCGGGCGGCATCGACCGCGATGAGTGCACTGGTTACGAGTAACCCGAGATACCCCGCAAACCGCAGCCGCTGACCCAGCGTAGGGTGGCTCTGCTCGGTCATCCACCCCGCTGCCGCGACAAGCAGGGCGGCGAGCGCGGCGAGAATAACCGGTTGCCCCAGCAAGTAGTCACTGAGCGAGATATCGCTCATGATTTGCCTAGTTCCTCTGCCAGCAGCGCGTTGGCCCTTTCGGCATCTGGAAACCCTTCCTCCACCCACCGCGCCTCAACCGCCTTCAGCACCCGCGCCACTTCGGGCCCGGCCTTGACCCCGCGTGCGACGATCTGCCCGCCTTTGAGCGGGAAGGTGGGGATCTCCCAGCCGCCGAGCGGGGCGATGCTTTGGCCGGTGAGGAGCAGGCGGTCGAGCGCGGCGGTGCGGCCGAGGCGATAGGCGAGGGCGCGGGGTTCCTGCTCCCTCTCCCCTTCAGGGGAGAGGGGGGCTACG
>JANOTT010000083.1:0-1809 GCA_031416535.1 Novosphingobium sp. | reverse complement strand
GGCGGCTATGGGCGCGACTTACATACGTATGTGAATGCAGGGAATCCAGCCATGAACAGTGCCGAAATGACCGCCAAGATTGCCGCCGGGAAGGGCTTCATCGCCGCGCTCGACCAGTCGGGCGGGTCGACCCCCAAGGCGTTGGCGGGTTACGGCATCGAGGCCGGGGCGTGGAATGATGAGGCCGAAATGTACGGCCTGATTCACGAAATGCGCTGCCGGATTATCCGCTCGAAAATGTTTACCGGCGAGAAAGTGCTTGGCGCGATCCTGTTCGAGCGGACGATGGACGGCAGCGTTGATGATACTTCTGTTCCCGCCGCGCTGATCACCAAGGGCATCGTCCCGTTCATCAAGATCGACAAAGGGCTCGAAGACGAAGCGTACGGCGTCCAGCTGATGAAGCCGATGCCCGAACTGGATGTGCTGCTCGAACGGTCAAAGGCGCTGGGGGTGTACGGCACCAAGGAACGCTCGGTGATCAATTCAGCGGACGCGGAGGGAATTGCGGGAATCGTCACGCAGCAGTTCGAAGTCGCCCAGCAGGTGCTCGCCCGCGCGATGATGCCGATCCTCGAGCCCGAGGTGAACATCAAGAGCGCCAGCCGTGCCGAGTGCGACACGATCCTGCGCGATGAAATCCTCAAGGCGCTGGCTGGCATCGACCAGCAAGTCATGCTCAAGCTGTCGCTCCCGGTCGTACCGGGAACGTTCGATGTGCTGGTCGCGCACCCAAAGGTGCTGCGGGTGGTCGCGCTGTCGGGCGGCTATCAGCGCCCCGAGGCCTGCGCCGAACTCGCCAAGAATCACGGGATCATTGCCAGCTTCAGCCGCGCGCTGCTCGAAGACTTGCGCGCGCCGATGAGCGATGGGGAATTCGACGCCGCGCTGGGTGAGGCGATCGATGCGATCTACACCGGATCGGTGGTCAAAAAGGCCTAAAGTCCGCGGTTGTAATGCAGCGTGAAGCGATAGTCGCTGGGCGCAATCGTGCGCTGGGTGCTGCGCGGCGGCATCACGCCTTGCAGGATGAGCTGACCGCCAGCGACCTGCAGCGGCTTGTCGCTGGCCAGTTCGCGCACCGTGCTGCCGGCGCCAGTGGTCACGCGCACGCTCAGCCGGACCCGCCCGGCCCAGATGCAGCGCGCCTCCATCGGGCAGCGGCTGTCTTCGAGCACGGCCAGCGGCGTGACTCTGGGGCCGCCGACATTTACCGTCTGGCCCAACCTGGCGTCAACCGAGCCATCGTCGTTGGTCCGGGTGGTGACGCAGCCGGCGAGCAGCACGGCGGTCAGCGCGAGCGCGAAGGGTTGTTTGATCATCGTTCACATTTAACGCTTTAAACCTGAACGCGTTCCGAACACTTGGCGGGCGCGGGCAGGCAGGATAGGAGGCAGCGATGTCCAACTGCCAGCTTTACCTGATTTCGCCGCTCGACGTTTCGGGCGCTTTCCCTGATCGGCTGGCGCGCGCGCTTGATGCCGCGCCGGTTGCCGCGTTCCAGTTCCGCGTCAAAGGGCTCGACGAACACGCCGCCGCGCGGCTGGCAGAGCCGTTGCAGGAATTGTGCGCCGCGCGCGATGTCACCTTTATCGTCAACGATGCGATTGGCCTCGCCAAGCGGTTGGGCGCCGACGGGGTGCATCTGGGCCAGTCCGACGGCAGCGTGGCCGATGCCCGCGCCGCCTTGGGCCGCGAAGCGCAGATCGGGGTAACTTGCCACGCCAGCCGCCATCTGGCGATGGAAGCAGGCGATGTCGGAGCTGATTATGTCGCGTTCGGGGCGTTTTTCCCGACCGCGACCAAAGT
>JANOTT010000082.1:0-11319 GCA_031416535.1 Novosphingobium sp. | reverse complement strand
GCGGCGGAGGTCCACTGACCCACATTCCTAAGGTCGAGCTTCTGTAGCTCTAAACGTCCAAACCTGACTTCGACACGCAAACATCTTTTAGTCCACTGGGTGACTTCTGCGTCGTCCTTCATCGGTGCAGGCAGCGGGTGTGCTTCGATTTCCTGCCCCTTGGCGTATATCACGATCTGCCAACGGGTAAAACTTTTTCCCTGAGCGTCGCCAAAGATGAGCGTTCCTTCGCGCATAACTCCGCGCCCGCGACGCGAGGCAGATCCCGTGGCGTAAGCTGAGCGGATCCATGACAAGACGTCTGCCGGGGACTGAAGTTGCAGCATTTCGGTGCAGTCCACGCGAGTCAAAATGCCATCTGAAAGGGCCGCTGGGGACGCAAAACCGATAGAGGCAAGATCGCCGCCGAGATGCGGCTCGAGGCGCTGGAGTGTCGCCCAAAGGAGCGCTTGCAGATCGTCAGAGCCGTAGAGATTGTGACCCTGCAACCACTTCGCGACGTTGCCGCTAATTTCTAGCTCGGTTCGCGACGGCGCGCGGATGGTAAGCGAGGAAGAATGGCTGCCTTCGATAGAAAGCCGATGGGGTGTGCGGGAACGCTCGCTGCCGTCCTGATTAAGCTTGACGGTCCAACCGCCCGCGATTGGCGCAGGAAGCAAGCACGGAAGGCGGCAGGTGACCCAGTCAATCACGAGCAACGGCCTTTTGGATTCGAAGCTGTCGCGCTAGCGATTTAACTGCCTCAATGTGTTCAGCTGGAACCAAAACCGAGACGCGCTTGAGCCCGCGAGCGTTCATCCTACCGTCGTAAGCGCGCCGTCGATCGCCTGACGGGTGGTCGGTGCAGCGGCGTATTGGGGATGAAGCGCGATTGGCCACGGCTTAAGTAAGCAGCCCCGGTCGATTATCGGCTAGCTCGCTGCGGAGCGCGGACGACAGGCGGCTGATCCGGCGAATCGTGGACTTGGAGAGCGGCTGCCCCTCCCCTCCCCGGCGCCGAGCGATTTTCCTCTCTAACTCGTCAACGAAATTGACCCAAGACCACCATTCATACGGGCATATTTCGGGAGATCGATTTGCTTGGTTGCACCTAGACCGCCGCATAAGCGCCTGTAATAAGGGCGAGTTTGCTCGCTCATCCATCCACGCGCGCACCGGCGGACTATTGCGAACATCGCCCACGGGATAACGCTTTGCGGCAAGGTCTGCGGAGCTTATTCGCACTTGCGTGTAATATATATTATCAATCTGAAATGTCCCAAGCAACCGTGCCCCCTGCCGCCGCCGCTGCCCTTGATCGGCTGCTGACCATCATGGCCCACTTGCGCGATCCTGCGCGCGGCTGCGAATGGGATCTGGCGCAAAGCTTTGCCTCGATCGCGCCATACACAATTGAGGAAGCCTACGAAGTCGCCGATGCGATCGAGCGCGATGACATGGCCGCGCTCAAGGATGAACTCGGCGATTTGTTGCTGCAGGTCGTGTTTCACGCCCGCATCGCGCAGGAAGCCGGACTGTTCGATTTCACCGCGGTGGCCGAAGCGATTTCGGCGAAGATGGCAGCGCGCCATCCGCACATCTTCGGTGATGCTCCCGATCTGGGCCAATCGCGCGAAACGCGCTGGGAAAGCCTCAAGGCCGAAGAACGCCTAGCCAACGGTGCCAGCGGCACGCTGGACGGCGTCGCGCAGGCTCTGCCCGCACTGCTCCGCGCAGAAAAATTGCAGAAGCGCGCCGCGCGCACCGGCTTCGATTGGCCTGATCTTGTCGGTCCAGCTGAGAAACTGCATGAAGAAATGGCTGAGCTGGCCGCCGCCGAAAGCCTGGCCGATCAGACCGAGGAAGCCGGCGACCTGCTGTTCGCCGCAGTCAATGTGGTGCGCGCTTACGGGATTGCGCCGGAGGACGCACTGCGCGCCGCCAACCGCAAGTTTGAGCGCCGGTTCCGCGCGATGGAAGCCTTGGCCAAGGCGCGCGGGCAGCAATTCTCGGCGCTGTCGCTCGATCAGCAGGAATCGTTGTGGAATGACGTCAAAGCGTCAGAGCCGGGAAAACCGGCCTAGTTCGCGCGGATCGAGCCGCACTTCGAGCCGCCGCAAGGGTCCGCGCTCATCGTCCCCGGCTTCATGCTCGCTAACCACCTCACCGTGCGCGTGCAGCCACGCCAGCCGCTGGCCGTCGCGCACCGGCAGCACAAAGCTGTGCAGCTTTGCCCGCAACGTTAACAGCTTGGCGGTTGCTTCTAACAGTGCGTCGCAACCCATTCCGGTCAGCGCCGATACCGGCACCACCACCGTCTCGCCGCGCGCCTGCACCTGCCCCATCAATTCGGTGGCCTGGTCAGGCGCGAGCAGGTCCCACTTGTTCCACGCCTCGATCAGCGGAATGGTCGGCTCACCGCCCTCGGCCTCGAGCAGCCCGAGTTCTTGCAAAATAACCAGAACCTGCTGTTTCTGAGCCAGACTTTCAGGGTTCGCCATGTCGCGCACGTGGACGATCACGTCGGCGGCCATGACCTCTTCGAGCGTGGCCCGGAAGGCTGCCACCAACTGCGTCGGAAGATCGGAAATGAAGCCCACCGTGTCCGACAGGATCGCCTTGTCGACCCCCGGCAGGCGGATGCTGCGCATGGTCGGATCGAGCGTGGCGAACAGCAGGTCTTCGGCCATCACCGAGGCGCCGGTCAGCCGGTTGAACAGCGTGCTTTTGCCGGCATTGGTATAGCCGACCAGCGCGATCACCGGCCACGGTGCCTTTTCACGGCGGCTGCGGTGGAGCCCGCGCGTGCGGCGCACCTGATCCAGTTCGCGGCGCAATTTAGCCATGCGGTCGCGGATCAGGCGGCGATCGGCCTCGATCTGGGTTTCGCCCGGCCCGCCCAGGAAACCGAACCCGCCGCGCTGCCGCTCAAGGTGAGTCCAGCTGCGCACCAGCCGCCCGGCCTGATAATCGAGGTGCGCCAATTCAACCTGCAAGCGCCCCTCGGCAGTCGCGGCGCGCTCACCGAAAATCTCGAGGATCAGCCCGGTCCGGTCGATCACCTTGCGCTTGAGCTTTTCTTCCAGATTGCGCTGCTGGATCGCCGACAGGCTGCCATCGACGATCACCAGTCCGGCTTCGTCCTGATTGCAGGCGAGCGCGATATTGGCGATCTGGCCTTCGCCGAACAGCGTTGCCGCGCGGGCTTCGCGGATCGGGATCGCGAACGCGTCAACCACCACCAGGCCAATCGCCAGCGCGAGCCCGCGCGCTTCTTCCAGCCGCGCGGCGCTGTCGCTCGATGCGCCGCCCCTGCCCCGGAATTCAGGATAGACGATCAATGCGCGCGCACCGCGCGACACGTCGCCAGCGGTTTCTTCTCCGAAAATCAGGTCTGTTCGCCTTCGTCGCTGTCACCCATCAGGTCGATCGGGGTGAGCGGCTGGATGGTCGAGACCGCATGCTTGTAAGCCAGTTGCACATAGCCTTCGCGCTCAAGCAGCATGCAGAACAGGTCAAACGCCGCGACCCGCCCCTGCAGCATCACGCCGTTGACCAGGAACATGGTGACCTGCACGCCGCTCTCCCGCACGCTCGACAGAAACACGTCCTGTAGCAGCCGGATTTTCTTGCCGCCTTCGACTGCGCTGCCGAACTGAGCAGCATCGAGGGGCAGGCTGGGCATGATGGTAGAGACCGCGTGCTTATAAACCAGTTGGGCCTGCCCATCGCGGCGCAGCAGGATCGAGAAGTTGTCAAACCAGGTGATGATGCCCTGCAATTTGACGCCCTTGACCAGGAACATGGTCACCGGGACCTTGTTCTTGCGAAGCAGATTGAGGAACTGATCCTGCAGGTTCTGGCCCTTGCCAGTCGCCGGGCCAGTCACCGGGCCAAGCGCCACAACCGGTGCGGCCGCTTCCATTTCGTCGTCTTCCTTGGCCGCGCGCGGGCGTGCCGTAAGTGTCCGTGAGGTCATCGAACTTATCCTTCTTGTTTATTGGCGGCCGCCGATACGGTCCGCAATCTGGCCCAACCTGCGAACGGAGGACCGGTAATCAGCTTCAAATACTACCGCAGTGTGAGCCCTGCGTAAACGCACTTAATGTTACATGGCTGCGTCAAACCTGCACTTCAATTTCACCATTATCGTCGTCGTCGCGGCGATCGACCATACCCAACAACTTGAGTTTGCGGTGCAAGGCCGAACGTTCCATGCCGATGAAACTCGCGGTGCGCGAAATATTTCCCGAGAACCGACGAATTTGTACCCGCAGGTATTCGCGCTCGAAGTTTTCGCGGGCTTCACGCAGCGGGACTCCCATCAGCGAGGGCATTCCGCTCTCGCCGCTGATCCGGCCCGATAGCACTTCACTAGGCAGCATATCAGCTTCGATCCGCGCGAGCCGGTCGCGCGGGGTGAGGATGATCGTGCGCTCGACCACGTTGCGTAACTGGCGGACATTTCCCGGCCATTCATAGCTTTGCAGCGCCGCCATCGCCTCAATGCTGACCTCGGGCGGCGGCACGCCCTGGTCGGAGGCAAAGCGTGCGAAGAAGTGATCGACCAGCATCGGAATGTCATCTCGCCGTTCGGCCAGCGAGGGGATCGTCACCGGCACCACGTTGAGGCGGTAGAACAGATCTTCGCGGAACCGGCGATCGGAGATTTCGCGCTCTAGCGCGCGCGCGGTCGAAGATACGACCCTGACATCAACGCGGATCTGGCGGTTTCCGCCCACCCGCACAAACGCTTGCTCGGTCAACACCCGCAAAATGCGCGCCTGGGTCGAGAGCGGCATGTCGGCGACCTCATCGAGGTAAAGCGTTCCGCCGTCGGCCATTTCGAGCAGTCCCGCACGCACCAGCTTGCCATTGGCTTCCTCGCCGAATAGCTCCTGTTCGAAGCGTTCGGGGGTGATCCGCGCCGAATTGACCGTAACGAAGGCATGCTCAGCGCGGCCGCTCCAGCTATGCAACAGCCGCGCGGCGACTTCTTTGCCCGATCCGCCCGGGCCGGTGATCAACAGCCGGCTGCCGGTGTTCGCGACCCGCTTGAGCGTGGCCCGCACCTGGTTGATCGCCGAGCTGTTGCCGGTAAATTCGTCCGCCGTGACAAAGCCTTCGCGCAGCCGGGCATTTTCGCGCCGCAACCGCTCGGTCTCGGTCGCGCGTCCGACCAGCAAGAGCAGATGTTCCGCCTCGAACGGCTTTTCGATGAAGTCCATCGCGCCCCGGCCGATCGCTGACACTGCGGTATCGATATTGCCGTGGCCGGAAAAAATGAGCACCGGCAGATCGGGCTCGCGGCTCTTGATCGCGTCGAGCACTTCGAGCCCGTCCATCGGGCTGCCGTGCAGCCACACATCGAGCAGCACCAGACTGGGCCGCCGCTCGTCGATCATTGCCAGCGCCGAAGTACTGTCACCGGCTGTGCGGCACTCGTACCCCTCATCACTCAGCACGCCGGCCACGAGATCGCGAATATCGCGTTCGTCATCTACGATCAGAATTTCGAGCGCCATCAGTCTTACCTCGGTTCACAAATTCGTTTATTCAGCCGCTTCGGAGCCGCGCTGGGCCTCCAGCGGATCGCGCGCAAAGCGCATCGTCACGACGGCTCCATCCGGATCGCCGGGCGCAAAGCTCATTTCGCCGCCATGCTCCTCGACGATCTTGTTGACGATCGCGAGGCCGAGCCCGGTGCCCTTTTCGCGCGTGGTTACATAGGGCTCGACGATCCGTTCACGGTCCTGCGGCAGGCCGATGCCGTTGTCGGCAATGGTTACCAGGACATCTTCAAGTCCGCCCTTGAGCGTGACGGTGATCCGCCCCCGCCACGTCTCGTCTTCCTGCTTTTGCCGCGCTTCAACCGCTTCGATGGCATTTTTAAGCACGTTGGTCATGGCCTGGCCGAATTGGTGCCGGTCGCAGGCGACGATCCCGAGATCGCCATCGGCGGCGAAGGTGAAGTTGATTTCGGGGCGTGCGACCTCCTGCAAGAACAGTGCCTGCCGCGCCAGATCGACTGGGTCCTCCCCGCGGAAAACCGGCTTTGGCAACCGCGCAAAGGATGAAAATTCGTCGACCATCCGGCGCAACTCACCGACCTGGCGAATGATCGTCCCGGTCAGTTCCTCGAACAGTTCGCCATCGGCGGTCAGCTGCTTGCGGTAACGCCGTTTGAGCCGTTCGGTGGCGAGCTGGATCGGGGTCAAGGGGTTCTTGATCTCGTGCGCGATGCGCCGTGCCACGTCGGACCAGGCCGCCTGGCGCTGATCGATCAGCTGGCGGGTAATGTCCTCGAATGTGATCACATCGCCCGCGGCCGAGCGGGTCGACTTGACCGCCAGGGTGAGCAACTCGCTGCCTTTTGAGTATTGCACGATCCCGCCGTCCGTGCCGCTTTCGGCGAGGCTGGAAATCTGCGGGGCGATGGTAGCCAGCCGGGCGCCGATCGGTGGCGCGGCTTCGCGGTCGAGCAGCAACTTGTGCGCGGAACTGTTCATCAGGCGGATTTCGCCGCGGGCATTGGTGCTGATGATCCCGGCAGTAACCGATTCGAGCACCGCTTCGGTGAACGCGCGCCGCTCATCCAGTTGCTGGTTAGCCCCGACCAGGGCGTGGTTTTGCTTTTCAAGCTGCTGGGTCATCCGGTTGAAGGCACGGTTGAGCAATCCGATCTCGTCGGCCCCGGTGCGCCCTTCGACCCGCATGGTGAAATTGCCCGCGCCAACCTGACGGGCGGCGTCGACCAGATCGTAGAGCGGTTTCACTTGCCGGTCAGCGAACCGCAGCGCGAACCACACCGACAGGCCGACCAGCGCCAGACTGGCAACGAACAGCGCCACGTTAAACCGCAATTGCTGAATCCGCGTGCGCTGGGTGAGCTCGTCATAAGCCCGGACGATATTCTGCGCATGCCCAGCCGAAAGCAGATCGGACTTGCGTTCGGTGTAAAGATAGATTCCCGCGCGGCGATCGATCGGGGTGACCGCCTGGATCGAATTTGCGGTCGAACTGACCACGATCCGTTCGCCCCGATCGAGTTGGCGCAGCACATCGGCCGAGACGTTTTCGCTCAAGGTCATCGGGCCGCTGGCAATCGCCGGACGGCGCAGCACGCCGTCCTGGCCTTTTTGCAGGATCGTCGAAACGTCGAGTTTGCGGTGGTGGACCTGATACGAATAATATTCGGGAAAGGCCGGACTGGCGATTGTTTCCTGGCTGAGGAAATCGCCCAGATCGGCAGCCATCGCCAGCGTTTCGTATTCCATGTCCTTTTGCGTCTGCTCGTAATACCCGCGCGCCAGCTGGTTGGCGTTTTCGAGCAACCCGCGCGACTTGTCCGAGAACCAGAATTCGACCCCTGACTGGAACAGGAACGAAGCGAAGATCACCACCAACAAGGTCGGTACCGCTGCGATCAGCGAGAACAGGAACACCAGCCGGACGTGCAACTGCCCACTGCGCCCGACGTCTTCGGCGGCGCGTTGCAAGGCAATCCGGCGCCCCAGCAAAACCAGGAGCGCCATTGCCGGAACCAGCGTGCCAACCAATAAGCTGGCGGTCAGGTCGGTGGGCAACATCTGTCCGCGGCCGAACTGCGCACTGACGGCATACCAGGTGATCCCGGTCATCACCACAAAGGCAATGGCCGCGCCCACTTCAAGGATCGGGAACAAGTTGGAACGCCGCACTGCGACCTGAATCCTGCGCCATAACCGGGGCCAGGCCCGGTTGCGCGCGGTGACGTTTGCTTCCACCATCGTTGCTCGATTACAACACCACTGTTGCTTTTATGCAAGTCAATTCGCCTTGCTGGGCGCCCGGTTCAGCGCTGCAGCAAGGCCGGATCGATCGCCAATTCGGTCAGACGTTTGCGCAAGGTGTTGCGGTTAATTCCCAAATGCTGGGCGGCGCGCAGCTGGTTGCCGCCGGTTTGCCGCAGCACTGCCTCAAACAACGGGCGTTCGAACGCGGCCAGCGCGGCATCATAGACCGCCCCGGAGGCCGGCGGATGGTCGCGGAGCCAGTGCGCCACAGCGTCGTCCAGACTGGTTCCCTCGCCCGGCTCCTGCTCGCCCGGCGCGGCGCCGAGCAGCGGCTCGAGCGCGGCGCTGCCGATCCGGTCCTCGCGCGCCAGCAGCGCCAGCCGGAAGATGAAATTGCGCAGTTCGCGCACGTTCCCGCGCCAGGGTTGGCGCGACAGCAACGCCACGGCGCCATCGCTCAACTGGCGGCGGGGCAGCCCTTCGGCGGCAGCCAGCTGGAGGAAATGCCGCGCCAGCGCGGGCACATCGTCGGGCCGCTCGCGCAGCGGCGGCAAGGTAATCGGCACGACGTTGAGCCGGTAGAACAGGTCTTCACGGAACGCACCGGCAGCGATCAGCGGGGCCAGGTCGCGATTGGTCGCAGCGACAATCCGCACATCGACCGCAATCTCCTCGCGGCCACCCACGCGGCGGATCTGGCCCGCTTGCAGCGCGCGCAGCAACCGCGTCTGGGCGGCGATCGGCATATCGCCAATCTCGTCGAGGAACAGCGTGCCGCCCTGCGCTTGTTCAAACTTGCCCACGTGCCGCGCCACCGCGCCGGTAAACGCGCCCTTCTCGTGGCCGAACAGCTCGCTCTCGATCAATTCGGCAGGAATCGCGGCGGTATTGACCGCGACGAACGGCCCGGCCTTGCGCTGGCCCAACTGATGGATCGCCTCGGCCACCAGTTCTTTCCCGGTGCCGCTTTCGCCCAGCACCAGCACGGTCAGATCGTTACGCAGCACCCGCGTGATCATCCGGTAAACCGCTTGCATCGGTGCGGACCGGCCGACCAGCGGCAGACCGGCCGGCGGCGCTTGGGCGGTCTCATCCTCGCGCGCAGCCGCATTGCCCACCGCGGCGCGAACCGTGCGCACCAGTTCGTCGAGATCGAACGGCTTGGGGAAATATTCAAAGGCCCCGGTGTCGCTCGCGCGCACGGCCGTATCGAGCGTATTTTGGGCCGAGAGAATGATGATCGGCATGCCCGGCGCAAGCTTTCGCACCGCCTCGATGGTTTCGATCCCGTCGCCGTCGGTCAGCATGACGTCGGTCACCATTGCGGCATAAGTGTGCGCCGACAGCAGCCGGTCGCGCTCGGCAATCGAATCGCAGCAGGTGACGACAAACGCTTCGGCTTCGAGCGCGGCGGTAATCACCAGCGCGATCGAGGCGTCGTCCTCGACCAGCAGCACGCTCATGCCGCCGCCTCGCGCAGCGCGCGGCGGCGCTGGACGGCGATGGGCAAATGGACGCGGAAATGCGTCCAGCCCTGTGCCTCGTCGCGCTCGTACGTCACCCGCCCGTTCATGTCCCCGACCAGGCGGCGCACCAATGCCAAACCCAGCCCCTGCCCGCTTTTCTTGGAGGTGACGAACGGTTCAAAAATGTGATCGCGCAAGGCCGCGTCGATCCCGGGTCCATTGTCGCTGACCCTGAGTTCGATTGGCAGCCGGACCGCGCTGCCATCCGACGGGCGGTGAAGCTGCAGGCCACTGGCAAACCGCGTGCGCACCACGATCTTCGGATTATCGGTCGGGCCAATCGCCTCGGCAGCATTGGCGAACAGGTTGATCATCACCTGCACCAGCGCATCGACATTGCCGAGCACCGGGGGCAGCGAGGGATCGAACTCTTCGGCGATGACCGGCGATTTGCCACCCGCCTCGATCACGGCGCGCGCGCGGCGCACGGCTTCGTGCAAATTGCAGGGCTGCAAATCGGTCGCGGTGCGGCGCGAAAGCGATTGCATCTGATCGATCAGCTTGGCGATGCGGTCCACTTCGTCTGTGATCAAGCTGGTCAGCGCCAGATCGTTGCCGCCAAGCTTGCGTGCGAGCAATTGCGCCGCGCCGCGGATTCCGGCCAGCGGATTCTTGATTTCATGCGCCAGCACTTCGGGCGCGCGCAGCACGTTGTCATCGCCCGCACCTTGCGTTTTGCGCATCGCTTCAGCGCCGCCGATATCGTGCAGCGTCAGCACCTGCCAGCCGGGCTGGTCGATTATCGGCCCGACCGTCACATCGACCCGGCGTGGCCCCTGCCCCACCACGTGTACGCCGGTCGCGCGCGCCGAGAGCTGGGCATCGGTCTCGGCGATCCGCGCCGCCAGCAGAGGTTCGTCGAAGCGCAGATGTTCGCCGATCGCGCGCCCCGCCAGCCGGCGGAAACTCTGCCCGAGCAATTGCTCTGCCGCCGGGTTGGCCGCCGCCACCGCCTGCCCCGGCGAAAGCAGCAGGACCGCGTGCGACAGGCTGGCAAGCTGGCGCGAAGCGTCTGGCATCAGGCCGCCTGGCGGCTCAGGAATGGGCCGAAAAATACGTGCAGTTGCCGAACGACTTCAGCCGGATCATCGATGAAGTTGACCTGATTTCGGAACGCCGCCGAACCGTGCAGCCCGCGCGTGTACCAAGCCAGGTGCTTGCGCGCCATGTTGACCCCGGTGACCTTGCCGTAGAGTTCGAGCATCGCATCGTAATGCTCGAGCAGCACCGCAAACAGACTGTCGGTATCCGGGTCGGGTTGCTTCTCGCCGGTGCGCAGCCAGTGCATCACCTGCGCAAGGAACCACGGCCGGCCATAGGCCCCGCGCCCGATCATCACGCCATCGGCGCCCGATTGATCGAGCGCGCGCGCCGCATCATCGATGGTGCAGATATCGCCGTTGACGATCACCGGGATGCTGACCGCGTCCTTGACCGAGCGGACAAACGCCCAGTCGGCCTCGCCGCGGTACATCTGGTTGCGGGTGCGGCCGTGGACCGAGATCATTTTTGCGCCCAGGTCCTCGGCAATGCGCGCCAGTTCGGGGGCATTGAGGCTGTCATGGCACCAGCCCATCCGCATCTTGACCGTGACCGGGACATCGACCGCCTTGACCGTTGCCGCGATCAGCGCGGTGGCCAGCGGCAAGTCGCGCATCAAGGCCGAGCCGGCATCGCCGTTGACCACTTTTTTGACCGGGCAGCCCATATTGATATCGATGATCGCCGCACCGCGATCTTGCTGCAACTTGGCCGCTTCGGCCATCTGCGCGGGATCGCAGCCGACCAGCTGCATCGATACCGGCTCCTCGATCGCGTCCCACTGCGCCTTTTGCAGCGACTGGCGGGTTTCGCGGATCGCCGCCGGGCTGGCAATCATCTCGGTTACATTGAGCCCTGAGCCGAACCGGCGCACCAGTCGGCGGAACGGCAGATCGGTCACCCCGGTCATCGGGGCGAGGATCACCGGACAGTCAATCCGCACCGGACCCACGTCGATCGGGGCCAGTCGCGGCGGGGTGGGAATCGTGGTCATCGGT
>JANOTT010000081.1:0-6818 GCA_031416535.1 Novosphingobium sp. | reverse complement strand
CCTCGCGGCTGGACGGTGCGCCGCCGCCAGAGGGCCTGCACACGCTTTACGTCTCGCCGCTGAAAGCGCTCGCGCCCGAAGTGCCGCGCAACCTGCTGACCCCGGTGGAGGAGCTCGGGCTCACGATGCGGGTCGAGGTGCGCAGCGGCGATACGCCGTCCGAGCGCAAGGCGCGGCAACGGGTCAAGCCGCCGCATGTGCTGCTGACCACGCCCGAATCGCTCTCGCTGCTGCTGTCCTTTCCCGAGGCAGCCGGACTGTTCTCGACTCTCAAGCGGGTGGTGATCGTCGAGGTCCACGCCTGCGCGCCGACCAAGCGCGGCGATCTGCTGGCGCTCGCACTGACCCGGCTGCAAGCCTTGTCGCCGGGTCTCCAGCGCGCCGCTCTATCTGCCACCCTGGCCGATCCCGACGCCTTTCGCGGCTGGCTCGCGCCGTGGGGAGAGCTTGATAGTGTTGCCTTTGTGCTGGGCGAGGCTGGGGCTCCGCCCGAGCTCTCGATCCTGCTGCCCGAGGATGCCCGGGTGCCATGGGGCGGGCACGCCGCCGCCTGGGCAGTGCCGCAGCTGATCGAGGCGATCCGCGCCAATCGCACCACGCTGGTGTTCTGCAACACGCGGTTTCTGGCCGAGTTCATCTTCCAGAAGCTGTGGGAAGCCAATGCCGACCACTTGCCGATTGGCATTCACCACGGCTCGCTATCGAAAGAAGCGCGGCGCAAGGTCGAAGGGGCGATGGCGCGCGGGGAACTGCGGGCATTGGTCGCCACCGCCAGCCTCGATCTGGGGGTCGATTGGGGCGATATCGACCTGGTGGTGCAGATGGGCGCGCCCAAGGGCTCGTCGCGGCTGCTCCAACGCATCGGCCGCGCCAATCACCGGCTTGACCAGGCTAGCCGCGCCTTGCTGGTTCCGGGCAACCGGTTTGAATTCCTTGAGGCGATGGCAGCCATGCAGGCGGTCGCCGAGGGCCAGCGTGATGGCGAGGTGTTTCGCGCCGGGGGGCTCGACGTGCTGGCGCAGCACGTGATGGTTTGCGTCTGTGCGGGGGCATTCAATGCCGCCGCATTGCTGAATGAGGTGCGTAGCTCGCTTGCCTATGCTTGGTTGGATGAGGCCCAGTGGGACCGGGTGCTGCAATTCGTCGCGACAGGCGGCTATGCGCTCAAGGCCTATGACCGCTTCCGCCGGATCACGCCAAGCAAGGATGCCGAAGGGAACGAAGTGTGGCGGCTGACTCATCCGCAGCAGGCCGCGCGGTTCCGGCTCAACGCCGGGATCATTGTCGACAGCGAGATGATCGAGGTGGTGTTCCGGCGCGGGCGCTCGCTCGGCCGGGTCGATGAAAGCTTCGCGGCCAGCCTGCGCCCCGGCGACACGATCCGTTTCGCCGGGCTCGATCTCGAAATAGAAGCAATGCGCGACACCTCGCTGGTGGTGCGGGCGGCGAAGAAGAATGGTCAGATCCCCAGTTACATGGGGCAACGCTTGGCGATGACCACGCATTTGTCGGGCCGGGTCCAGGCGTTGCTGGCTGACCGCGCGGGTTGGGGCCGGTTTCCCGATGACGTGCGCGAATGGCTCGAAGTGCAGGACTGGCGCTCTGAACTGCCTGCGCCGGGCACGCTGCTGGTTGAGAGCTTTCCGCATGGTGGGCGGCACTACACAGTGTTTTATACCTTTGAAGGCTGGCCGGCCAACCAGTCACTGGGAATGCTGCTGACCCGGCGGATGGAGCAGCGCGGGCTGCTGCCGCTGGGCTTCATCGCCAATGACTATGCCTTGGCGGTGTGGGGCTTGCGCGCGGTGGACGATCCCGGAGCGCTGCTATCGCCAGAAATCTTGGGGGATGAATTCGCCGCCTGGGTGCAAGACAGTTACCTGCTGCGCCGCGCCTTCCGCGAGGTGGCGGTAATCTCCGGACTGGTCGAGCGCCAGCAGCCGGGCAACCGCAAGACCGGGCGGCAGGTAACCTTTTCGACCGACTTGATCTACGATGTGCTGCGCAAATACGAGCCCGATCATCTGCTGATCGAGGCCGCCTGGGCCGATGCCCGCGCCCGGATGACCGACGTCGGGCGGCTGGCCGCACTGCTCGAGCGCGCCCGGCACGAATTGCGCCATGTGCGGCTTGACCGGGTCAGCCCGCTGGCGGTGCCGGTGCTGGTCATGATCGGCCGTGAAGCGGTGCCGCAGGGCATGGCCGATGAAGCGCTGCTGCTTGAGGCTGAAGGATTGGCCGGGGCGGCAATGCGGACTGACCCGGCCGAGGAAGTCGCCCACTAGCTGACTTTAGCGCGCAGACTGGTGCCCAGCGGTTGGTGGCGATAACAGGTTGAGGGCCTCTGCGCCGTGATCGCCGCCTTTCGCATATGCAAAAGGGGACGGATTGCTCCGCCCCCTTGGGATATTTGCATGTTTTGGCTTGAGCTTACTTTGCCGCAGGCTCGCTCGGGCTCTTGCCAAATTGAATGAATTGCTCGTTGCCTACAAACCCGAAGGCCGACACGCCCGAACCCTTAATGATATTCAGCACCTTGGCGGTGGTATCATAAGACGCCTGCGGATCAGGCTGAAACTGCAGCTCAGGCTCAGGCTTGATGGCGAGAGTCGCCTGCAATTGGTACAGCAACTGGCCTTGATCGACCGGCTGATTGTTCCACGTGATAACATTCGAAGGTGTCACCGACACCTTGTTCTTGTCGTTCTTCGGCGGCGGCACCAGCGGCGGCGGCGTGGGCGCCGGCAAATCGATGTTGATCGCGTGGGTTGCCACCGGGATGGTGATGATGAACATGATGAGCAGAACGAGCATGACGTCGATCAGCGGCGTCGTGTTCATTTCCATCATCGGTTCGCCATCGTCGCTACCACCTGACATGGACATTTTGGGTTACTCCTGAAAAAGTTGGTCCGTCGGCGATCAGCCGTTGGGATCGACCGGCGTCGAGATGAAGCCGACGGTCGGATAGCCGGCGTACTGAACGTTTGCCACCACGCCTGCGACGCAGCGCCACGGAGCGTTCTGGTCACCGCGAATGTGGACTTCGGGGATCTGTTCGGGGTTGCTCTTAATCGCTTCGATACCGCCAGCCCGATCGATGATCCTCTTCAGGCGTACCGACGCCATATCGAGCAGCTCGGTCGAATCCACCGCGGTGATATTGTTGAAATAGACGCGGCATTCGCCGCCGGTCTGCGCGCCTTCGAAGCCCGGTTCGCCGGCCGAACGGCCGCCATTGTCCGTGGTGCTCACGGTGAGTAGCAGATTCTCGACCTTATCCTTCGATTCTTGCGAAGGAAAAATCGGAATATGCAGTTTCTGGATCGTCTGGATCGCAATCGGAACCGCGATCAGGAAGATGATCAGGAGCACCAGCATCACGTCCACCAGCGGCGTGGTGTTGATGTCCGACATCGGTTTTTCTGCCGCGCCGCCTACTGACATTGCCATGGGTTAAATCCTATTCCTTAGCATTTGCCCCGGATTGCCGACTTGGGTGGCAAAATTTATCCGGTTGGAACCATCCCGCCGGGCAGCCTTGCGGACTGCCCGGCGATGCCTGGCATGGCGACTTACGGCTTGGGGGTGGTGCTGGTCATCGGCGCCATGGCGGGCTTGGGTGGAACCGCCTTGCCAGCCGAAGCGGCAGCCATTGCAGGCTTAACCGCACCCTTCGAGTTGATGTTGGCCAGCACGTCGGTCGAGAAGCCTTGAAGGCTTTCGGCGATGCGCTTGTTGCGGGCCTGCAGGTAGTTGTAGGCGAGCACGGCCGGCACGGCGACCAACAGACCCAGCGCGGTCATGATCAGAGCTTCACCGACCGGACCCGCAACCTTGTCGATCGAGGCCGAACCGGCGATGCCGATCGCGATCAGCGCGCGGTAGATGCCGACCACGGTGCCGAACAGGCCGATAAACGGCGAGGTGGCGCCGACGGAGGCGAGGAACGGCAGGCCCGAAGCGAGGCGGGCGTTGACAGAAGCTTCCGAGCGGGCAAGCGAGCCGTAGAGCCAGTCATGGGCATCGGTTTCGTTGACCATCTTACTGTGCTGGTCTTCGGCGGCGAGGCCGTCTTCGACAATCTGGCGCCACGCACTGTTCTTTTCGAGCTTGGCCGAACCTTCGCGGAGCGTTGGAGCGCGCCAGAACGAAGCGCGCACATCGCGGTACTGGTTCATGATCTTGCGCTGTTCGATCCATTTAGTGATCAGGATGAAAAACGATCCGAACGACATGACTGCCAGAATCGCAACGGTGGCCCAAGCGATGAAGCCGCCCGCTTCGAGCGCCTCCATGAAGCCAAACTTGTTTTGCGGGGCCGCGTTTGCACCAGCGGCGAGAAGTTCAAAAACCATGCGATAGTCCTCTCAAGCAGTAAATGTGAAACAGTGTTTTGGGCCGCACCCCACCAAGGCTGCGGCCCGTCAATCGATTAGTCGGTCGGAATCACCCAGCGAATGCGGTTCGAATAGCTGTCAGTGGTCGGATTGCCTTCACCATCGGTGGCCGGATTGAACCGGGCGCGGCGCGTGACATTCGAACAGGTCGCCTCGTCGAGATCTGGACTGCCGCTCGAACTGGTGACGCTGC
Organism: Novosphingobium sp.; assembly: GCA_031416535.1. Taxonomy (GTDB): domain Bacteria; phylum Pseudomonadota; class Alphaproteobacteria; order Sphingomonadales; family Sphingomonadaceae; genus Novosphingobium. Next base: position 2,225 of record JANOTT010000081.1, on the reverse strand, counting down.
AGCTGGCAACCCGGCCATCGGGGCCAACCGAAACGCGGAAACCGGTGACCCCTTGACGTTCCTCTCGCAACGCGCGGGTCGGATAGTCATTGGTGGTCGCCCAGTTTGCCGGGTTGCCCTTGGGCTGTGCCTTCTTGGGCTGAATTCGAGGCGGCGGTGGCGCAGCCGGTGCCGGAGGCGCCAGCACCGCGGGCTGCTGAATCGGCGGTGGCGGCATTGGAACCGGCGTCGTTTCGAGTGGCGGCGGCCGCGTGTTGATGTTCATCATCGGTGGCGGAACCACGATCGGGGGCGGAGCCGCATCCTTCTTGGGTGGCGGCGGCTTCTCCTCCTTCTTGGGTTCGTCCTTCTTGATATCGACAGTCGTTACCTTCTTCATCACCTGCTTTATGCCTTCGTAGGCCAAGCCGGTAACCAGCGCATAGCCTAGGGCTAAGTGCAGCAAGGCAACGACGACAAAGGCAGCAATCTTGTTGCCGCTCATTTCTTGGTCAGCGTAAGCCATTCAGACGCATCACTCCATAACAGTCCCACCGGGCCGAAACCCGGACCCGACGCCCACAGTCCCGAAGGATTGCAGACGCCCGAATTCTTATTTTCCACCCTGCGGGTCAATCCAGAAAAACTTGCGTACGCCCGACGTCCGCAAAAGCTAGATCGCGAGCCATTTCTTTTGTTTGGCCCGGTTTTGCGTCAGTCTTAACTCCGAGTAGGCCAAGGCGCAACGCTTTATCGGTTAACCCTCGATTCACTTGTGCTAGGCTCAAAAGCTTGGGGAAACCCTCTGATTCCTGCGCTTTCACCCCAGCTTCAGAGAGCGCTACACTATGTCAGGTGATAAAATGAGCAAGCCAGCACTGCACGCGCCCGGCCGATTGTTGATGTTGGCAGCCGTATTGACGACAACCGCGGCGCTTGGCGATTCGCGCGCTCCCGCCCTGGTCGCTCCGCCTGCCACTTACGCCGATCTGGCCGACTTGGCCGATGGCGCTCCGCTGGTGATCCGCGCCCAGCCGCGCAAGATTGCGGCGGTTGAACCGGCGCGCGCGCGCGGACTGCGCTCCGGCTGGGGCCGGTTCTATGTCGAAGCCAAGACCGAGGCGTTGCTCGCCGGCAGCGCGCCACTGGGCGAAGCGTTGCGGTATCTGGTCGATCTGCCACTCGATGCCAAAGGCAAGCCGCCGGCATTCAAAAAGAAAAGCGTGGTGCTGTTCGCGCGCTTGGTGCCGGGTCGTCCGGGCGAGTTGCAACTGGTCGCCCCTGATGCCCAGCTGCTGTGGGATGAAGCGCTCGATACGCGGATCAAGGGCGTCCTGCGCGAATTCTATGCGCCCGGCGCTCCGCCACGGATTACCGGAGTGCGCGAGGCGGTCCACGTGACCGGCGATCTGGCGGGCGCCGGTGAGACGCAGATATTCCTGCTGTCTTCCACCGGTGAACCGGCAGCGATCACAGTCAACCGAACACCCAGCAGAGCGCCGCACTGGGGGGTGTCGTTTTCCGAACTGGTCGCAAGCGATGCAGCGCCTGCGCGCGACTCGCTCGGCTGGTACCGGCTCGCCTGTTTCCTGCCGCCCATGCTGCCCGCTGCAGCCAGCGTGTCGGATGCCGCAGACGATCGCGCGGCTGCGGGACAGGATTATGCCTACGTTCGCGATCAACTCGGGGCTTGTCCGCGCACCCGGCGCTAGCGGTGCTGTGATACCCGCTGTCCCTTGCCGCCGCCGCCTTCGCTGCCTAAGGGGCGCGGGCGTATAGGGGAGCACCATGGCCGAACCGCTGAAGATTGCACTTGCCGGGCTGGGTACGGTCGGGGTCGGCGTAATCCGCCTGATCGAGGCCAATGCCGCGCTGATTGCCCGCCGCGCCGGGCGGCCGCTGCAAGTTACCGTGGTCAGCGCCCGCGATCGCAGCAAGCCGCGCGGGGTCGACCTTTCCCGATATGCCTGGGAAGATGATATGGTGATCCTGGGCGAGCGCGACGATGTTGACGTCGTGGTTGAAATGGTCGGTGGTGCGGACGGACCAGCGCTGGCCTTGGCCCGCACCACGATCGAGGCGGGCAAGGGTCTGGTCACGGCGAATAAAGCGATGATCGCGCATCACGGGCTCGAGCTCGCGGCCAAAGCCGAAGGCAAGCATGTCGCGCTGAAATTCGAAGCGGCAGTGGCGGGCGGGATCCCGGTGATCAAAGCGTTGCGCGAAGGCACCGCCGCCAACCAGAT
>JANOTT010000080.1:0-1550 GCA_031416535.1 Novosphingobium sp. | reverse complement strand
CCTTGCGGTTGAAATCGCCCGACGGTTTGCGGATTTCGAGGAATTCCTCGATCTCCGGATGGCTGACGTCGAGATAGACCGCCGCCGAGCCGCGCCGCAGCGAGCCCTGGCTAATCGCCAGCGTCAGGCTGTCCATCACCCGGACGAACGGGATGATCCCGCTGGTCTTGCCGTTGAGCCCGACCGGCTCGCCGATCCCCCGGACCTGGCCCCAATAGGTCCCGATCCCGCCGCCGCGGCTGGCCAGCCAGACGTTCTCGTTCCAGGTCCCGACAATCCCTTCGAGGCTGTCCGAGACCGAGTTCAGATAGCAGCTGATCGGCAGCCCGCGGTTGGTCCCGCCGTTCGACAGGATCGGGGTGGCGGGCATGAACCACAGGCGGCTGATGTAATCGTACAGCCGCTGGGCGTGCGCCTCATCGTCGGCATAGGCATCGGCGACCCGCGCGAACAGATCCTGATACCGCTCACCGGGGAGCAGATAGCGATCGTCGAGCGTTTCCTTGCCGAAATCGGTCAACAGCGCGTCACGGGCGTGATCGACCTCAACCGCAAAGCGCCGGTCATGGATCGATTTGGAATCGTCCTGCCGGGCGCCCACGGCTGAGATCGCTGCGGCCGAGATCGCGCCAGCCACGGCAGCGGCGCCCAGTTGCTCCACCAGGTCCTGCGAACCCGCGTCGGTCTTGTTTTGCATCGGTAGTGCCATTTCCTCTGCGGGGGCGCTGTTCGCCGCCTTGTTCACGCGCGGCGCCAGCGCGGCACTCGCGCCGTCCGTTCCTGCCAGCGCTGCTTCAACGTCTGCCATGCCTGGCTCGTCCCCGTTCCTGAATTCCACTTTCGCCCCCATATTCCGGTCACGTATGTCGATCATCCGCGCCGCAACGCATGTTCTTATTTCGTTCGAATCGGTGGACAAGCGCCCACCCTAGCAAATTGCGAGAACGAAACGAGAAATACTTATCCCGGTTCGATCCCCAGACTGGTCCGCCAAGCCCCCGTGCCCAGGCCAGAATCGCTCAGCTTGGCGTGAACCGCGCTAGCCGCGTGAAACTAGGTCTAGTAGGTCCACCCCAAAGCCGAACCACAACCCATAGTGCCCCATCCTGATTCAGGCGCAAGAGGATAAATAGGTGGTTTACCATTGGTGCGGGCCGCACAGGCCGTCCTTGATCATGCCGCGCCGCAGCGACGCGCGGGAAATGCGCCACTGCATGACAGCGCAAGAGTCAAAATGGATTTTGAAAATAAATATGTCCGGCAAAAGCGCTGTCCGCGCGTTGACACGCAAAGAATCGGGCCGGGCAATCTTGTTGCGTTCGCGGGCGCGGTGGGGCGTGTTTGCAACCGCCCCTTGATCGCTGCGTGGACCCGCTTACCTTGGCGGAACTTCACTCACGGAGACCCAGTCCATGTTCAATCTGATCGGCGCAATCATTTCGGGCCTGTTTGTTGGCGCGCTCGCCCGGTATTTCTATCCCGGCGCGGTCGAGATGGGCTGGCTAATGACCATCCTGCTCGGCGTCGGCGGTTCGCTGATCGCCGGCCTG
>JANOTT010000079.1:0-2869 GCA_031416535.1 Novosphingobium sp. | reverse complement strand
GCGCATCATAAGCCGCACCCATACTGGCAAACAGCGTGTCGCCGCCGACCGGGGGCAGTTCGCGTGCCACCAGTATCGAGCCCATCGAAGGCACTTGGTCGAACGAGTGATCGGTGTGCCAGCCCCCGCCGATATTACTCTGCTGCGCCTCGGCTTTCCGCACTTCGGCGATTTCGGGGTACGCGCCGTTGACCGGGAAGAAGTTGTTGATGTCAATCCCGCCCCAGCGTTTGGCAAAAGCGATGTGCTGTTCCGGGGTGAGACTCTGGTCACGGATCGCGACCATTCCGCGCTCGGCCAGGGTCTGGCGCAGCACGGCCAGATCTGCAGGGTCGATGCTGGTCAGGTCGACCTCGGTGATTTCGGTTCCGACGTGCTCGGACATAGGCTTCAGCTTCATCACACTCTCCCTCGGATGCCGGTCTACGCCAGCAGCTCATTCATCCGCAAGGCCAAGGTCCAGGCATCGCCCGGCCAGCGCGCCGACAGGTAGTTGCCATCGCGCAGCACGAAGCCGGCGCCCGGCGCTTTGGCCCCGGAATAGCGCGGGAACAGCCCGCCGCGCTCAAATCGCCCGCCCGGCCTGATCCGCTGGCGGACTTCGTCTTCCACGCTGATGTCATACGTGCGGTAATGCCCGGGCAGCGCTTTGGCGGTGAGCCGGACCGAGATTTCCTCCATGATGTGCGTCAGCGCGGTGGTGCGCCGCCCTTTCAGCACGCCTGCCCGCGCGAGCGGCAGCACCCCGTGGCAGATCGCGCTGACCGGCAGCTTGGCGGCGAAGGCTTCCCTCGCCATCCGGTAAACTTCGGGCGATTCGCAGTACGGCTTCATCCCGGGGGCGTGCCCGCCGGGAAAATGCAGCGCGGCAAAGTTTGCGGCGCGCGCCTTGGCCCAGCCGAGCGGCTGTTGATAACGCGGCGCGGCGATCATCGCGGCGTAAGCCGCCTGCGCCTCAAGCCGGCATTTGAGCGATGCGGCCAGTAAGGTCAGCCCCGCGCCGCTGAGCGTGATCGGATCGCAAGTTGCCGGTTTGCCGGTTTCGGTGGCGAAGCAAACGTCGTGCCCGGCCTTTGTCCATACCAGCCACGGCAGCGCGACCTCGGTCGGGTCGAAGCCGGCCTGGGGGAGGATGATCAGCAGTTTGGAAATCATCCACCCAGCGCCTTGAACAGCATCAGGGTCCGCTCTTTTGCCAGCTCGGCGCTGTCGGGGTGATAATCCTTGCGCCGGTCGGAATTGAAGCCGTGCCCAGCCTCGTAGATAAAGATCTGCGCGGTCGGGTGGTGCCTGGCGATCAACGCCTCGACCGGGGCGATCTCAACCATGCTATCATAGCGGCCGAAATGACAGATCGTCGCGCACTTGGGCGGATCGTCCGCAAACTTCGTGGCGATGTAGCCGCCATAGTAGCAGGACGCCGCGTCCAGATCGTCCGACAGCTGCGCCATCCGCCACGCGACCGAGCCGCCGAAGCAGTAGCCCGTTATAAAGACGGGCCCGCCCCGCACCTTCATCCACGCGATCACCCGCGCGGTATCGTCCAGTCCCTGCTCCCAGTCGTGCTCGATCCGCGCGATCTGCACTGCGCGTTCCCAATCGGGCCCGGCATAGCCCAGCGCGCAGCCGGGCTCCAGCCGGTCGAACAGGCCCGGGCTGATCACTTCATAGCCGTCCTGCGCATATTCATCGCACAGCTCGCGGATGTGATCGGTGACCCCGAAAATCTCCTGCACCAAGACCAGCCCGCCCCGGCGTTCAACAGCAGGCATTGCGTGATAGCACGGCATTTCGTGGCCATCGGCCATCGTGATGCGGATCGTCTCGCCCATCTTGCTCCCCCGCCAGCCATCCTGTGCGCCGAACTTCCTTGCCCCACCTTGCATCCTAGCACAATCATGGCTATGCGCGCCCCCGTCCCCGGGGCAGTCGTGCGGTTTCGCATGGCATCCGCCCCGACAACGCACCCGATGTAAGGAAGCGACACGCGTGGAGAATTCCGGCGGTATTACGGCCAGCTTGCAAGGGCGCTACGCCTCTGCCCTCTTTGAGCTGGCGAGCGAGCATAAGGCCGTCAGCGCGGTCGAGGGCGATCTCAATCAGCTGGGGCAGGCGATTGTCGCATCGAGCGATCTGGCTTCGTTGATTCGCAATCCGCGGCTGACCCGCGCTGGCGCGCAGGCCGCGATGACGAATCTGGCCGCACACCTCAAGCTATCGCCGCTGACGCAAAAGTTCCTGGGCGTGCTGGCGCATAATCGCCGGCTCTCCAAGCTGCCGCAAATCGTCAGCGCCTTTTCCGGGATCGCTGCAGCTTCGCGCGGCGAACTCAACGCCACGGTCACCAGTGCGCATGCGCTGAGCGCCGACCAGATTTCCGCCATCGCCGCCAAATTGAAAGCGCGCGAAGGCAAGGACGTAAAACTTACCGCCACGGTCGACCCCGAGATTCTCGGTGGCCTGATCGTCCGGATTGGCTCGACCCAAATCGACAGTTCGATCCGCACCCGTTTGAACACCCTCGCTAACGCGATGAAAGGCTAACTGATGGATATCCGCGCCGCAGAAATCTCGAAGGTCATCAAGGACCAGATCGCCAGCTTCGGCACCGAGGCACAAGTCTCTGAAGTCGGCTCGGTGCTGTCGGTGGGTGACGGGATCGCCCGCATCCACGGGCTCGATCAGGTTCAGGCCGGCGAAATGGTCGAGTTTTCCAACGGGGTTAAGGGCATGGCGCTCAACCTCGAAGCCGATAACGTCGGCGTGGTGATCTTCGGCTCGGATGCCGAGATCAAGGAAGGCGATGTCGTCAAGCGGACCGGCACGATCGTGGACGTTCCGGTCGGCAAGGGCCTGCTTGGCCGCGTGG
>JANOTT010000078.1:0-7563 GCA_031416535.1 Novosphingobium sp. | reverse complement strand
ATTCACACCTCGCGCGGCGGCATGGCGGTCGACAATTTCCTGGTGCAGGATCCGCTGGGACGGCCATTTTCCGAAGCCAGCCAGCTCGCCCGGATCCGCAAGATGATCGAGGATGCTTTGGCCAACCGGGTCAAGCTGGTGCCGCAGCTGACCGCGCGCCCGCACGCCCGCCCGCGCGCCGATGCCTTCGCGGTCAACCCCGCGGCCGAGTTCGACAATGCCGCATCGAACCGTTTCACCGTGATCGAGGTTAACGCGCGCGACCGCCCGGCGCTGCTCAGCCGGCTGGCACGCGCGCTGTTCGAGGCCAAGCTGATGGTCCACTCCGCCCACATCGCCACCTACGGCGAGCGCGCGATCGATACGTTTTACGTCACCGACCTGTTCGGCGAGAAGGTGGATTCGGTCCAGCGAGTGAAGGCGCTCGAGACGAAACTGCTCGAGGCGGCGGAAGAGCAAAGCGTGGAAGTGGCAGCGGCTTAGTCACCCGCTGCGAAACGCATTGGTAATCGGATAGCGCCGGTCGCGCCCGAAATTGCGGGTGCCCAGCTTGACCCCCGGCGGGGCCTGGCGGCGCTTGTATTCGGCGACATTGAGCAGGTGTTCGATGCGGATCACGGTGGCGCGCTCGAAGCCTTCCGCCACCAACTGATCGACGCTCTTTTCGTGTTCGACCAGCCCTAGCAGGATCCCGTCGAGCACCGGATAGGGCGGGAGCGAATCTTCGTCTTTCTGGTCGGGGCGCAATTCGGCGCTGGGCGGACGGGTGATCACCGCTTCGGGCATCACCGGGCCATCGGGGCCGAGCCCGATCTTGGGCTTGTGCAGGTTTCGCCACTTTGAAATCGCAAACACGGTCATCTTGTAGGCGTCCTTCAGCGGGTTGTAGCCGCCCGCCATATCGCCGTAGATCGTGGCATAGCCGACGCTCATCTCGCTCTTGTTGCCGGTGGTCAGCAGCATCGGGCCAAACTTGTTGCTGAGCGCCATCAAGGTTACTCCCCTGATCCGGCTCTGCACATTCTCTTCGGTGATATCGACCGCGACATCGGCGAAACTGCCCGACAGCATCGTGTCGAACGCTTCGACCGCCGGGGCAATCGGGATCGTATCGAGTTTGCAGCCGATCATCGCGGCGCAGCCCGCCGCCAAATCAAGGCTTTCCTGACTGGTAAAACGGCTGGGCAGCATCACGCACCACACCCGGTCTGGCCCCAGTGCATCGGCCGCGATCGCCGCGCAGATCGCGCTGTCGATCCCGCCTGATAGCCCCAGCACCACACCGGGGAAGCGGTTGCGGTTCACATAGTCGCGCAGCGCCAGCACCATCGCGCAGTAAATATCCTCGGGATGATCGGCGAGCGTGGCCAGCTCGCCCCGCTCGCAGCGCCAGCCATTTGCGGTGCGGGTCCAGCGGGTGGTGACCTCCTGCTCCTCCCAGTCGGTCAGTTGCACGGCGAGGCCGCCATCGCCGTTGACCACAAAGCTCGCGCCGTCGAACACCAGCTCGTCCTGCCCGCCAACGCGGTTGAGGTACGCCAGCGGCAGCCCGGTATCGACCGCGCGGCGCTTGGCCACGCCGTCGATCCGCAACGTATCCTTGTCGATCTCGTACGGGCTGCCGTTGATGCAGATCAGCAGCTCGGCGCCAAAATCGGCGAGGTGCCGGCACACGTCGGGATGCCAGATATCCTCGCAAATCGGCAGCCCGATCATCACCCCCCTGAACCCGATCGGTTCGGGCAAGGGGCCGGGCTGGAACAGGCGGACCTCGTCGAAAGTACCGTAATTGGGCAGCTCGTGCTTGAGCCGGATCGCCGCGACCTTGCCGCCGTCGAGCAAGGCCACCCCGTTGTGCAGCGCGCCGTCGATCACGAAGATCGAACCGACCAGCATCGCCGGGCCGCCGTCGCTGGTGACTTTAGCCATCGTCTCAAGCGCGGCCGCCGCGCGCTCGATCAGCGCGGGTTTGAGCACCAGGTCTTCGGCCGGGTAGCCGATCAGCTGCATTTCAGGGAAGACCACCAGGTCCGCGCCCTGCGCTCGCCCGCGCGCAGCGAGCATGGCTGCGGCATTGCCGGCGATATCGCCGACCGATTGATTGAGCTGCGCGAGGGTAATGGAAAGCGTATCGACCATGGCCCTTCCCTAAGCGCCAGGAAGCGGTTAGCCAATGCGGATGATTGACCCAAAACTGTTCGACCAAGCCTTCGCCTCCGCTCACTTGCCCGGCGCGGTGGGGATGATCGTTGACCGCGAGGGGGTGCGCTTTGCCCGTGCACTGGGCGAGGCTGACGCGGTGGCGCACACCCCGATGTGCGAAGACACGCTGTTCCAGATCGCCTCGATGACCAAGGCGATTACCTCGGTCGCGGCGATGCAGCTGGTCGAGCAAGGCCGGCTCAGCCTCGATGCCGACATCGGCGCGGTGCTGCCCGCGCTCGCCGATCCGCAAGTGTTGACTGGCTTTGGCACCGACGGCCAGCCGCAGCTACGCCCGGCCAACGGCCCGATCACGCTGCGGCATTTGCTGACGCACACCGCCGGGCTGGGCTATTTCTTCATCCACCCGCAAGTGCTGCAATATTACAGCGCGGTCGGCATGCCCGAACCCGGGTCGCTCGCCTCGATCAAAATGCCCTTGATGTTCGATCCGGGGGAAAGCTGGGAATACAGCGTCGCAACCGATTGGGTCGGCCAGGCGGTTGAGGCGGTGACCGGGCAGACGCTCGGCGAATATCTGGCGCAGCACGTCACCGGGCCGCTCGGCATGACGCAAACCGCGTTCCGCGGCGAAGTGCCCGAGGGCGCCGCCAAGGTCCATGTCCGCACCCCCGCTGGCGGGTGGCTGATCAACCCGGCGGTGCTGGGCGGGGGCGAGTTCGAGATGGGCGGTGGCGGGCTGTCGTCAACCGCGGGTGACTATGCCCGCTTTGTGCGGATGCTGCTGCGCGGCGGCGAGCTCGACGGGACGCGCATCCTCGCTGCTGATACCTTGGCCGAGATGTGCCGCGATCAAGTCGCCCCGTTGCGCGCCGGGGCAATGGGCAGCGCCATGCCCGAATTCGCCGCGCCGTATGATACTTTCCCCGATCAGCACACCGGCTGGGGGCTGGGCTTCCTGATCAACCCAGAACCTGGCCCCAATGGCCGCAGCCCCGGCAGCCTCGCCTGGGCGGGAATTTTCAACAGTTACTACTGGTTCGACCCGGCCAAAGGCGTGGGCGGCGTGTTCATGAGCCAGATCGCGCCGTTCGGCGATCCGGGGGCCTTGGCAGCGTTCGGGGCGTTGGAGGCGATGGCTTACAGTTGATCCGGATCACGCCCCCAACGTTCCAAACTTTGCCGGTAAAAATTATGCGGCTGGTCCCGTCCGCCCTTCGCACGGCAACTGGGCGGCACTATACGTGCTCGAAACCATGACATTGCACCTGCGTCGCGATAATCCGGTTACACTGGGCAAAAGTCTGGGGTTCCGTCAGCCGCCAGCACTGCCGCGGCGCAGCTTGGCAGCGCTTGTGCTGGGCGGGCTTGGCTTCGTCGGACTCGCCCTGGTCAACCCGCATAATGGTGCAGCGAGCAAGGTTCTGCCGGAGCTTCCGCAGGACTTTGCGCATGCGGCCGTTCAACCGGTGCACTGCGCGCCGCGTCCTGCACAATTGCAGCGCGAGCTCAGCGCAATCGCGCAGGGCTTTGACGGCAAGGTCGGCATCGCGGTGGCGCAGGCCGGCTGCGACTGGGTGGTGGGCGAGCGCACCGAGCAGTATTTCCCGCAGCAGAGCGTTTCCAAGCTGTGGGTGGCGCTCAGCATGCTCGATGCGGTGGATCGCGGGAAAATGCGGCTCGACGAACCGCTGACGCTGCGCCCCGAAGACCAGGTGGTGTTCAACCAGCCGCTGCGCTGGACAGTACTCAAGCAGGGTTCGCTCACGCTGCCCGCCGCGCTGCTGCTGCGCGATGCGCTGTCACTGTCGGACAACATGGCCAACGACAAGCTGCTGTGGCGGGTCGGCGGACCCGACCGCGTCCGCGCAGTGCTCGCCGAGCGCAGGATCGGCGGCATTCGCTTCGGGCCGGGCGAGCGGCTGCTGCAAAGCAGGATTGCCGGGCTCGAATGGACCCCCGATCTGGCGCAGGGGTACAATTTCGAACAGGCCCGGGCGCGGCTGCCGATCGACCGGCGTCAGGCGCTGCTCGGGGCCTATATCGCCGATCCGCTCGACGGCGCGACCCCGGCGGGGATAGCGCAGGCGCTTGGGGCACTGGCGCAAGGGCAACTGCTTTCGGCCAGTTCGACCGATGTCTTGCTCGGCATCATGGCCCATTCGCGCAGCGGGCCGATGCGGCTTAAAGGTGCGATTTCGCCGGGCTGGACGGTCTATCACAAGACCGGTACCGGTCAGGAGCTGCAAGGCCTTGCCACCAGCTATAACGATGTCGCGATTTTCCAGGCCCCCAGTGGCACCCGCTACGCGGTGGCGGTGATGATCGGCGAAACCCGGCTCCCGATCAAAGCGCGGATGGAAATGATGCAGGGGGTCAGCCGCGCGGTGGTCGCGGCGCACGAGCGGACTTTGGCCGAGCGTTGAATGCCGCTGGCGGCGTTCGGGGCGCTGGAGGAGCTGGCTTACGCGCGGGGCTAGGGCCGGCAAAGGTCACACGAAGGTCACACCAAAACCGGGCTGGGACCGGCGCGTGGAACATCGTGGAACAGGCGTTTTGTTGATAAAACACATTCATGGCGCGAAAAACAAGCGCCGCGCTTCTGCCGCGCGGGGCGGCGAATCCTACAAGGTCAAAGAGCAAGCGGACGGGACCGCGCGGGGGATTGTGGCAGCGATTCGGGGTGTAGGAAAGTTGGTCGCCGGGTTGCCGATGCAATCTTGAACTTGGTCATTGCATCAAGTGTGGTCGTCGAGCCAGTTGGCTAAAGGTTGCAAGTCATGAGACCAAAATACCTCAACGTCTATATTCAACAACCGTACCACGTCTTTGTAAGATATGACACCTTGCAACAATGCAGCAGTCTGTATGAAATTACCCCAATTATCTTTCCACGCTTTCACTTTGTCTATCACGTCGCTAACGCGTTTCACAGAATTCGTTGCGTCGTTTGATACCTTGCATTCCATCGCCAGAATCAAATTGGCGGTGATGCCGCAGGCTATATCGACTTCTTTAGTCGCGCTAGTACTGGACTTGCATTTCGTCTTTCGCATGTAGGTCAACGGGGAAATATCAGCGGGCGACGTCACAACCATGGCAGGCGCCTTCGTCCAGCCCTTAGCGGAAAGGAGGGCTTCGACAGCGCATTCTTGCTCGTCCGAGAGACGATTCCGGCGAACTGTATTGAAAATCTGAGAACTGATCATTGGCGTCACGGTATCTATTAGCCGCTTGACCTGCTGCTTCGTCGGGGGAAGATTGGTTTCAAGCCAAGGGGTCAAGAATCGATCCCGTCGATTTGCAAACGCATTTGAAAACTGCTGCGCTGCCGCCTTCGATAGCTTGCTCCCCTTTTTTTCACTCTGCTTTGGATACAACGGCGCAATCAGCTTAAGCTGATCTTGGCTAATTGGCGGTGCGAATATATGACGCAAAACCAGCACGTGACGACCGCTGATGGTTAGTGGCCCATATATGTCGCGCAGGAAATTTGTTGCGATCAGCGCTCGCAGGATTTCTTTGCGAACGCTTCTTGTGACAAGCCTCCATTCCGTTGCAAGCGGGCCAGGTGCCATGCCGGCTACGTATATTTCGATTGCTTTTTTAGACGCATCAGAATGGTAAATCGCTACCGAGTTCGGAATTGTTGTCATGCGGTTAGCCGCAGCCGACGCCGAACAGGTGCATCCCGTCTGGAAGGTCCATTTCGCAGTTCTTCCCGCTTTGTATATGCAATTGCGGACAATAGGCGGTCAGGTAGCGGGGCCAAGTGCAATTCAGATTCCGCAGGGGCGCTGGCCTGATTTGAGATAAGGGCCTCGCCCAAAGCCCGCCCGAGAAGGGGGGGGACTGCATTGCCAATCAGACGATACTGATCAATGCGCTTTCCTAAAATCTTCCAATCCGCAGCAAAGCTCTGGAGTGCGGCACATTCCCTCGGAATGAGACGCCGAAGACCGTGCTTCTCGTCTCTTATCCAATCTTGTTGGGCATTCGCCGTGATAGTCCGGGCAGGCAAATTCAGGTCGGCGACAAATGCACCTTGCTTGTACCCCCAGTGGCCACCCGGGCGGGTAGCCTCCCGTTTTCCAGGGCTCTTAACGCCTGACCCGGCCCTGACTAACGCCAATTCTTCAGCAAGTTTGCCGGTTGGGCGAATGACCTCCCCCGGCGAGCATGGATCGATAGCCGCAAGGCATTCATGCATAGACCTCCATAGACGAGTGCTAGCAACACCATCCTTGGAATGAGTTGGCTTAGGTGAGGCGGGCAAATCACCAGTCCGATGGCCGACTAAGACAACGCGTACGCGGCGCTGTGCAGCCCCGAAATCCGCAGCGTTGAGCAGTTCAACTTGCGTTTGCCAGCCCAAACGAAATAGTCGATCTCTAAGCCATTCCAATGCTGAGCCCGGCACCCCATCGGCACCGCGCGCTGTGATGAGACCCCTGACATTCTCAAAGAGAAGATTGCGGCAGTCCAACTCCGTAGCGAGACGCAAATATTCGCTGATCAATCGACCACGGGGGTCATCGAAACCTAACTGGTGTCCGGCGCTGCTCCATGATTGGCATGGAGGTCCGCCAGCTAAGAGAGCGATATCACCGCGCCGCCGTCCAACTTTTGCCAGCAGGTCGCGACCAGTCAGTTCTCGAATGTCAATCTGCTCGACAGTGGCATGATCAAGAAACTGCCGACCATTTTGAAGGAGCGCACCTCGATTGGCATTTAAGCTATCGACTGCGCAAGGATCGATGTCGGTTGCAAATACGCAATCCCAGCCCGCGGCTTCCAGTCCTGCATCAAGACCACCCAAGCCGCTAAAAAGTGACACCATTTCAGGCATTTGAAGTCATCTCCCCTAAAGTGGCCACAAGTATAATCGTGTGGAGACTACAGCTTGGTTCATGACCAGACAACCCTCACAAAGAATCCACTCCACGGTACTCACGATCAATCGCAAAGTGATGGAGCGTGCTATGTTCTTTTTATGTTCCAGTCAACACAAGCACAAAAAACCCCGCCGGATCGCTCCGGCGGGGCCTTTGTTGGTCAGCGAAGGCGCGCGCTTATTCGGCGCCGTCAGCAGCCTCGGCATTCAGGTAGTCGCCCGCATCGGCATCGGTGCCGTGGGTTTCACCCTCAACCGCCGCCAGCGGATCGTCGCCGATCGCCGCTTCGGGGCCTTGCGCCAGTTCAGCGGCGTGTTCTTCCGCCGCGCTGGCCGGGGCGATCAGGCTTTCCTGCAAGCTGCGGTACTGCGCGCGCAGCGCTGCATCGCGGCTGGACGCGGCCACCCGCAGGCGGTTCATGCCGGCGCCGGTGCCGGCCGGGATCAGGCGGCCAACGATGACGTTTTCCTTGAGCCCGATCAGCGAGTCCTTCTTGCCTTCGACC
>JANOTT010000077.1:0-20317 GCA_031416535.1 Novosphingobium sp. | reverse complement strand
GCGGTCGACCTTGTTGACCACGACGATCGGACGCAAGCCCAGCGCGAGCGCCTTGCCGGTGACGAATTTGGTCTGCGGCATCGCCCCTTCGGACGAATCGACCAGCAGGATCACCCCGTCGACCATCGACAGGATGCGCTCGACCTCACCGCCAAAATCGGCGTGGCCGGGGGTATCGACAATGTTGATGTGAGTGGTGTGGCCGTGGTGATCGTCCCATTCGACCGAAGTGCACTTGGCCAGAATGGTGATCCCGCGTTCTTTTTCGAGGTCGTTCGAATCCATCGCGCGCTCTTCGACGCGCTGATTGTCGCGGAACGTGCCGGACTGGCGGAACAGCTGGTCAACCAGGGTGGTCTTGCCGTGATCGACGTGCGCGATAATCGCAATATTGCGCAAGGGAAGCTGGGCGGACATTTGGATTCTCTCAATCGGGGAAGGGCAGCGCCGTGCTGCGCCGCAACATTGGCCGCGCCCCTACCCCAAGCGCGCGCCGGGGGCAAGCTCAGACCTTCGGGTCTTGCCTAAAGCTCGCGCAGCGCCTGCGCCGGTTTCGCTCGGAGCAAGGGCAGCGAAGCCGCCAGCGCGAAGCCGATCACCAGCGCCAGCCCCAGTCCCAGCACGCCCAGCACCGCGGGCCAATCGGGCAGCCAGTCGAAGGCGAACAGCTTGACCACCACCAGCCAGGCGATGCCGCTGCCCAGCGCCAGCGCGACCCCGGCAAGCAGCGCCGCCAGCAGCGCATATTCGGCCAGTTGCAGCACCAGCAGTTGCCGCCGGCTCGCACCCAGTACGCGCAGGATCACATTGTCATAAACCCGTGCGGCGCGCGCGGCGGCAATTGCGCCAAGCAGCACCGCGATCCCCGCCAGCACCGCCACCGACGCCGCCGCCAGGATTGCCAGACTGACCTGACGGAGCAGATCGCGCGCCTGCGTCAGCACGCCGCCCACTTCGATCACCGAGCTGGCCGGGAACGCCCGGACCAGGCTGCGCAGCAGATCGCCGCGCGGGGTGCTCTTGGGCAGGTTGATCGTTGCGGCCAGATTGTGCGGGGCGTCCCCGATCGCGTTGGGGCTGAACACCAGCACATAGTTGAAGCCCATCGTATCCCAGTCGATTCGCCGCAGCGAAGCGATCCGCGCGGTGCGTTCCACCCCCAGCAGGCCGATCGTCAGCTGGTCGCCCAGCTTGAGGTTCAGCGCGGTGGCCAGCTTCTCGTCGATCGAGACCAGCGGCTCGCCGCTGTAACCACGCGGCCACCACGTGCCGCTGGTCACCACATTGCCTTCGGGCACATCGTCCGAATAGGTCAGCCCGCGTTCGCCGCGCAGCGGCCAGGCTGCTTCAGGAATTTCCTTGAGATCGGCCACGCGGGTCATCGCAGTGCTCGGCCCGTAACCCAGAATCGCACCGCGCAGCGCCGGGACCAACCGAACTTTGGCGGCGGGCGCAACCTTGGTCACTGCCGCGACAAATTCGCCGCCGCGCGCCTTGGGCACATCAAGCACGAAATAATCAGGCGCACGCTGGGGCACCCGCGCGGCGATATTGGCATCAAGGCTGGTTTGAATCGCGGCCAGCGTGACGAACGCCGCCAGGCCAAACCCGAGCGCCGTCACCAGCGATCCGGTCTGCGCGCCGGGGCGGTGCAGGTTGGCCAGCGCGATCCGCAGCAGCGGCGCCTTGGGCCGCGGCGCTGCGGCGGCAAGCCAGCGGATCAGCCAGCCGAGCGCGCCCAGCAGCACCAGCAGCGCCAGCGACCCGCCGAGAAACCACGCGGTGATCAGCTTGGCCTTGCTGGTCAGTAGCGCCAGCGCGGCAATCGCGCTCAGCCCGAGGCCAACCGGCAGCACGGCATCGCGCCAACTCTGCTTCAGCGGCGAAACCCGCGCGCGCAGCAGCGCCATCGCCGGAAACCGCCGTGCTGACAGCAGCGGCGGCGCGGCGAACACCAGCGCGATCAACAAACCATACAGCGCCGCCTTGGCGAGCGCGCCAGGATCGAACACCAGCCCCGGTGAGACCGGCAACAGATCGCCCAGCGCGGCGGCCAGCAGCGGGGTCACCAGCACCCCGGCGATCAGCCCCAGGGCGCTGCCGATCAGCGCCGCCGCACCGATCTGCAGCAGGTACACCCGCGCAATATCGCCGCTGGTCGCGCCCAGCACTTTGTGCGTCGCCACGCTGCTGCGGCGGGCTTCCATATACGAGGCCACCCCGCCGCCAATCCCGATCCCGGCAATCGCCAGCGCGGCGAGGCCCACCAGCACCAGGAAATCGCCCATCCGGCTGACAAACCGCTCGGCCCCGGGCGAGGCATTGTCGCGGGTGCGCAACTCGAACCCGGCGGACGGGAAGCGCGCCTTGAGGCGATCGGCGACGGCGTGCGGATCGCTGCCGGGGTTCAGCGCAATCCGGTATTTGCTCCGATACATCGCTCCGGGCGCGGTCAGCCCGGCGCGCGCGGGCACATCGGCAGCGACGATCACCACCGGACCCAGCGTGAACCCTTCGCCCAGCCGGTCAGGCTCCTCGGCGATGATCCCGCCGACCCGCAAGGTCAGCGCGCCGATGGTCACAGCATCGCCCACCTTGATCCCCAGCCGTTCCGCCGCACCCTCGGCCAGCCATGCGTTGCCTGCGGGGGGCACACCAATTGCGCGCCCGTCCTTGAGCCTGAATTGCCCGACCAGCGGCCAGGCGGTGTCGACCGCTTTGAGTTCAATCGGTGCGGCCAGATCGCCCGCGCGGGCCATGGCCTGCAACCGCATCCCGCCCGAAACCTTGCCCGCCGCAGCAAAGGCCGCGTGCTCCGGGGCAGAGGCTGCGCGCTGCCACACCGCTACTTCCACATCGCCGCCCAGGATCGAGCGCCCGCGGCTGGCCAGTTCGCGCTCGATCGCGCCGGTCAACGTGCCAATCGCGGCCAGCGCGCCGACCCCCAGGAACAGGCACACCAGCAGCAGCCGCAGTCCCTTGAAGCGCGCCGACAAGTCGCGCCGGGCGATGGTCCAAGCTGTGCTCCAGCCGTTCATGCAGGCGCGCTGTCGCTCGCGATGCGGCCATCGGCCAGCGTGATCACCCGCTCGCAGCGTGCGGCCAGCGCGGGATCGTGCGTGATCACCACCAGGGTCGCGCCGGCTTCGGCGCGGCGCGCGAACAGCAGGTCCATCACCCCGCTGCCGGTGGCGGCATCCAGATTGCCTGTCGGCTCGTCAGCGAACACCAGCGCCGGGCGCGGCGCCAGCGCGCGGGCGATTGCCACCCGCTGCTGTTCGCCGCCCGATAGCTGCGCAGGATAATGGGCCAGCCGTGCCCCCAGACCAACCGCCTGAAGCTCCGCCTCGGCGCGCGCCCTGGCGTCATTCTGCCCAGCCAGTTCGAGCGGGGTCATCACGTTTTCCAGCGCGGTCATCGTCGGCAGCAGGTGGAACGCCTGCAGCACCACCCCGATCCGGCCGCGGCGCGCCGCAGCCAAGCCATCCTCGCTCATCGCGGCAAAGTCTTCGCCCGCCACCGATAGTGTGCCGCCGCTGGCGCGTTCGAGTCCCGATAGCACCGCCATCAGGCTGCTCTTGCCCGAACCCGAAGGGCCAAGCAGCGCCAGCGTCTGGCCGTGCGGTACGGTCAGGTCGATCCCGCGCAGCACTTCGACCGCGCTATCGCCTTGACCTAGGCTGAGGGTAAGATTTTGGGCCGCAATCGCGGTCAGGGGGCTTGTCACGTCGCGGAAATGCCATAGCTAGAGGACGGAACCAGGGAGGTTGCATAATGAAATGGAAACTGGTCGCGGCACTTGCAACCCCCCTGGCCGTGCTCGGCTGCAAGGAAGCAGCACCCGCGCCGCAGCCAAGCGCCAGCGCGGCGGTGGCCCCTGCGGTCCCTTCGGTCCCTTCGGCCCCTGCCGCTGACGCGGTGGTGATCCTCGCCATGGGCGACAGTCTGTTTGCCGGATATGGGCTGGAGCCGGGGCAAAGCTATCCAGGGCAGCTTGAAACCGCGCTTAAAGCCCGCGGAATTCCGGCGCGGATCGTCAATGCCGGGGTCTCGGGCGATACCACCGCCGATGGTCTGGCGCGGCTCGACTTTGTGCTCAAGGGCATGAATAGAAAACCCGCGCTGGCGCTCATCAGCTTGGGCGGGAACGATATGCTGCGCGCGGTGCCGCCCACCGAAACGCGCAAGAATCTGGCGGCGCTGCTGGCCAAACTGCAGGCCGCAAAAGTGCCGGTGGTGCTGCTTGGGCTGCTCGCCGCACCCAATTTGGGGAGCGATTACACCGCGGCGTTCAATCCGATCTACCCGGCGCTGGCCAAGCAATACGGCGCAGTGCTGGTGCCGTTCTGGCTGCTGCCGTTGCAGGGCCGTCCCGAACTGCTTCAAGGCGATCACATCCACCCGACCCTGCCGGGGATCGATCAGTTGGTCGCCGCGACGCTCGATCAGGTCGCAGGCGCGGTCAAATCCGTTCCGCCAGTCCGCCGCTCACCTGCCACACCGCAGCCAGATCGGTAATCGCGGCAAACGGTGCCAGCTCGGTGCCGGTCAGCCAGACCTGCGCCGTGCCCTCGCCCAGCCGCTCGAACAGCGCCGCGCGGCGCAGCGGATCGAGGTGCGCGGCGACTTCATCGAGCAGCAGCACGCCCGGGCGATCGGGCGATAGCAATCCCGCATGCGCCAGCGTGATCGCGATCAGCATCGCCTTTTGCTCGCCGGTGGAGCAGGCGCTGGCGGGTTCGTTCTTGCCCGCCATGGTCACCGCCAGCTCATCGCGGTGCGGACCCACCAAAGTGCGCTGCGCCGCGCGGTCGCGGCGGCGGCCATCGGCCAGCGCGGCGGCGAGCGCGTCCGCCGCCAGCGGCCCGCCCTGCTGATACGCCAGCGCCGGGCGCGCAAACGGCGCTTCGGGCAGCCGGTCGAGCGCCTCGGACAACTGCGCCACCGTCCGCGCGCGGGCGCTGGCCACCGCCGCGCCGGCTTCTGCCAGTTGCAGCTCGAGCGCGGTCAACCACTGCGGATCGGGCTCGGCTGGATCGGCCAGCAGGCGGCCGCGTTCGCGCAGCGCGGCTTCGAGCTTGGCCGCATGGCGCGCGTGCCCGGGTTCGAGCGCCAGCACCAGCCGGTCAAGAAACCGCCGCCGCGCGCCTGCGCCATCCATAAACAGCCGGTCCATCGCCGGGGTCAGCCAAGCGAGGCTGAGCCATTCGCCAAGCCGTACTGCGGGAGCATCGGCGCCGTTTACCTGCACCACGCGGCGTGCGGGGCGTTCGGGTCGGACCCCGGTCCCAAGCTGCACCCCGCCGTTCAGGTCGGCGCTCACGGCAAACCCGCTGCCGCCGTCATGCGCCGGAATATCGGGCAGCGCGGCGCGGCGCAGCCCTCGTCCCGGGGCGAGCAGCGAGAGCGCTTCGAGCACGTTGGTCTTGCCCGCGCCGTTCTCGCCGACCAGCAGGTTGAACCGCGCCGTGCCATCGAGCCGGGTGTCGCGGTGGTTGCGGAAATCGGTTAGCCGGATGCGGTCGAGGCCCATCGCGCGGCGATAGGTTGGCGCACCCACGCTGTCACGCAAAAGGCGCCTGCCGATTATTGGGATTTTTCACCAACTGTTGCTTATTCACCTGACCGCAAGATTTCGTTCATCGAGGAGAAAGGTTGATTTTGTTCGGTTTTTCAAAACTGGCACGACCGATGCAATCAGTGTGGCATCTGCCGGATGGCCGGCGGAACCAAACAACCTATGGAGACTGACCATGACCGACCAATCCAACCTCACCAGCCGGCTGGCTGCCGCAGCTTCGGCTTTCATGATTTCGTTGCTGCTGATCAGCGGCACCGTCAGCACCCCCTCGGCGGCGCATGCCACCACCGTTTATATCGGTGAAATCGCGTGAGCCAACTCGATCATCTGGAGAACACTATGTCCAAACGCCCCGGTTTCCACCTCGACAAAGCCAACGGCAAATTCATGGGCGTCTGCGCAGGGATCGCCAACCACTTCGGCTGGGACGTCAATCTGGTCCGCATCGGGTTCGCGCTCGGCACGGTGCTCGGCTTTGGCTCGCTGCTGGTGGTCTATCTGGTGATCGGTCTCATCGCCGATTGAGGCAAGCGCGGTGAGGCCCTGCCCGAAGGGGGGCGGGGCCTAAACCGCATCAGTCTTGGCAAACGGCGAGAAATCGGTGCCGGTGTCGAACACCTCCACCCCCTCGCGCGCTTTAAGCCAGCCGACCACCGCGTACGTCACCGGGGTCAGCAGCGCTTCCCACAGCACCTTCAGGCCCCAATTGGTAACCATCACGGTCAGCACCTGGGCATTGCTCCAGATCCCCAGGAAGGCGATCGGATAAAAAATCAGACTATCGACCGCTTGGCCGAACACCGTCGAGCCGATCGTGCGGGTCCACAAATGCTTGCCGGCGGTCAGGATCTTCAATTTGGCCAGAACGAAGCTGTTGACGAATTCACCCGCCCAGAACGCCAGCATCGAGGCTGCAACAATCCGCCAGGTGTTGCCCAACACGCTTTCGTAAGCCGCCTGACCATCCCAGCCCGCCGCCGCCGGAAGCTTGATCACCACCCAGCTCATGAAGGCCATAAACAGCAGCGCGGCAAACCCGGCCCACACGCAGCGCCGGGCATTGGCATACCCGTAAACCTCGGTCAGCACGTCACCGAGCACGTAAGACACCGGGAAAAACAGGATTCCAGCGCCGAAGGTAAAGCCTTGCACGCTCGCCAGCTTGCTTGCCCCGATCAGGTTAGACAGCAGCAGGATCGCGACAAACGCGGCCATCACATAGTCGAAATACCAGAAGTGCCGGCGGGCACCGCTGGTGCCGTCAAGCTGCGCGAGGGGACTGGTCATGCCAGCCACGCTAGCCGGGTTTGCACGCCGCGCAAAGCCTGCCTATGTGGGCCAGCGCGCGCCCGTAGCTCAGCTGGATAGAGCGCGAGACTTCTAATCTTGAGGCCGCAGGTTCGACCCCTGCCGGGCGCGCCAGATTTCTTTCTCGATGCCAGCGTGATGCAGATCACGCCCAAGCCGGACTGCCAGCCGTATCGGGGTGGGGCGACCCAAGCTGTCGGTCCTTTCCCGCCAGCCGCCTTGGCCCCTGCTCGGTAACGATGCAGGGGCACTTTTCCTACCAGCGCCGCTCAGCCGCGCGCCGCGCTTTCCAGCTTCTCGCCATCGACCGGATAGCCCGCATCGGCCGGTATCACCAGCCACGGCAGGCCTTCGCGCGTTTCCATGAACGGAGTAATCATGCACGAGGGAAACGCGGCAACATGGCTGAGCGCATCGGCGTAGTCGCTGAATTGGGCGAGCCGCTCGAGGTTGCGACGGGTCGGAAAGATCACCTTGATCTCGCCGCTGTCGGCCATGGCCAAGGCCGCGGCCGCACTGGCCCAGAACAGGTGGGTATTTTCGGTATCGTCAACCTGAAGGTCGACCGCGCCAGTGCCCAGATTGGCAAGGTAGAAGCGGGTATCGAACACCCGGATTTCCTTGTGTTTTGGCCGCCAACGCGAAAATGGCACCAACCGCTCGAGATCGAGCGTCCAGCCCAGTTCGGCCAGCATCGGGGCCAGTTCGCCGGAATCCAGCAGCACGGCGCGCGCGCGCCGCGCGTCGGCCAGGCTCGGCCGCTGGTGAAACCCGACCGCCAACCCGGTCTCTTCAAGCGTCTCGCGGACCGCCGCGATCCGCGCGGCCTGTTCGTCAATCAGGTCTGCATCCTGCGCGCCAAGTTGCTGCGCGAGCGCGCGATCGGCATCGTCGACCCGTCCGCCGGGGAACACCGCCGCACCGCCGGCAAAACGCATTTCCTTCGCGCGTTGGACCATCAACAGCTGCGGCGCGCCGCCACCGGGCGCATGACGGAAAATGACCAGGGTGGCAGCCGGGGTGGCGGGCGGTGCCTCGGCATCGTGAGCGAACATGTCAGCAGGATCCATGCCCACAAGCGTGGCGCGGCTGGACGGTTTTGCCAAGCCCTATTCCGCGCCCAGACCTGTCGAAAATCTTTACACCGACCGCAGTTCCAGTACGGATAATACAACTTAAAATTCTGAATTAGCGTGCAAATTTGAGTTTGGCACAAGCTCTGCATATTGGCTGGTACCCCCAAGTAGTCTCGAATGAGGCGGGGCCGCCCCCTGGTCTCCGCGGTCCCGCCTCCCCGAGCCTGCGCTCCCACACAGCGATTGGCACTGGCGCAAGGTTGCGGGTTAATTTCGGACGCTTGGTCAATTTCTTCCTAACGGCAGCGCAAGTGTTTCTTCACGCCTAAGACTTAATACGCAGGCGGTAGTGATCGTCCTCGCTTTGCGGACTGAGCGCGGGGGAACAGCAGGCGTGAGCGGTAGCGCAGCCCAGATTCAGGATTGGCGCCACACCCGGCTGTTCGGGCCGATTGTTGCCATGGCGCTTGGCGCGCTGATTTTGTTGGTGGCACTCTCGGTGTTCCTGATCAAACGCTTTGACGTCGCCTCGGCCGATCATGAACGGACCATCGTCGAGCGCGGGATCGTCGAGCAGGTCCGGGAACTCAATGCAGTTGTGGCCACCCAGGTCGATTGGGACCAAGCCATCGCCAAGCTCGACAACACGCTTGATCCGGCCTGGGCCGATTTCAATCTGGGCAATTACCTGTACACTTTCAACGGTTTCTCGAACGTATTCGTGATCGATGGCGCGGCGCGGCCGGTTTATGCTGCGGCCCAGGGGGACCGTTCCGACCTTGCGTCCTATGCCCCGTTCAAGCCGGTTGCCGACCAGTTGATACCGCCCATCCGGACCGCCGAATCGAGCCGGGGGCCGATCAAATTGCGGTCCGGCAAGCACAACATCCAGATCCCGCCAATCCAGAGCAATGCTTTCGCGCGGATCGGCGGGCAGATGTACGTGGTTACCGCGACCTTGGTGCAGCCGGATTTCGGCAAAAAGCTGCCCAAAGGTCCGCGTGCCCCAATCGCGATCGCGGCCAAGCCGATCGATGCAGCAATGCTCAAAAAGTTTGCCGATCGCTATCTGTTGGCGGGGCCGATGCTGGTGAACCCGGACTTTAACTCGGCCGAGCACCAGCGGGTTGTGCTCCGTGGGTTTGACCGGGCGCCGCTGGCCGCGCTGGCGTGGATCCCGGCGCGGCCCGGAACGCTGCTGCGCCAGAAGATTCAGCTCCCGTTGCTGGTTGGCGTGCTGCTGCTGGTTTTGCTGGCGCTGAGTGTGTTGCAGCGCGGGGCGACGATTGTGCAAGAACTGATCGCCAGCGAGAAACGCTCCAAACACCTCGCCTACCACGACCTTCTGACCCAGTTGCCCAACCGTGCCATGCTGTTCGAGCAACTGCGCGTATTGCTTGGTTCCTGCCAGCCGGGCAGGACCCAGTTGGCGGTGATCTGCGTCGATCTGGACCGGTTCAAGGAGGTCAACGACAAGCTTGGTCACCACGCCGGCGATCTGCTGATCCAGGCGGTCGCGGCGCGGCTGCGCACGAGCTGCGATCAGGCAGCGTTGATCGCCAGATTGGGCGGCGATGAATTCGTGATCCTGCACGAAGTTACCAGCGACGCGGTGCTGAAAGTGCTGCCCGGACGGATCCTGGCGGCGATTTCCGAACGTGTCGGCACCGACTATGGCTGGCTCGAGGTGGGCTGTTCGCTGGGGATCGCGATAATCGACAACCCCGCAGTGGAACCGTCCGAAGCGCTGCGCTGGGCTGACGTGGCGCTGTATCGTTCAAAGCAAGCCGGACGCAATTGCGTGACTGTGTTCGAGCCGGAGATGGATGAAGCGTTGCGCTCGCGGCTATCACTCGAGGCCGATCTGCGCGCTGCATTGCAGGACGGCTCGCTGCACATGGTCTATCAGCCGCAAGTCGATCGCGCTGGGGCGATCACCGCGGTTGAGGCGCTGCTGCGGTGGAACCACCCGCAACGCGGCGCGATCCCGCCGGGTGTATTCGTGCCTTTGGCCGAGGAGACCGGGGCGATTCTGGCACTGGGCGAATTTGTGCTGCGGCGGGTGTTCAGCGAAACCCACAGCTGGCAGCAGACGCGGGTTGCGATCAACGTATCGGCGGTGCAATTGCGCGCGACCGGTTTTGCAGCGCAGGTCACGCGGTTGGCGGCCCAGGCCGGGATCGATCCGGCACGCTACGAGATCGAGCTAACCGAAACCGCCCTACTGCGCGACGATCAAGCGATTTTGGCCAATGTCGATGCACTCAAACGCCTGGGGTTCTCGATTGCGCTAGGCGATTTCGGGACCGGTTATTCCAGTCTGTCGGTGTTGCAGCGGTTCGCGGTTGACCGGATCAAGATCGACCGCTCGTTCATCAGCGGGCTCGATCATACCGGGGCATCCGAAGCGCTGGTCAAGTCGATGGTCAAACTGGCCCGTGCGATGAACCTCAGCGTGATCGCCGAAGGAGTGGAGACCGAAGCGCAGAAACAGCGGTTGGTGCTGTGCGGGTGCCGTGAATTCCAGGGTCACCTGATCGGTATGCCGCTACCCGCCGATGAAACGGCGCGGCTGCTGGACGGATCAGAGCCGCAACGCCGCGCGGTCAGGCTTCAGGGATAAGCCCCGCGCTGGTCATCAATTGCTGCAATTCGCCGGCCTGGTACATTTCCAGCATGATGTCACTGCCGCCAACGAACTCACCCTTGACGTAGAGCTGTGGGATGGTCGGCCAGTCCGAATAGGATTTGATGCCCTGCCGCACTTCCATGTCCTGCAGCACGTCGATGCTTTCGTAAGTGACGCCAAGGTGATCGAGAATCGAGATCGCCTTGCTCGAAAAGCCGCATTGCGGAAACAACGGCGTGCCCTTCATGAACAGCACCACGTCGTTGCTGGCGACGATACCGGCGATGCGCGAATTGGCTTCTGACATAGGTGTCTCCTTGCCGATCAGGTGGGGACGGCGGTGGTCAGTTGCAAGGCGTGGAGTTCCTCGCCCATGCGCCCGCCCAGCGCGGCGTAAACCAGCTTATGCTGCGCAATCCGAGGCTTGCCGGCAAATTCCGCCGCCACCACATGCGCGGCGTAGTGATTGCCGTCCCCCGCCAGATCGGTGATCTGGACGTCTGCACCGGGCAGCCCGGCGCGAATCAGCGCCTCGATTTCGGTGGCGGTCATGGCCATCTGCGCGGCCTCAGCTTTCGCCCATCAAGGCGCGCTTGGCCTCGATCAGCTTGGCGTCGAGCGCGTCGCGTACGCCGGCTTCGCTGACGTCCACACCGGCCGAAGTCAGATCGCCGAGCAGCTTGCGGACCACGTCCTCGTCGCCCGATTCCTCGAAATCGGCCTGGACCACGCTCTTGGCATAGGCTTCGGCTTCGACCGCCGAAAGTCCCATAAGGTCCGCCGCCCATTTGCCGAGTAGCCGGTTGCGGCGGGCGTGGACGCGAAAATGCATTTCCTCGTCGTGCGCGAACTTTGCTTCGGCGGCCCGTTCACGGTCATTGAAGTCGGTCATGTCTGCTCCTGATCGGCGTTGCTGCGGCCCTGCTCAACCCGGTTTGGCGGCGGGCGGCTGGACTTGATAGCCCTCGTGGCAACCCTTGCATGCAGCGCCGGTAGTGGCAAGCGCGGCTTCGAAGGCGGGCTTGTCATCGGCAGCCGCGGCAGCGGCAAGCGCCTTGGTGGCATCGATGTAGGATTGCGCCTTGGCATTGAACCCGGCGCGATCGGTCCACACGGCGGGCTTGGTACGGCTGGTCAGGCCTTCGGTGTTTTCCGCAAACAGTGTCGGCAGCACGACGGCCCACTTGGCCAGGCCGCCAGAGGGGAAGACCAGGTTCTTGAGCGGCACACCGTTGGCGCTGGCGTTCTTGAGCAAAGTCAGCGTGGCGGCAGACATATCCATCCCGGCCTGCCGCGCGCTGACCAGCTCAGCGCCACTGGGCGCGCCGGTGTGCTCCCGCGGCTTGGCGTAAAGCGCGCAGCCCGAGGTGAGCAATGCTCCCGCAAGGATCATGCGTGCAACGTTCATGGCCGGCTCTCCCCAAGTTCAGTTCATCGTCACCACAACCTTGCCGATTGCCTTGCGGTCGGCAAGCATGGTGATCGCCTCGCCGCCGCGCTCGAGCGGGAAGGTGGCCGAAACCTTGGGATTGATCTTGCCGCTTTTGAGCAGATCGAACAGCGTCGCGATGTGCACCGCGTTAGCCTTGGGATCGCGCGCCGCGAATGCCCCCCAGAACACCCCGCACACGTCGCAGCTTTTGAGCAAGGTCAGATTGAGCGGCAGCCGGGCGATCCCGGCCGGGAAGCCGACCACGCAGAACCGGCCCTCCCAGGCGATCGCGCGGACCGCAGGCTCGGAATAGTCACCCCCGACAATATCATAGACGACATTGGCTCCGTCGGGCGCGCAGGCGGTTTTAAACGCCTCGGCCAGCGCTTTGGACTGATCCTTGTCGAGCGGCTGGAGCGGGTAGATCACGACTTC
Organism: Novosphingobium sp.; assembly: GCA_031416535.1. Lineage (GTDB taxonomy): Bacteria > Pseudomonadota > Alphaproteobacteria > Sphingomonadales > Sphingomonadaceae > Novosphingobium. Next base: position 7,856 of record JANOTT010000077.1, on the reverse strand, counting down.
ATCCGCGCCGTGCTCGCGCGCCACCGCAGCCTTCTCCGCGCTTGATACAGCGGCGACAACCCTGGCCCCGTAAGCCTTGCCCAGCTCCACCGCAGCGAGGCCAACCCCGCCCGCCGCGCCAAGTACCAGCAGCGTGTCACCCGCCTTGAGGCGTCCGCGATCGAGCAGCCCGTGCATGTTGGTGCCGTAGGTCATCAACAGTGATGCGCCGGTTTCGAAGCTCACCCCGTCGGGCAGCGCAAACAGCTTGTCGGCCGGAGCCAGCACTTCTTCGGCGAGGCCGCCGTTGCCCATCATCGCGATCACCCGGTCGCCGACGCTCCACTGGGTCACCCCGTCACCCAGCGCCGCGATCACACCCGCCAGTTCGCCGCCCGGCGCAAACGGGCGCGGCGGTTTGAACTGGTACATGTCCTTGATGATCAGCACATCGGGAAAGTTGATCGCGCAGGCCTTGACCGTGATCCGCACCTGGCCGGGACCGGGGACAGGGCTGTCGAGTTCGTCGATCTGCAGTGTTTCGGGTCCGCCAATGGCGTGGCTGCGTAAGGCTCTCATGCGGCTGCTCCCTGTGCCAGCCAGGGCATGGATGCCCGGGCGGAGTGTTCATATGCGGTAATCGCGGCGTCACGCGCCAGCGTCAGCCCAACCTCGTCGAGCCCGCCCAGCAGGCAGGCCTTGCGGAACGGATCGATCGCGAAGCTGAAGCGATCCTGAAAGCGCGTGGTGACGGTCTGTGTTTCAAGATCGATATGCACCGGGTCGGTCGCCGCGACTATCATCAGCCGGTCGATCGCGGCTTGCGGCAGGACCACAGTCAAGATGCCGTTTTTGAACGCGTTACCCGAAAAGATGTCCGAGAAGCTGGGCGCAATTACCGCCTTGATCCCCAGGTCGAGCAAGGCCCAGGCGGCGTGTTCGCGGCTGGAACCGCAACCGAAATTGTCGCCTGCGAGCAGGATCGGGCTGCCTTTGAAGGTGGCGCTGTCAAACAGATTGTCGGGGTCAGCGCGCAAGGTTTCAAACGCGCCGCGCCCCAACCCGTCGCGGGTGATCGTCTTGAGCCACTTGGCCGGGATGATCACATCGGTATCGACATTGGCGAGCCCGAACGGAATTGCGCGGCCGTCAACCGCGCGCACCGGGTCCATCAGTCGGATTCCGGCGCATCATCGCGCCTGCGCGCCTTGGCGGCCTTTTCGGCGCGTTCTTTGCGGTTCGAGGCGAACAGCAGCGCGGCTGCCAGCGCCGCCGAGCCGATCGCGGCCCCGGCCAGCGCGGCCTTGCCCGCCCAGCCGCTGTCGGGTTTGTCAGAGTTCTTGGTCATGGCTTTGCTATTCCGCTATTGGCGGCGCAAGGCAAGGGCTGCGCAACGAATTGTCGCAAGCACAGCCACATTTGCCGCTTTTGCGCAAAGTTCATGGCGGCATGCGCCGGACTGCTCGATGGCAGGTCGATCAGTCGGCAGCGCGCATCGAGCAGCAGCGGCCGCGCGATTTTGCCGCTGGTCTGGCCGTTGAACGCCACGGCGCGGAGCTGCGGGAGCGATGCGATCAGGTCAGCCAGCGCAGCGGGCTGCACGGCGCGGATCGCGCTGTCGAGGCTGCCGGGGCGCTCGGCTGAAGCCACCGCGTCCCACAGTCCGATGCCACTGGCGAGCAGCACCGCCAGCCGCTGGTCATAGTCCAGCACGGGCAGATCGGGCCGGGCGATGACCGCGCCCACCAGCTGCCAGAAGCGGTTGCGCGGATTGGCGTAATAGCGCGCTGCCGCGAGCGAAAGTTCGCCCGGCAGGCTGCCCAGGATCAGGACCCGCGTAGCCGCACTGACAATGGGCGCGAACGCCGCCTTGCGCGCGCTCACCGCAGCCCGCGTTCGAGGTTCTGCCACAGGATCCCGCGCTGGATTTCGTTGGTCCCGGCATAAATCGAACCGGCGCGGTCGTTCAGGTATTTGGGCATCGCCTTGGCGGTATAGCTGGTCCCAACGCCGGCCTTGTCGCCGGGCGCAGCAAACCCGGGGACCGCACCGCCGGCCGTGGTCAGGTGCGGCTGCCACGGCGCCGCGTACGTCCCGGCACTTTCCAGCTCCAGCTCGGTCAGATGCTGGCTGAGTTCGGTGCCGAGCACCTTGAGCATCGAAGCCTTGACCCCCGGCGCGCCGCCGACCGCCAGGCTTGACATGAACTGCAGCTCGAAGGCGTCCAGCGCTTCGATGTCGGCCATGATCTGCGCGATTGCGCGGGTGAGCCCGCTGCTGCCCGCGCCTGCTTCATCAAGATACGCGCGCAGCCGCGCCACCCGCACCCGCAGGCCGGGCGAATAGAGGCTGCCGCCGCGCTCGAACTCCATCAGGTATTTTGCGACCGTCCAGCCATCGCCAACTGCGCCGACCACATTGGCAACAGGAACCCGCACTTCGTCGAAGGTGATGTGGTTCTGCACATGCTCGCCCGAGAGCGAGAGGATGGGACGCACGCTGACCCCCGGCGCGGTCATGTCGATCAGCAGGAAGGTAATGCCCTGCTGCGGCTTGGCCAGCACGGCCGTGCGCACCAGACAAAAGATCATGTTCGCTTCGTGGCCGTGGGTGGTCCACAGCTTATGCCCGGTGCAGACGAAGTGATCACCAGCGCGCTCCGCTTTCATCCGCAGCGAGGCGAGATCGGAGCCCGATTCGGTTTCCGAATAGCCCTGGCACCACAAATCATCGCCGGCGAGCATGCGCGGCAGCCAATAGGCCTTCTGCGCGGCCGTGCCGTGGCCGATCAGCACCGGCCCGCACATCCCGATCCCCATTGGCGACAGCGGCGGCGCACCGGCTTCGGCCAGCTCGCGGGTGAAGATGTAACGCTGGATCTGGCTCCACCCGGTACCGCCATATTGCTGTGGCCAGGCCGGGGCGGCCCACCCGCGTGCATGGAGCCGGGCCTGCCACGCCAGCGAGAGCGCCACCGGCGCATAGACACTGGTCATCTTCGCGGTCGCCGCGCGCATTTCGGCGGTCAGCTCGGCGGCGAGAAATGCACGCACCGCGGTTTGGAAGGCGAGGTCGGCGGGGGTCCAGTCAAGGGTCATGCGTGGGCCAATCGGTCAGGGCTTCGAGCAAGCCTGACAGTTTGGCGCGCGGCTGGCAATCCGCAGCCAGCCAGGCTGCAATCCGGTTAAAGGCCGAAGGCAGCGGCACATGGTGCACGATGAAGCGGTCAACCGAAGCGGCTTTCCTACACGGCGCCGAATTGAAATAGTCGCGGCTGCACGAAGCGCGGGCAGGTCAATGATTCGGTTACGAATTTTCGGTTACGGTTTGGTCAGCATTCCTTGCCGTCACAGATCGGCCAGGACCAGCCTGGAAGGTCACACCGCTGGTCGCCGGTTCGAAGCCGCAGTTGCGCGAAAATTCGCAGAATTGCGCCGATCGGGGGCAATTCATCGCCCTGCCAAACGCCAAAACATCACAGCAGAAGATTAGCCCGCAGGTGTGTAGTTCACCAGCTCGCGCACATCGGTCAGCCGGCCGGTCACCGCTGCAGCCGCCGCCATCGCGGGCGACAGCAGGTGCGTGCGCGCGCCGGGGCCTTGGCGGCCGACGAAGTTGCGGTTGCTGGTCGAGGCGCAGCGTTCGCCCGGCGGGACCTTGTCGGGATTCATGCCGAGGCAAGCCGAGCAGCCCGGCTCGCGCCATTCGAGGCCCGCCGCGATGAAGATCTGGTCCAGCCCCTCGGCTTCGGCCTGGCGTTTGACCAGGCCGGAGCCGGGGACGACGATCGCCCATTTGACGTTTGCCGCCTTGGTCCGCCCCTTGAGCACCGCTGCGGCGGCGCGCAGGTCTTCGATCCGGCTGTTGGTGCAGCTGCCGATGAACACGTTCTGGACTTCGATCTCGGTCATTCGCTGGCCGGGGCTGAGGCCCATGTAATCGAGCGATTTTTGCGCCGCCAATTGCTTGGAAGGATCGGCGAAACTGGTGGGGGCGGGGACCGAGCCGGTGATCGGCACCACGTCTTCGGGGCTGGTGCCCCAGGTGACCGACGGCGCAATTTCGGCCGCGTCGATGACCACCACCTTGTCGTAAGTCGCGCCCGGATCGGTGGCGAGGCTGGTCCACCACGCCACTGCTGCGTCCCACTCGGCGCCCTTGGGAGCGTAAGGTCGGCCCTCGAGATAGGCGAAGGTGGTTGCGTCGGGAGCGATCAGGCCAGCGCGCGCGCCGTGTTCGATCGCCATGTTCGAGACCGTCAGCCGGCCCTCGACGCTGAGCGCGCGGATCGCTTGCCCGGTATATTCGATCACATAGCCGGTGCCGCCTGCCGCACCCAGCGTGCCGGTGATGTGCAGCACCAGATCCTTGGCCGTCACGCCGGGGCCAAGCGCGCCCTCAATCCGGACTTCCATGCTGTTCGATTGCTTGAGCAGCAGCGTTTGGGTGGCCAGCACATGCTCGACCTCGCTGGTGCCGATCCCGAAGGCGAGCGCGCCCAGCCCGCCGTGGCAGGCGGTATGGCTATCGCCGCAGACGATGGTGGCACCGGGCAGCGAAAAACCCTGTTCGGGGCCGACCACGTGGACGATCCCTTGCTCGGCGTCGGCATCGCCGATCAGCCGGATCCCGAATTCGGGCGCGTTGCGTTCCAGCGCGGCCAGTTGCTGCGCGCTGGCAAGATCGGCAATCGGGATGCGCCGGCCCGCCGCATCGCGCCGCGCGGTGGTCGGCAGGTTGTGATCGGGTACGGCCAGCGTCAGGTCGGGGCGGCGCACCGTGCGCCCGTTCAGCCGCAGCGCCTCGAACGCCTGCGGGCTGGTCACTTCGTGGACGAGGTGGCGGTCGATATAGATCAGGCAGGTGTCATCATCGCGGCGCTCGACCACATGGGCGTCCCAAATCTTCTGATAAAGCGTGCGGGGGCGGCTGGACATGCCTGCGCGTTAGCCGCACCAAGCCGATTTTGGCAAGCATGGTCATGGTAAAGCAATACTGTGCTGCCTATATCAATGCGCATGGCCGCACTCCCGCATTATTACCCGATCGAGATTTTCCCTGCTGACATCGACTTCATGGGGCACGTCAACAACGCCCGCTATTTAAGCTGGGTGCAGGATGCGGTGCTCTCGCACTGGCACAAGCTGGCCCCGGCCGAAGCCATCGCGGCGCACGGCTGGGTCGCTCTCAAGCACGAGATCACCTACCGCAAACCTGCGTTTCTGGAAGACGAAGTGATTGCCAAGGTGGTGCTGGAAAGTATCCATGGCGCGCGCGCGTTTTATGAAACGGTGGTCAAGCGCGGCGAAGATGTGCTGGCGGTGGTCAAGTCGAGCTGGTGCTTCATCGATCGCGAGACGCTGCGCCCGGCGCGGATCGGGCATGAAATAACCGCGTTTTTCCTGCCGCTGGACAGCGAAACTCAGGATCCGTCATCCGCCGCATAACGCGCGGCGGTCGCTTGGATCAGCGCGATCATGTTGGGCACGCCCTGGGTGCGGTTCGATGACAATTGACGGCTGAGTTTGAACGGTTCGAGCGCGGCGGCGATATCGCAAGCGGCCACTTCAGCGGCCGGACGATCCTGCACCGCCGCCAGCACCAGCGCGACGATCCCCTTGGTGATCGCAGCATTGCTGTCAGCCAAAAAGTGCAGGCGGCCATCTTCGAGCCGGGTTGGATAGACCCAGACCGAGGCCGAGCAGCCGCGCACCAGACTGGCATCGGTCTTGAGCGCGGCGGGCATGTCGTCCAGCTCGCGGCCAAGTTCGATCAGCAGGCGATAACGTTCGTCGCCTTCAAGGAAATCATACTCTTCGAATATGTCGGGCAGGTTGCGCATCGGCGCGGCGTCTAGCCGCGACGAGGCGCTACGTCCATAACTAGAGCGAGATGCCGCCCGGGCGGGTCACCGCGAAATAGATCACGTACAGCCACGACAGCACCCCGTGCACCACCGCCCAGATGATCGACTTGTTGATGCTCCACGAGATCGCCACGGCAATCGCGCTGCCCAGGCCGATCCCGGCCTTGGCGGCGCTGCCGGTGGAGCCGTTCACAGGTCCACCCCGGCGGCGATTGCTTCAAGTTTGCGGATCCGCTCTTTGAGGTCGGCCATCTCGATCCGGGCCATGCCGTTGCCGACGCCGCCTTCGATTTCGGGGCGGCTGCCGTGATTGTTCAGATCAAGCTCGCGGGCCTTCAGGCTGAGCCAGCCCTGCCAGCCGCGCAAAGAAGCCATGGTCATGATCGTCACCGCAAAAAGTGTCGCGGCGGCGATCAGGAAGGGCTCGCTTAACATTGCGGTTACTCCCTTGTTCAGGCGCGATCGGTTGTCGCGCAGCCTTCCAATTTCGGACGTTCAGTTCACCGGGTCGCGCAGAGCTTCGATTTGGTGAGTCAATTGATAGCCCCTGTCGGTCACGATCCGCTCGACATTGCCGAGCCGGTCCTTGACGCTGCCCAGTTCGGCGCGCAGCGCGGCGTTCTCCTGGCTGAGCAGCTTGATCCGTTCGAGCTCTTCGCTGCTGGTCTTGGGGTACAATTTCTGTCCCCATGCGCCGTCTAGCGGATAACCATGCTTCATCCTAAGCCATGTCGTGAAAACCCAACCAACGACGCCGGTCACACTTACAACCGCGACAATCGGCAAAACGACACGCATGACTTCGATTTTTTCGGGATCCATCAAGAAATTCCCTGCTTGATGAAATCGTTCAGTGGTTCCGCCTTGCGCGTATCGCGCAGCGCCTCGATCTGGGTGGCAACGTCGACGCCCTTGTCGGTGACGATCCGTTCGAGCACTTTTACGCGCTCTGCGAAGTGATCGAGCCGCCCGCGCAATTCGGCATTCTCTGATCGCAACGCTTGTGTTGCGGCACTGTCGGCTGGGCTGGTCTTGCCGCCCCATTCGTCTTCGAGCGAATAGCCATGCCGCGCGCGGATCCAGTTGTTGAGCAACCAGCCGCCGATCGACAGGGCAACGATCGCCAGGACAAATTCAGGACCGCCCCAGTTCACGAGCGTGTCTCGCGCGCGGAGCTATCGAGCAGCGCATCGACCTTGCGGGCATCGCGCAACGCCTCGATCTGGGTGGCAACGTCATAGCCCTTGTCGGTGACAATCCGTTCCAGCACCCGCAGACGCGCTTCGAGTTCGGTGTTATTGACGGCGTACTGCGCGGCCTTCTCGGCGGTTGCGTGCAGCTCCATCTCGGCGATTTTCTGCTTATGCTTGGTCAAAATCGCAACGATCGGGATCGTAAGTGCGAGGACCGGGATAAGCATGGCTAGAATGCTTTCCATAAAAAATTCCCCCTCAATTCAGATGGTCAGCGCAAGCGTTCGATTTCGGCAGACAGGCGCGGATTGCTGCTGACATAGAAGGTCTCGACCTCGGCCAGGCGGCGATCGATATCGCGGAACTGGGCGCGCACTTCACGCGCGGTGCGGGAGGGTGACTGGCGCACCCCCTGCCAGAACTTCTGCTCGCCGCGGTCAGTGTAAAGATTGCCAGGCTTCTTGGCGGCGAACACGCCGACCAGGAAATAGGCCGGGATCACCATCGGCGCGCCGAGCATGATCAACCCGACAAAGCCCAGCCGGACCCACAACACGTCTACTCCGGTATAGTCGGCAATGCCCGCGCAGACACCGAAGATCTTGCCGTTGATCTTGTCGCGATAAAAGCGAGTACGGTCACTGATCACTTGGCAGTCCTCCCTGTCGAAACCTTGGTTTTTGCTTGTGCGCGCAATGCTTCGATTTCGCGCAGCGGGCCATTGTCCGCCTCGCGGTCGGGCAGCAGGCGGGCGCGTTGGAAATCTGGGTTATCCGCCGCCACCAACCGTTCGACCGTATCCATCCGGTCGTCGAGCC
>JANOTT010000076.1:0-11513 GCA_031416535.1 Novosphingobium sp. | reverse complement strand
GCATGAACCTAGTGCGCCAGCGCCTTGTTGATATCCTCGACCATCTTCTTCGCATCGGCCAGCAGCATCATGGTCTGGTCCATGTAGAAGACGTCGTTGTCGACCCCGGCATAGCCGACCCCGCCCATGCTGCGTTTGATGAACATGATCGTCTTGGCCTTTTCGACATCGAACACCGGCATGCCGTAAATCGGTGAAGTCTTGTCGGTTTTCGCTGCCGGGTTGACCACATCGTTGGCGCCGATGATGAACGCCACGTCGGTCTGCGCGAACTCGCCGTTGATGTCTTCGAGCTCGAACACGTCATCGTACGGCACGTTGGCTTCGGCCAACAGCACGTTCATGTGCCCCGGCATCCGCCCCGCGACCGGGTGGATCGCGTACTTCACGCGCACGCCGCGCGCTTTGAGCTGATCGCCCATCTCGCGCAGCACGTGCTGCGCCTGCGCTACTGCCATGCCGTAGCCGGGGATGATGATCACCTGCTCGGCCTCGCCCAGCAGGAAGGCCGCATCCTCGGCCGAGCCGCGCTTCCACGGGCGCTGTTCCTTGGCCTCGCCGCCCTCAGCCGCAACCACGCCAAAGCCGCCCGCGATCACCGAGATGAAGCTTCGGTTCATCGCCCGGCACATGATGTACGACAGGATCGCGCCCGACGAGCCGACCAAAGCCCCGGTGATGATCATCGCGGTGTTGTGCAGCGTAAAGCCCATCGCCGCCGCCGCCCAGCCCGAGTACGAGTTGAGCATCGAGACCACCACCGGCATGTCCGCTCCGCCGATCGGAATAATCAGCAGGAACCCGATCAGGAAAGCCAGCGCGGTGAAGGTGGCGATGACCCACAATGACTGGTCCATCGTGAAATAGGCGGTCAGGCCGAGGATCCCGGCGAGCGTGCCCAGATTGATCACATGGCGGCCCGGCAGCATGATCGGCGCGCCGCTCATCTTGCCCGCGAGCTTGAGGAAGGCGATGACCGAGCCCGAGAAGGTGATCGCACCGATGGCGATGCCAAGGCCCATTTCGATCCGGCTCTGCGCCGCGATCACGCCGTCGGCTCCGGCAATGCCGAACGCGGTCGGGTTAAGGTATGCCGCCCACCCGACCAGCACTGCGGCCATCCCGACGAGGCTGTGGAAGGCGGCGACCAGTTGCGGCATATCGGTCATCGCGATCCGCCGCGCGGTCACGATCCCGATCACGCCGCCAATCGCGATGGCGGCAAGGATCTTGGCGAGAATTACCAGATCTTCTGGAGTGGGCTGCGGCAACCACGCGCCCGGCGGAATCGGGGCCTGGGTGACCAGCGTGGTGACAACAGCAATCGCCATCCCGGCCATGCCCTGCCGGTTGCCGAGCCGCGACGAGGCGGGCGAGGACAGCCCGCGCAGCGCGAGGATAAACAGCACCCCTGAAACGAGATAAGCGATCAGCGCCCAGGCGGGGAGAACCACATGCTCCATCGGCTCAGTTCCCCTCGACCTTGGGAGCAGGCCGGTCCTTCTTCTTGTACATCGCCAGCATCCGCGCGGTGACCGCAAACCCGCCGAAGATATTGACGCTCGCCAGCACCACCGCCAGCAGCCCAAGCCAGCTCGACGCCGCATCCCCGTGCGCCGCCGCCGCAATCAGCGCGCCGACGATAATCACCGAGGAGATCGCATTGGTCACCGCCATCAACGGCGTGTGCAGCGCCGGGGTGACCGACCACACGACGTAATAGCCGACAAAGCAGGCCATCACGAAGATTGAGAGGATTGAGATAAAGTCCATGTTATGCGGTGACTCCGGAAAAAGAGTCTCCCCCTTTGGGGGAGGTGGCAGCGCGAAGCGCTGACGGTGGGGGCCTGTCGAGGCACAGCAAAACGATCGATTCAGCGACACCGACCGGGTCTCGAAGCACATCGGACGCCAAGATGCGCAAGACTTCATATCCGAGCGAGCGCAAAACTGCGTCGCGCCTCAAATCGCGAGCAGGATTGTCACCCATACCGTGCGATATGCCGTCAATCTCGACCACCAGCCGCCTGCTGGCGCAATAAAAATCCACGACCAGCTTTTCGAGCGGATGCTGGTTTCGGAACTTCAGCCCCATTGGCCGTTGTCGCAATTGCTGCCAGAGCAGGCCTTCGGGAAGCGACATCTTGCGGCGCAATTTGCGCGCGGCGGTGAGCGATTCAGGCGTGTGGTCTTCCACTACAGGCCCCCTCCGTCAGCGCTTCGCGCTGCCACCTCCCCCAAAGGGGGAGACTCTTTGGGAGACTCCCCCTTTGGGGGAGGTGGCCCGGCGCAGCCGGGTCGGAGGGGGAATGGAATACCCTCACCCGAGCAACCTCTCATGCACAACCTTGCCGCCCTGGGTTAGCCTAATCGCATTCCCAATCTCGTCATCCAGCACTGGCCGCCCAGCGTCCTTGTCCCAGAACGCCGACAGGAAATTATACAAATTGCGCGCGAACAGCGCCGAGGCATCCGCCGCCAGATGCGCCGGGGTATTCGACCAACCGATCAGCTTGACCCCGTGCCTGACCACCACCTGATCCGCCACCGAACCCTCGACATTGCCGCCTTGCGCCACCGCCAGATCGAACACCACGCTGCCCGGTTTCATGCTGGCGATCTGCGCATCGGTGACCAGTCTAGGTGCCGCTCTGCCCGGGATCAACGCAGTGGTAATCACGATGTCCTGCTTGGCGATATGGCTGGAGACCAGTTCGGCTTGAGCCGCCTGGTATTCCGCTGACATTTCGGTGGCATAGCCGCCCGCGCCCTCGCCTTCGATGCCCGCGACATTCTCGACGAATACCGGCTTGGCGCCGAGCGACATGATCTGCTCTTTGGTCGCCGAGCGCACATCGGTGGCACTCACCTGCGCCCCCAGCCGCCGCGCGGTGGCAATCGCCTGCAAACCTGCGACGCCCACGCCCATGACAAACGCCTTGGCCGCGCTGACCGTCCCAGCCGCCGTCATCATCATCGGGAACGCGCGGCCATAAGCGTTCGCCGCCTCGATCACCGCTTTGTAGCCCGACAGGTTCGACTGGCTGGAGAGGATATCCATCGACTGCGCGCGGGTGATCCGCGGCATGAATTCCATCGCCAGTGCCTCGAACCCGGCCTTGGCATAGGCATCGACGCGCGCGCGCCCCTTTGCTGGTGTCGGGCCGAACGGATCCAGCGCGGCGACGATCCAGGCACCCTTGTTAGCCCCCTTGAGCGCGGCCACATCCGGGCCTTGCACACCCAGCACGATGTCGGCGCCCTTGGCCGGGTCATGGCTCACCTCGGCTCCGGCGGCGGCGTAGTCCGCATCGGCAATCGCCGCGCTCAGTCCGGCGCCGGCCTCAACCGCCACGCTCGCACCCAGCGCGATGAACTTTTTCACCGTTTCGGCGCTGGCCGCAACGCGGGTTTCCCCGGCAGCAGTCTCTTTCAGAATCGCGATCCGCATCCGCGCGGCCCGCTTACTTGGTGATCATGAAAATGACGAAGGCCGCCACCAGTCCGGTCGCGATTGTCCCCCATTTCACCAGACCGATAAAGCCGGTGTAAGTGGATTCGTGCGCCTTGTTATCGTTGCCGCTGACCATAGGTGGAACTCCGTGCTGCTGGAAGAGGTCGGTTTCGCGGCTGTCCTATCGCCCCCGGCCCGCGCGCTCAAGCTCTTTGGCCCAACTTTTCCGGTCAATCGCCAACCTTAATCGGCTCTTTACCCAATCTGGTTATGCCGTGGCTTTCGCAAGCCTTCGCATAGTTTCGCATTGGGCGCGCTCAAACCGGGGATCGACACGGGGACAATGGCCGAAATCGAACAGCGGACACTGATGCTGATCGACGATGAACCGGCGCAGAGCCGGTTGATCACGGCGCTGGCTGCGCGTGAGGGCTGGCGCACGCTGGTGGTGCGCGACAGCGAAACCGCGATTGCCACGCTCGGCACCCGCCAGGGTATGCAATTGCACGCGATCATCCTCGATCAATGGGTGCCGGGGGACGAGGCTTGCCAATTAATCGCTGAACTGCGCGCGCGCCGCCCGGCGGTGCCGATCCTGATGCTGACCACCAGCGCCTCGCCGCTGCTCGCGGTCGAGGCGATGCGCGCTGGTGCGACCGATTACCTGATCAAGCCGGTCGCGCCCGACCAGATGTTGCAGGCGCTGCGGATGGCAACCACCCGCGAGGCGCCGCGCGACGAATTGCAGCCGCTGACCGAAAAAATGCCGAGCACCCCCGATTTCGACGCAATGATCGGGGCCGTGCCCGCGTTCCGCTCGGCGCTGGCGGTATCGGCCAAGGCGGCGCGCGGCCACGGCCCGGTGCTGATCGAGGGCGAAAGCGGCAGCGGCAAGGAAATGGTGGTGCGCGCAATGCAGGCCGCCAGTCCGCGCGCCAAGGCCCCGTTCCGTCTGCTCAACATCGGCGCGATCCCGGCCAATTCGGTTGAAAGCGCGCTATTCGGCCACGAAAAAGGCTCGTTTCCCGGTGCGTTCGATCGCCATGTCGGCGCGCTGCAACACGCCGATGGCGGCACGCTCGCGCTCGATGAAATCGACCGGCTGCCACTCGGCGTGCAGCAGCGCCTGCTTGAAAGCGTGCAGCGCGGCGATGTCCGGCCGATCGGCGCGCGGCATTCGTTCCGGATCGACGTGCGGGTGATTGCGGCGAGCAACCTGCCGCTGCGCGATATGGTCGAAGCCGGGCACTTCCTGCCCGAACTGCTTGCCGCGCTGGCCGGAACGACCGTGCATCTGCCACCGCTGCGCGCGCGGACCGGCGATATTCCGGCGCAGGCGCGGCACTTCCTTGCCCGCATCGGCGAGCAACCGGGGCTGCGCGCGCTGGGCATTACCGACGCCGCGCTGGCGCTGCTATCGGCCTATGACTGGCCGGGCAATGTCCGCCAGCTGCAGGCGGTGCTGTTCCGCGCCGCGGTGTTCTGCGACGGCGATGCGCTGACCGCCGAGGATTTCCCGCAGCTGTCCAACATGCTCGGCAACGGCAATTCCGCGCCGCAAGCCGCGCACCAAGAGGGCGTGGGGGTGATGCTGTACACCCCCGACGGCAACCTGCGCCCGCTCGAAGACATCGAAGCCGACGTAATCCGACTGGCGATCGGGCATTATCGCGGCCGGATGACCGAAGTCGCCCGCCGGCTCGGTATCGGCCGCTCGACGCTGTACCGCAAGCTCACCGAGCTGGGGATTGGCGAGATGGCCTGAGCGCGCGATCAGGGCGCCAACTGGGTAAAATCGGTCAGCGCCGCGTCCTTCAGCCCGCGCCACACCCGCACCGCCTGGACCGTCTCGGGCACATCGTGAACCCGCAGCAGCTGGACACCGGCGTCCATTGCCTTGAACGCGAAGGCCAGGCTGCCGCCGAGGCGTTGGTGTGCCGGTGCTTCATTGCTAAGCGCGCCGATCATGCGTTTGCGGCTGGCGCCGATCAGCAACGGCTGACCGAGCGCGTGGAACAGCGGCAGCGCGTTTAGCAGCAGCAGGTTCTCCGCCACCGACTTGCCGAAGCCGAGCCCGGGATCGAGCAGGATGTTCTCGCGCGCGATCCCGGCCGCCAGTGCGGCATCGCGCCGCGCGGCTAGCCAGTCGAAGACGTCGAGCACGACATCGGCATAGCTGGCGCCGCCGTGCAGGTCCTCGCCCTCACCCGGCGCATGCATCAGCACCACCGGCACGCCGATGCGCGCCGCAAATTCGAGACTGCGCGGATCGTGGCGCAAGGCCGAAACGTCGTTGAGCAGATGCGCGCCGGCCGCCAGCGCGGCCTCCATCACCGCCGGTCGCCGGGTATCGGCGCTGATCGCCGCGCCGGCCGCAGCCAGCCGCTTGATCGCCGGGAGCACGCGCTTGAGTTCGTCGCCCTCCCACACCGCTGCCGCGCCGGGACGGGTGCTTTCGCCGCCAACGTCGATGATCGCCGCGCCCGCCTCGAGCATGGCCGAGGCGTGGGCATTGGCCACCGCGGGATCGTCCATGAACTGGCCGCCGTCGGAGAAACTGTCGGGGGTCACGTTAAGGATGCCCATGACCTGCGGCTGATCGAGCCGGATCGTCCGCGCGCCGCATTGCAACGGGGCGTGGGCGCGCTGGAGATTGTCAAACTGCTCGCGCACTTGATCGGGCAAGCCCGGCAAGGCGGCGCGCAGTTCGGGCAGCGCATAGCGGGTGCGCGCGGTGACCTTGCCGCCAGCGCGCGTGATCAGCGCAAACCGGCTGGCATAAACCAGCCCGCCCGCCAGCCGCAGCGCCTCGCCCTCCTCGATCTGCGGACTGTCAGCCAGCGCGATCGGGCGCAGGTAGTAAGTTTGGGTCATAGCTTGCCTTACCAACCAATCCCGTCATGCTGAACTTGTTTCAGCATCGATTTTGCCGTTAGATCTGGAGCTAGTGATGATCTGCAACGGTTCCGCTGAACGATCTGTTCGTGATCCGAGCACGGGGCACGATGGATCCAGAAACGAGTTCAGGATGACGAAGCGGGAAGCAGGGTTCTTAGGGCTCAGTCGCCAGCAGGTACAATTGCCGCACCGCGTCGAGCGGTTTCAGTTCGCCCTCGTGTTCGAAGTGCCAGAACGACCAGCCGTTGCACGATGGCGCGGCTTGCAGTTTGGCGCCGAGGCCATGGATCGAGCCCGTGTCGGCCCCCGCCGCCAGCGAGCCATCGGCGCGCACCGTCGCGGTAATCCGGCGCTGCTTGTCAACCAGCACGGTGCCCGGTGCGATCCAGCCGGTTTCGACCAGCAACCCGAACGCGACCTTTGGCGCCGAGCGCGCACTGTGCATCGTGGTCAGCGCGCTTTCGTCGAGCGGCAGCGCCAGTTCGATTCGTTCGAGCGCGGCCTTGCGGTAAATGCTCTCGCGCTCGCAGCCGATCCATTCGCGCCCCAGCCGCTTGGCCACCGCGCCGGTGGTGCCGGTGCCAAAGAACGGATCGAGCACCACGTCGCCCTTGTTCGAGGTGGCGAGCAGCACGCGGTAGAGCAGCGCTTCGGGCTTTTGCGTGGGATGAACCTTGGTCCCGCCCCGCCTCAGCCGCTCCGGCCCGCCGCAAATCGGCAAGACCCAATCGCTGCGCATCTGCAATTCGTCGTTGAGCGTTTTCATCGCGCGGTAGTTGAAGGTGTACCTGGCCTTCTCGCCCATGCTCGCCCAGATCAGCGTTTCGTGCGCGTTGGTAAAGCGGGTGCCCTTGAAATTGGGCATCGGGTTGGCCTTGCGCCAGACCACATCGTTGAGGATCCAGAACCCCATGTCCTGCAGGATCGCGCCGACCCGGAAGATGTTGTGATAGCTGCCGATCACCCACAACGATCCGCTGGGTTTGAGCACGCGGCGCGCCTCGGTCAGCCATTCGCGGGTGAACTGGTCGTAAGCGGCAAAGCTGTCGAATTTGTCCCAGTGATCGGTCACCGCATCGACGTGACTGCCATCGGGACGCGCCAGATCGCCGCCCAGTTGCAGGTTGTATGGCGGATCGGCAAAGACCAGATCGACCGAGGCGGCCGGCAGGCTGCGCATCGCCGCGATGCAATCACCATCGAGGATCTGCCCCACTGGCAGATCGGGCCGCACAACCTCCTTGGCAGCGCGCAATCGCGCCTTTTCGCCCACCAGAAACTGACCCATGACCGCCGAAAATCCCCCTCAAGTTATCCACAGGGTGAGTCCTGACGCAACCGCCGTCAAGCGGAAACTCGCTGGAATCCTAGGGATTCACGGTTAAGAATGCGTCAAGAAAAGCGGAACGGAACGAGTCCGGCACACGATATGGCGTCCTGCCACCCCATCCAGACTCGATATGTTGTGCTGTGGCCGGGGGGACTCTGATCCGGAAAAAACCGTCTCCCCCTCCTTTGAAGCAGATGGGCCTTAGACCATCATCACCCGCGCCACCGGGGCGAAACTCCTTCGGTGGAGCGGGCTTGGTCCGTGCCGCTTCAGTGCCGCAAGATGCTCGGCGGTGCCGTAGCCCATGTTCCGCTCCCAGCCGTACTGCGGATGCGCCGCTGCATAGTCCCGCATTAACCGGTCGCGGTGTTCCTTGGCGAGGATCGAGGCGGCCGAAATGCATGGCTCGAGCCCGTCACCGCCGACAATCGCGCGCGCGGTCCAGCGCCATTCGGGCACTCGGCCATGCGGGGTCTGATTGCCGTCGATCAGCACTTCGTAAGGCTCGGCCCCTACTGCCGCGACCACTGCGGCCACCGCGCGGGTCATCGCCAGCATGGTTGCGGCAAAGATATTGATCCGGTCGATCTCGTCGGCTTCCACCACCCCCAGCGCCCAGTGGCAGCTGGCGTGGATCTGCGGCTCGATCAGCGCGCGGCGCTTGGCCGAAAGTTTCTTCGAATCGTCGAGCCCCAGCGGTAACGGCTCACCCAGCACGCAGGCCGCCGCCACCACCGGCCCGGCCAGCGGACCACGCCCGGCCTCGTCCACGCCAATCACCAGCAATGCATTATCCCGCTTGGCAAAGATCAACGATTGGCCAATATTGGCGGACATGTTGCACAAACTCCTTACCGCCTTTTCGCCGCTCGCCTTGATCGCAGCAAGCTGCACCCCCGGCATGGCTGGGGATAGCCCGCAAAGCGTTGCCAGCGAAAGCCGCGATATGTTCGCAATCGCCGCGCTGGCCACGTTCGACGAGCCGTGGGCGATGGCGCTGCTACCCGGCGGCCAGTCGGCCTTGATTACCGAGCGGACGGGCAAGCTCAAACTGTGGCAAACGGATGGCCTGAGCGCAGCCGTGGGAGGGGTGCCGCAAGTCGATGTTGGCGGGCAAGGCGGGTTGGGCGATGTGGTCATCGCGCCCGACTTTAGCGCGAGCGGGACCATCTACCTAAGCTGGGTCGAAGCCGGGAGCGGCGAAACGCGCGGCGCGGTGGTCGGCCGGGCGCGGCTCGATACCAGCCAACCAGCGCCGCGGCTGACTGATCTGCAAGTAATCTGGCGGCAAGACCCCAAGGTCACTGGGCGCGGTCACTTCGCGCACCGGCTGGCCTTTTCACCCGATGGCAAATATCTGTTCGTCAGTTCGGGCGATCGGCAAAAGTTCACCCCCGCGCAGGATCTTTCGGCCAATCTGGGCAAGATCGTCCGCCTCAATCTTGATGGCACCCCCGCGCCGGGCAATCCGTTTGCGGACAAGGGCGGCACTTCGGCGCAAATCTGGTCGTACGGCCACCGCAACCTGCTGGGGCTGCAAGTCGACGCGAAGGGGCAATTGTGGGGGCTCGAACACGGACCGGCGGGCGGGGACGAGCTGAACCTGATCAAGCCGGGACAAAACTACGGCTGGCCGCTGGTTTCGGACGGCGACCATTACGACGGCAAAGCGATCCCGCGCCACGCCACCCGGCCCGATCTGGCGGCCCCCGCGATCGGTTGGAACCCGGTGATCGCGCCGGGCGATTTCATTTTCTATTCGGGCAAGCAATGGCCCGAGTGGAAGGGCCAGGCGCTGATCGCGGGAATGGCCTTTAAAGGGCTGGTCCGCGTACGGATCGATGGCGCGCGCGCGGCCGAGCAAACGCGTTATCCGCTGGACAAGCGCATCCGCGAGATTCGCGAGGCCCCCGATGGCGCGCTGTATCTGCTCGAAGACGGTTCCGGCGGACGACTGCTGCGGCTCTCGAAAAAATGATCCAGCGCAAATAGCATCGACTTTGCGCGGCTGCGGGCCTATCGGCGCGCGCTGATGTCCCAGACCGCCACGCTTGTCCCGCTCGACACTGTCGACCCTGCGCTGATCGAGGCGCTGCTCGACCGTGCGTTCGAGCCAGAGCGCCGCACCCGCACCGCCTATCTGCTGCGCGCCGGGCTGGACTGGCTGCCGCCGCTGAGCTTTGCGGCGATCGACGGCGACGAGCAGCTGGTCGGGTCGATCCAGTGCTGGCCGGTGGCGCTGACCGATCCGCAAGGCAAGCCACATCCACTGATCATGGTCGGCCCGGTCGCGGTGCTGCCGCAGGCCCAGGGCGGCGGTTACGGCAAGGCGCTGATGACCGCCAGCCTTGCCGCGCTCTCGCCAGAGGCGCCGCTGCCGCAGGTGATGATCGGCGATCCCGAATATTACGGCCGATTTTTCGGGTTCAGCGCCGAGCATACCGGCGGCTGGATGCTCGCCGGACCATGGGAGCCGCGCCGGCTGCTGGCGCGCTGCGCCAATCCGGCGGTGCTGCCCCAAAGTGGCAAGCTGGGGCCGTGGTCGCGCTGATCTGGTTTGCGCAGGATGCGGAGAAGATGGTTGCGCGCGCCCTTGCTTCTAATCTCCCTCCTACCTCCACCTTTCCGTGTCTCCGCGTGAACAACATTGTCCCTGGCCCCGCCATCTGGCATCGCACCGCCAATGCCCTACGAACCACCGCCCGACCTTGCCGCCTTGTCGCTCGAACAAATTGCCGAGCTGGCAGCGGCGCGCAAGTTGCCGCCGGTCGATCAGTGGCACCCGCAGGCTTCGTCCGACAGTCTGATGCAAATCACAGCCGACGGGCGCTGGTTCCATGATGCCAAAGAACCTGGCGAGGGCGAGATTAGACGCCCCGCGATGATCCGCGCCTTCGCCAGCCTGCTGCGGCGCGACCCGCAAGGCCAGCACTGGCTGGTTACCCCGCACGAACAGCAGTCGATCGTCGTCGAGGACGCCGCGTTCATCGCCACCGATGTTGCACGGCAGGGCGGTGCGCTGGCGTTCCGGCTCAACACCGATGACACTGTGCTGGCCGGGCCTGACCACCCGCTGATCGCGCGCGGCACCGCCGAACTGCCGGCGATCTACCTGGCGGTGCGCCACGGCACCCAGGCTCGGATCAATCGTAGCACCTGGCTGCAACTGGTCGCGCTGGCCGATGACGATCTGACCGTGACCAGCCAGGGCACGACCTTCTCACTGGTGCCGGGATGAAGGCACTGGTCGAGCGGCTGCAGCGCCTTCACACCGCAGGTCATGCGGTTGAGATTGAACAGTGCGACGAACGCCATTACGCTGCCGAACAGCTCACCCCCGCCGCCGTGCTGGCCGCGATTACCGCTGGGCCCCGCCCCAGTTTTCTGCTGATCCACCGCCCCTCCAACATGCGCTCGCACCCAGGACAAGTCGCGTTCCCCGGCGGCAAGATCGATCCTGGCGAGGACGCGGTTACAGCCGCCTTGCGTGAGGCCAACGAGGAACTGGGCATTCACGCCCGCGATGTGACCGTGATCGGGCCGAGCGACACCTACCTGAGCGGCAGCGGGTATGCGATCACCCCAGTGATTGCAGTGATCCCGCCCGATCTGGACCTGCACCCCAACCCGACCGAAGTGGCGCAGTGGTTCGAAGCCCCGGTCGATTTCGTGTTCGATGCGGCCAATCATGCGCAGAATTCGGCAGTTTGGCAGGGGCAGGAAAGGCGCTACATCGAGATCATGTGGCAGCAACACCGGATTTGGGGCGTAACCGCCGGCATCATCGCCAACCTGGCGCGGCGGATCGCGTGGTGAAGACTCTTCCGGCAG
>JANOTT010000075.1:0-4374 GCA_031416535.1 Novosphingobium sp. | reverse complement strand
AAATCGCGGTCCAGCTGCAACACCGGCGACCCTGCATTGGAACCGATGGTTGTCATAGCATTTCAGAAATCGCGGTCCAGCTGCAACTGAACACCCAAGGGCCGCACTAAGGCCACGGTCATAGCATTTCAGAAATCGCGGTCCAGCTCCAACTGGGCGAGCCCCCCTCCCCCGCGAGTTCTCGGTTTGGTTTGTGAGAGGTGTTTGACGAGTTAAATCGAGGCTCAAGAGCAACGGCACTCCCAGCCTCACAATCCTAACTGACCAATTCCGACTGGGCATAGCGTGGGTCAGGCTGGATTCCCTTCCTAAAGTCACCCAAGCAGGACCCAAACTGGCTCCCTGCTCAAAGGCCCTTCCGCTTCAAGTTTCGGATTTCCCTTCTGAAAGGGATGGTGCCGCTTACAGGATTCGAACCTGTGACCCCATCATTACGAATGATGTGCTCTACCAACTGAGCTAAAGCGGCAGCGCCGCCTGGCCAGTGGTCGTGGCGGTGGTTGCGGTGCCGTCCATAGCCAAATTGCGGCGTCAGGCAATCCCTGTTTCGCGTGGGCCAAGCCCGCGCTATAGCACTGGCTTGTTACGGCGTAGGGGGAGTGACCGGGGTGCATCGACAAGCGAGCCAGCACGCCACGGCTGTTTTTGTCAGGCAGCCCAAGCATGGCTGAAGCACCCAGCGCCCCGCTGGCGCGGCTGGCGATCGGGGTCACCGGCCACCGCCAGGCCCATGCCGCCATGGCCGGGAACAGCGAGGCGGTTGCCCGCCTGCTTGATGCACTATTTGCGCAGATCGCCCTGCAAGTCGATGCCGAGGCGCAGAGCCTCGCGGGGGTTGCGCCGGTCCGGTTGCATACCCTGCTGGCTGACGGGGTGGACCAGATGGCCGCCGCTTCGGCCGACGCGCGTGGGTGGGAGCTGGTGGTGCCGCTGCCATTCGGGCGCGCGCTCAATCTGGCCATCAACGCCCATCCGCCGAGCCTAGCCGACGCCGAGGCACTGCTGTGCGGTACGCCGCCGCCCGATCCAGCTTGCGCCGCCAATGCCGCCGCAATCGAACATTGGTACGCTGCGGCGCGGCTGTTCGAACTGGCGGACCATGACGACCTGCTGACCCAGCAGTTGCGCGGCACGTTGGCGCATCCGCATGACAAGCCGCTGTCTGCGCTGTTTTCGGCCAACACCTCGGCCAATGCGGCGCTCGCGGGGCGGGTCATGGTCGAGCAATCAGACTTTCTGATCGCGGTTTGGGACGGGCGTTCGGCGACGCTGGCTGGCGGCACCGGACACACGATCGCCACTGCGCTTGATCGCGGCTGTCCGGTGGTACGGATCGATCCCGCCGCACCCGAAGCCTGGCACATCCTCCACGCGCCCGAATCGCTGGCGGCGATGGCGCCAGGCGAAGACCGCGATACGGCGCTGGCTGAACTGGTCTGCAGCGCGCTGCGTCCGGGCGAAGGCGGAGCCTTGCGCGCCGGGGCCCAGGCCCTGGCTGCCGAACATTGGCATCCGCGCAGTTCGCGACTGTGGACCGCCTATCGCCGGATCGAGGCGCTGTTCGGCGGCGATCCGCATCCGTTCCGCTCGCTGATCAGCACCTACGAGCCGCCCGACGCGGTCGCAGACGGCAGCGGCGCGCAGATCCTGGCCGAGCTGCGGCGACTGCCGGGCGGCGATGCCGATTTTCCGCGCCGGGTCGAACACGAAGTGATGCGCCCGGCGGCCTGGGCCGATGCTATCTCGGCGCGGCTATCCGATGCCTATCGCGGCGGCATGACCACCAGCTTTGTGCTCTCGGCGATGGCGATCGTCTGCGGCATTTCGTACGAGCCGTTCGCCTCGGCCGAACGCAAGTGGATGTTCGCCACCGGCGAGTTCCTGTTGCTCGCGGCGATTCTGGTGATCATCTGGCGCGGCAGCAAGCAACGCTGGCACAAGCGCTGGTTCGAAACCCGCCGTGTTGCGGAATACTTGCGCCACGGGCCAATCCCGCTGGCGCTGGGGGTGGCGCGCCCGCCTAGCCGCTGGCCGCGCGGCAGCGACACCGGCTGGCCCGAATACTATGCCCGCCATGCGCTACGCGCGATCGGGTTGCCGCAGGTCACGGTGACCAAGGAATACCTGCGCGCGGCGGCCGGCCCGCTGCTCGACGGCCATGTTACCGCCCAGCGTGATTACCACTGGGGCAAGGCGCGGCGATTGCGCACAGTGCATCACCGGCTCGACCGCTTGTCGGGCCGGCTGTTCCAGCTCGCGATACTGTCGGTCTCGACCTACCTGCTGACCGCCGCGGCCGGTGCGCTGGGGCTGGTCAGTCCGAACATGCTGCATGGAGTGGCCAAATACGCCTCGTATCTCGGGGTGGTTTTCCCCACTTTCGGCGCGGCGCTGGCCGGGATTCGCTACTTCGGCGATTTTGAGCGTTTTTCAGCGATTTCCGAAGTGACCGCAGCCAAGCTCGACGCAGTGCACCAGCGCCTGGTGCTGCTGCTCTCAGCGCCCGATCACGCGCTCAGCTATGCGCAGGTGTCTGAACTGGCACATGCCGCAGACGATATCGTGGTCTCGGAAATCGAGAACTGGCAGGCGGTGTTCGGCGGCAAACACATTACCGTCCCGGTTTAAGGAAAGAAGAGAAAATGGAGGCCCGAGCCGGAATCGAACCGGCGTGCGCGGATTTGCAGTCCGCTACGTAACCACTCCGCCATCGGGCCTCGCGTCCGCGCCGCAGCGCAGGAGGTGCGCCACTAGCCGAGCGGGGACGCGCGCGCAAGCCGGTTTCAGGCAATCGGTGTCGACGTTCGCCCTAGGCAATCCGGGCGAAGCTGACCGTGCGTTTGACCGGATCGGCGGCGACCAACCGCACGGTGAGTTTTTCGCCCGGGGTCACGCTGTGCGCGGTTACCCGCGTCACCACCGGCACATCGCACAGCTGGATCCGCGGGCCGACTTCATCGACATCGGTAACCACCGCCGCAAAACTCTCACCCTCGCGCCCGCTCAGCGTGGCAGCTTCGGCCAAATCGATCACCGCGCGGTCGATCTGGTTGGCGCGGGCATCGGCTTTGCCCATCACCGGGCCAAGCGTGGCAAAGGCGGCGGTCACCTCGGCCGGAACCGGCTTACCGTTCACCACCGCCAGCGCGGCGCGGATGACATAGCGATCGGCCAACCGCCGCAGCGGCGCGGTCATATGGCAATAGGTCGCGGCCATCGCCGCGTGCCACGGCTGCTCGCCTTCCTGATAGGGCACATAGCTCGCTCCGTTGCCGGCGCGGCGGATCGCCAGCATGAAGGCGGCGGCATTGGGCTGCGCGGGATCGAGCGTTTTTTCGAACGTCTCAAGGCTATCGCCGTTGGCCCAGCTTAGCCCCAGTGCCCGAGCCGTGTAGCGTAGCCGGGCAATCGCGCGCGCGTCGGGCCCGGCCATCACCCGAAACAGCCCGGTCTTGGCGGCAAACAGCGCTTCGGCCACCGCCAGATTGGTCGCGAGCGACAGTGCCGCATTGCGTTGCTCAGCAAGGACTAGCGGACGCAGCACGAGGTTGAAGTGGCCCAGCGCGTCGCGTTCGACCTCCTGCTCGGGCGGATCGACGCGCGCGGCGCCGCGCGCTACCTCGGCGTCGGTAATCCGGCGCGACAATTCGGCAAACCCAGCCGGTAACTCGGCTTCGGTGGCGGTCTCGTAAGCGAGTTTGCCGCGGCTGCGGATGATTGCGCGTTCGGCCCCTGCCAACTTGACCGTGCCGTCGGGGGCAACCCGGGTGGTGAACACCACCGCCGGGCGCGGCCCATCGGGCAGCAGGCTGGCCGCACCTTCGCCCAGCGCCTTGGGATAGAGCCCGGCCTTGCCATCGGGCAGATACAGCGTCTCACCCCGCGTCCAGGCTTCGCCATCGAGCGGATCGCCGTCGCGCACAAACCACGCCACATCGGCAATCGCGTAGTGCAGCAGCAGGTCGCCGCCAGCAGCCTCAATCGTGAACGCTTGATCCAGGTCGGTCGAACTGGCCGGGTCGAGCGTGACGAACGGCTCGGCGGTGCGATCCTTGTGCCCGTCCGGACTGCGCTGGGCCGCGGTCTGAGCGGCGGCCTCGAGTTCGGGCGCAAAGCCCTGGGGCACCTTGAACTGGCCGCGAATGGCCGCCAGCCCTTCGGTCAGCAATCGGTCGGGATCACGCAATGCTCTCATCGCCAACCGCGCTAGCTGGTACGCCAGTGCTTGCCAAGTGCGGCGCAAGATCGCACACAACCCGGACATTGCCTGTGCCGGCGTGCGCTTGGCATAGGCGCATTGGCCGGAGATTTTCGAATGATTTTGGGTGTGGTTCTGGCCGGCGGGCAATCCTCGCGCTTCGGCAGCGATAAGGC
>JANOTT010000074.1:0-25123 GCA_031416535.1 Novosphingobium sp. | reverse complement strand
ATCCAGCCGATGGTCGCGCGGATGGCGCTGCCCCGGCTGGGCGGCGCGCCCAATGTCTGGAACAGCGCGATGCTGGTCTATCAGGCGCTGCTGCTGGGCGGGTATTACTATGCGCACCGCCTGTCGCGATGGCCGCTGCGGCGGCAGGCGGCGGTTCATCTGGGGCTGTTTGTGCTGGCGGCGCTGACGCTGCCGGTAAGCTTGGCCAGCCTGGCGCCCGCTGCGCCGGGCAACGAGGTGTGGTGGGTGCCGCTGCTGCTGGCGCTGAGCATCGGTCCGGTGTTCTTTGCGGTTTCGGCGCAGGCCCCGCTGATGCAGCGCTGGTACGCCGCGCATCCGGGTGCCGGGGCGCCGTGGGCGCTTTATGCCGCCTCGAACCTGGGCAGTTTCGGCGGGCTGATCGCTTATCCGCTGCTGGCCGAACCGTGGCTTGCCTTGCGCCAGCAGGCGTGGCTGTGGAGCGGCGGCTATGTGCTGCTGCTGATCCTGATCGCGCTGTGCGCGCGGACGCGCTGGTCGATGCTCACCGCGCACGGTAGCATAATACCAGAAACGCCCAAAAGTGCTGCAATTCCGGGCCGCCGGATTGCCTTGTGGGTGGTGCTTGCGGCGGTCCCCTCGGGCCTGATGCTTTCGACCACGACGCACCTGACCACTGACATCTTTGCGATGCCGCTGCTGTGGGTGATGCCGCTGGGGGTCTATCTGCTCAGCTTCACGGTCGCCTTTGCCGACCGGCGCTGGCCGGCGCGGGTTATCTCGGCGCTGGCGTGGGTGGCGATGCTCTCAGTCGGCGGGATGGCGATGGTGTCCTATGGCTGGATGGGACTGGTGCCGCTGGTGTGCAGCGTGGTGCTGTTGTTCCTCGTTTGCACTGCGCTCCACGCCCGGTTGTACGATCTGCGCCCGGCGGCCGACCAGCTCACGTCGTTTTACTTGGCGATGTCGGCGGGCGGCGCGCTGGGCGGTGTGTTCACCGCGCTGGTTGCCCCGGCCGCGTTCGACTGGGTGTGGGAATATCCGCTGCTGATGGTCGCGGTGGCGGCGCTGCTGCCGCGTGGGGCTTTGCCCGATTGGCGGCACGGCGCCGGGCTAGATCCAGCCTTGCGCTGGGCCGCGCTGGGCGGACTGCTGGTGGCTGGCGGCATTCTCATCTGGCAGCTTTACGAGGCCAATCTCTATGTCGAATCGCGCCCGCTGCGCTGGCCGCTGGCGGCGGGGGCGGCGGTGATCGGGCTGGCTTTGGTGCCATGGCGCGCGGCAGTGCTGGCGCTGCTGCTGGCGATCATGCTGGCGCAGGGCGGCTACGATACTTTGGCCGATTCGCGCGCCGGACTGCGTACCCGCAGCTACTTCGGAATCTATACCGTGCGCACCTATCCCAAGGACAAGCTACGCACGATGCTCCACGGGACCACGCTGCACGGCGAACAATCGACCGACCCCATGCGCCGCCGCATTCCGCTGGCCTACTACGGTCCCGGCTCGGGCGCGGCGATCGTGTTCGGCAATGCCCGCGAACTGCTCGGCCCGCGCGCGCGGGTCGGGGTGCTCGGGCTGGGGACCGGGACGCTCGCCTGCTTTGCGCAAGGCGATCAGCCGTGGACCATTTTCGAGATCGATCCGGCGGTGCTGGAACTCTCCCGCAACGGCACCTTCACTTACCTGCCGCTGTGCGCGCCGCAGGCCCGGGTGACGCTGGGCGATGCCCGGCTGGAATTGGCCAAGACCCCGCGCGGCAGCTTCGACCTGCTGGCGATCGATGCGTTTTCCTCCGATTCGGTGCCGATGCACCTGTTCACCCACGAAGCCTTCGGGGTCTATCTCGATGCGCTCAGCCCGCACGGCGTGATGATGGTACACATCTCGAACAATTTCATCGACCTCGAGCCCGCGCTGGCCGCCGAACTCAAGGCGCGGGGCCTCGCGGCGGCGCTGCGCGATGATAACCCGCAGCGCGATAGCGGTTACTGGGCGACCAGCTGGGTCGCGGTCAGCCGCGATCCGGCGCAAATTGCGCGGATCACGGCGCTCGATCCCGATGCGCCGTGGCGGGTGCTTGGCCCGCCCGCGCCGCAGGTCTGGCGCGATGACTATGCTTCGTTCCTGCCTTATGTCACCTGGCACAACTTTCTGGGGATGCGCTGATGCCCGACCGGCCTGATACCACCATTATCGCGATCCACGGCAAACGGCCGCGGATTCATGACAGCGCCTTCATTGCGCCCGGCTGCCGGATTATCGGCGATGTCGAAATCGGCCCCGACGCGTCGATCTGGTACAATTGCGTGCTGCGCGCCGATGTCAGCCGGATTGTGATCGGCGCGCGCAGCAACGTGCAGGATGGCAGCGTGATTCACTGCGATGGCCCGATGCCGGGCGCCCCCGCGGGCTGCCCGACGATTATTGGCGATGACGTGCTGATCGGGCACATGGCGATGATCCACGGCTGCGTGCTCGAAGACCGGGCGTTCGTCGGGCTTGGAGCGATCGTGATGAACCGGGCGCGGATCGCCAGCGATGCGATGCTCGCAGCGGGCGCGATGCTCACCGAAGGCAAGGTGATCGAGGCGCGGCAGCTGTGGGGCGGGCGCCCGGCGCGGCTGATGCGCGAGCTGGATGATCTGGCAATTGCGGGGATGCGGCTCGGGACTGCGCACTATGTCGAGAACGCCCGGCATCACCGCGCGCTGGCCGATCCGCTGGGACAGCTCGGCTAAGTCCGCGCTGTCCCCAGCGTTCTGGCAACCAGCGCCAGCAACCCGGCAAAAATGCTGGCGAGCCAGAACGCGGCTTGCGCCATGTGCAACTGGGCAACAGCGCCCAGCGTAGCGCCGCAGGCCAAGGCCAGCCACAAGGCCAGCCACTGGTGCCAGCCCGCGCCATCGCGGCCCAGCGCGCGTGCGGCCAGCCCCTGGCCCATCCGCACCAATGCCCCGGTCATGTAAGTCAGCCCGACTGACACCTGCCCCTCGCGCTGGAAACTGTTGTTCAGCGCGCCCATCGCTGCGGCCAAAACAGCCAGCGCAGCCAGCGGCCAAGCCTCGCCGCCCAGCGCCGCCGCAACGGCCAGCAGCATGGCCACCGCCGCCAGCAGGCGCGGCTTGTGACTGCCTTGCGCCTGCGCGGCCAGCACCGCGCCGCCGATCACGCCCAGCACAAAACACAGCGCGAGCATGGCCGGGATCAGCGTCGCCACGGGCCGCCGGGCCAGCTCGACCCCCAGCCGCGTCGTGTTCCCCGACATGAACGACACAAAATACTGGTCAGCCGACAGATAGCCGGCCGCATCGACAAACCCCGCCAGCGCAGCCAGCGCAAGGGCGAGGCGGCGGCGCGGCAGATCCAGCGTTTGCATGGCCGCAGGTTAGTTGGCTAACCGGTCAAGCGCAAATCAAACGCGCGCGATCAGTCGCTTGCAACGCTCGGCTTGGGGGCGGCCCTGGGCTTGCGCCTGGGCTTGGTCGTCCCCGCCGCCGTCCCAGCTTCCGTTCCAGCCTCCGCCGTCCCAGCCTCCGCCGTCCCAGCCTCCGCCGCCCCAGCCTCCGCCGCCGAAGCCGCAGCCGCAGCCTCGGCCGCTGCCTTCTTGGCCTTGCGGTCAAGCTTGGGCGGGGCCGGGGTCAGCTCGAAGCTGAGCGCGCGTTCGCCGGTGTCATTGGCTTTGACGGTGACATGCACTTCGCCGCCATGACGCAGCTGGCCAATCAGCAGTTCTTCGGCCTGCGGCTGCTTGACCTTGTCCTGGATCAGCCGCGCCATCGGCCGGGCGCCGAACAGCCGGTCATAGCCGCGCGCGGCCAGCCATTCGCGGGCATCGCCATCGAACTGGATGTGGACGTTCTGATCGGCCAGTTGCAGTTCGAGTTGCAGCACGAATTTCTCGACCACTCGGCCCACGACGTCGGTGCCAAGATAGGCAAACGACACGGTGGCATCGAGCCGGTTGCGGAATTCGGGGCTGAACATGCGTTTCACGGCTTCGTCGCCGGCATCGGCTTTCGACACATCGCCGAACCCGATGCCGTTGCGGGCCATGTCGCTGGCTCCGGCATTGGTGGTCATGATCAAGACCACATTGCGGAAATCGACCGTCTTGCCGTGGTGATCGGTCAGCCGTCCGTTGTCCATCACCTGCAGCAGGATATTGAACAGATCGGGATGCGCCTTCTCGATCTCGTCGAGCAGCAGGACGCAGTGCGGCTGCTGGTCGATCGCATTGGTGAGCAGCCCGCCCTGATCGTAACCGACATAACCCGGAGGCGCGCCGATCAGCCGACTGACCGAATGCCGCTCCATATATTCGGACATGTCGAACCGCTGGATCGGGATGCCCATGATGCTGGCCAGCTGCTTGGCCACTTCGGTCTTGCCCACGCCGGTCGGGCCGGAGAACAGGAACGAGCCGATCGGCTTTTCCGGATCGCGCAGGCCCGCACGGCTCAGCTTCATCGCGCTCGCCAGCACCTCGATCGCCTGGTCCTGCCCGAACACCACGCGCTTGAGGTCGCGGGCGAGATGCTCAAGTGCCTGGCGGTCATCGCTGCTGACCGATTTGGGCGGGATCCGCGCCATCGTGGCAATCACCGCTTCGATTTCGCGCGCGGTGATGATCTTCTTGCGCTTCGAAGGCGGCACCAGCATCTGCATCGCGCCGACCTCGTCGATCACGTCGATCGCCTTGTCGGGCAGTTTGCGGTCGTTGATGTAGCGCGCCGACAGTTCGACCGCGGTCTTGATTGCCTCGGGGGTGTACTTGACCTTGTGGTGGTCCTCGAACGCGCTGCGCAGCCCTTTGAGGATCTTGATCGTGTCCTCGATGGTGGGCTCGTTGACGTCGATCTTCTGGAACCGGCGCAGCAGCGCGCGGTCCTTTTCGAAGTGGTTGCGAAATTCCTTGTACGTGGTCGATCCGATGCAGCGGATCGACCCGCCGCTGAGCGCGGGTTTGAGCAGATTGGAGGCATCCATCGCCCCACCACTGGTCGCGCCGGCACCGATCACGGTGTGGATCTCGTCGATGAACAGCACCGCGTCGGGCATTTTCTCCAGCTCATTGACGACCTGCTTGAGCCGTTCCTCGAAATCGCCGCGATAGCGCGTGCCCGCCAGCAGCGCGCCCATGTCGAGCGAATAGATCACGGCATTGATCAGCACTTCGGGCACTTCGCCCTCGATAATCTTGCGCGCCAGACCTTCGGCGATCGCGGTCTTGCCCACGCCCGGATCGCCCACATAGAGCGGGTTGTTCTTGCTGCGGCGGCACAGGATCTGGATCGTGCGATCCACCTCGGGCCCGCGCCCGATCAGCGGATCGATCTTGCCGGCCAGCGCCTTCTCGTTGAGGTTGACGCAGAACTGGTCGAGCGCGGAATCCTTTTTGGCGTCCTTGGCGGCGCTTTTTTCCTCGGCTTGCGGGGCCTCGCTCTCGATTCCCTTCGGGGTGCGGTCCTCGATCCGCTTGCCGCCCTTGCCGATCCCGTGGCTGATAAAGCTGACCGCATCGAGCCGGGTCATGTCCTGCTGCTGGAGGAAATAGACCGCATAGCTGTCACGCTCGGAAAACAGCGCAACCAGCACATTGGCGCCGGTCACGGTATCCTTGCCCGATGACTGGACGTGCAGGATCGCGCGCTGGATCACGCGCTGGAAGCCTGCTGTGGGCGAGGGATCACCCTTTTCCTGCGTCTTGAGCGACTGGTATTCCTGATCGAGGTACTGCTTCACCACCTCGCCCAGTTCGGGCAGTTCGACCCCGCAGGCCTGCATCACTTCCATCGCATCGGGATCGTCGATCAGCGCGAGCAGCAAGTGCTCCAGCGTCGCATACTCGTGGCTGCGCTCGGACGCATTGGCGAGCGCGGTGTGCAGCGTCTTTTCAAGGCTCTGGGCGAAACTGGGCATCTAATGGTCTCTCATGTGAGGGGTAGGCACTCCGGCTGATAAATTTCGTGCTGCCGAACAATATGAAGCGCCATGCTTAACCAAACCTATATGGGGTGCCGCGGGGCGGCGAAAAGGTTTCAACCGAAAAGGATTGCGCTGAAACATCAGCCCGGTTTGCGGCCGAACAGCGCATCGGCGGCAGAGCGGTGCGCGGCCGCCTGGTCGCGGTGGGCCCTGACGCGGGCGATCTCGGCTTCAAGCATAGCGATCCGTTCCCTCAGCTCGTCCTGCGAATAAGGGTCGAGGCTTTCCTTCGAAAGCAGTCCGGCGGCGTCGCCTTTGGGCCGAGGCAGGTCTTCATCCATCGCCAGGCAGAATCGGACGCTGCGGCCTTGCTGTCAATGCGCCCAGCAGCTAGGGCGGTCAAAGCGTGGCCGGATGGCCACAGGGGTGTTGTAAATGACTGATCTGGTTACACAATCCTTTCCGAAGACGATGCAAGCTGCGGGGTTCGATGCCCCCGGCGGGCCCGAAGTCCTGCGTTTGATCGAACTGCCTGTGCCAAGCCCGGCACCGGGCGAAGTGCTGGTCAAGGTGGCCTATGCCGGGGTCAACCGCCCCGATGTGATCCAGCGCCAGGGGTTTTATCCGCCCCCGCCGGGCGCCTCGCCGATCCCCGGACTCGAAATTGCGGGCGAAGTCGTTGCGCTGGGCGAAGGCGCCGATCCGATGCTGCTGGGCCGCCAGGTCTGCGCGCTGGTTTCGGGCGGGGGCTATGCGCAGTACTGCCCGGCACTGGCCGAGCTGTGCCTGCTGGTGCCGCCCGACCTGCCGCTCGATCAGGCGGCGGCCTTGCCCGAAACGCTGTTCACCGTGTGGCATAACGTGTTCGAACGCGGCTGGGCCAAAGAGGGTGAGACGCTGCTGGTTCATGGCGGCACCAGCGGGATCGGCTCGATGGCGATCATGCTGGGCAAGGCGTTTGGCCTGACCGTGATTGTCACCTGCGGCGGGGCGGACAAGTGCGCGGCGGCGCTGACGATCGGCGCCGATCACGCGATCGATTACAAGGCGGCCGATTTTGTTGATGAAGTTGCGCGGATCACTGGCGGGCAGGGCGTGCACATCGTGCTCGACATGGTCGCGGGCGACTATGTGGCGCGCAACCTCAATTGCCTTGCCCCCGATGGCCGCCATGTCACCATCGCCGTGCAAGGCGGGCTCAACGCGACGATCAACATGGCGCAGGTGATGCAGCGCCGGCTCACCCTGACCGGATCGACGCTGCGTCCGCGCACCAGCCAGTTCAAGGCGTTGCTCGCGCAGGAAATCCGCAGTCTGGCCTGGCCGCTGATCACCGGCGGCGTGCTGCGCCCGGTGATGGACCAGACCTTCCCGCTGGGTGCGGCCGCCGCGGCGCATGCGCGGATGGAAAGCGGAGCGCACATTGGCAAGATCGTGCTGGCGGTACGCTAAAAGTCCCCGTCCCCGTCGCCGTAGTCGTCCCCGTCGCCGTAGTCGGACGTCGATGCGTTGCTCAATCGGTAATTGTCCTTGAACAACCAGTTCAGCGCCTCGCGCCGATGCTGGCGGTGCAAATCGGCTTGCAGCCTGGACGAGATCAGCACTGCACCGCCATCGAGCAGTCGGCCGATGGTCTGGCAGTGGCGGACGATATCCGCGCGTCGGTCGATTGGCCGGGCGGTCCGATAGCCCGATTGCAAGGCAAAATAGGCATCCAGCTGTTCCATCAGCTGTTTGGCGAACCCCGCCGGGGTGATCAGTTGCCCCGGCCCCAGATCGAGCTCGTGCGCTGCTGCGGGCAGCGCCAGATGCAGCCGCAGCGCGGTGCGCTGGCCATCGCCCGGGCCCAGGTCTTCCAACGTAAAGTGCAGTTCGATCGGCTGGCCGCCGTCTGCTGCGGGCACGGCCAACACAATTTTGTTGACGCCAGCCGCGCTGATCTGCCGCGCCGGCCCCGCGATCCCGAGGCGTTTCAGCGGCGAGGGGCAGTCGGCCAGCGCCAACACTTGGCCACGCACGTCCACAATGGGGACATAGAACCGGTACGTATCATCGAAGGCGCGGGCACTCGCGCCGCAGCCAGCCAGACCGGCGCAGGTTAGCCCGGCAAACGCCGCGCGCAGCGATCGACCGCTTCGCATTGTCGTCGCGCGCAGCGATCGACCGCTTCGCATTGTCGCCGCGCGGCTCACCCCTCGGGCCAGGTTCCGTCGCCGCGTGCCGGATCGCCTTCGCCATCGTCCATCGGGGCGGCGGCTTCGTTGGCGCGTTCCTTGTCGCGGTAGTCCTGCTGGCGCGCGGCGGCATTGGGGTCATCTCCGACCGGCGCGTCGCCAGACGGACGATCGGCACCGTCGCCATAGCTGCCGCCATCGTACAGTGCATCCCAACTGCCCATGTACCAGTCGGGATTGCTTTCCATGTCCATCGCCACCCGCAATTGCCTGGAATCAGTAACGATCCCCAGCACGGTCAGCAGCTGCGAAAATTTCCGGCGTTCGGTCGCGGTGTCGCCGCCTTCTTCCAGCTTGCTGCCGATCTCTTGAACCAGCGTGTGCACCGCCCGCTCGACCCGGGTTTCGCTGATGACCTTGGCCTTGCCCTTGAAAGCGACCTTGACCGACGGCACGTCGATCGCCGCGTGGACGACCGTGGCCTGGCCGCCATCGACCGGCTCGAAGGTCAAATGGATCACCGCCGGGAAGGTGCTGTCACCGGGCAAGGTATAGACCACCTCGCCCTTGGCCGGCTCGGTGCGTGCAAGCTTCATCCCGGGAAAGCGCCCGCTCATCTCACCGTCGAGCGCGCTGTGGCCCAGCGCCTGCATCACCCGATCAGCCGGGCGCGCGATCCGCACCGTAAAATCTTCGCTGCCGCGGCCGCAGCCGCTCAATAGCAGTGCGGCCAACATGGCCCAGCACAAACGCTGCAGCATGGCATTCCCCCTCGTCCGCAACCCTCAATCAGACCAGCAGCTTAGCCGCGATCATTTAAGAATGGGTTTGCACCCTTGCCCCGCCGCCAGATTGGGCCTAGGTGCGCCATAGCACGGCCGCTCCGCAAGGGGCGGCCCTATCTATTTCTGGCGCTTTCCAAACGGAGAATTCGCGTGACTCAGCCAACCCCGCTCATGCCGCACGCAACCGCCTCGTGGCTGGTTGACACAACTGCTTTGAGCTTTGAACAAATTGCCGAATTCTGCGGGCTGCACATCCTCGAAGTGCAGGCGATGGCCGATGATCTGGCCTCGTCGAAGTACACCGGGCGCGATCCGGTGCGCGCGGGCGAGTTGACCATGGCCGAGATCGAGAAGGGCCAGGCCGATGTGACCTACGCGCTCAAGATGCAGAAGGCCCCGGTCAACGTCAGCCGCACCAAGGGTCCGCGCTACACCCCGGTGTCGAAGCGTCAGGACAAGCCCGATGGCATCGCCTGGATCCTGCGCAGCCACCCCGAAATTTCAGATGCGCAGATCGGCAAACTGATCGGCACCACCCGCAACACGATCTCCGCGATCCGCGATCGCAGCCACTGGAACATCTCGAACATCCAATCCAAGGATCCGGTCACGCTGGGGCTGTGTTCGCAGCGCGAGCTGGACGCGATCGTGGCCAAGGCGGCGAAAAAGGCCGGGCTCATCGACCAAGCCGGTGACGATGCGCGGCTGGGCGATGACCGCGTGGCGCTGATCGAAGAGCTCCGCGCCGAACGCGAAGCCTCGGTCAAGGCCGCCGGTGAAGCGGCGCAGGCGGCCGAAGCCGCCGCCTGGCTCGAAGCCAAGCGCGCCGCCGAGGCTGCGGGCGAAACCGCTGATGAGCCTGGCGAGCAGCGATAACCGCCCGATTTTTGCTGACGCTGGCCCGGTTTAAGCGCTAATCCGCTCGGATGGCTGTCATAGACCCCGCTGCTGATCCTTGGCGCGCGCACTATGCGCATGCCTGCGCTTGGGACCAGCCGTTCCCGCTGCTGACGCTGACCGACCTGTTTGCGCAGGCCGCAGCGCAGCACGGCGCACAGCCGCTGGTCGATTTCCTCGGGCGGCGCTTCAGTTACGCTGCGCTGCATACCGAGGCACAGGCGTTCGCCGCCGGATTGCAGAACCTGGGACTGGCCAAGGGCGACCGGATCGGGCTGTACCTGCCCAATGTGCCGATCTACGTTTCGGCCTATTACGGGGCGATGCTGGCGGGGCTGATTGTGGTCAATTTCAGCCCGCTCTACACTGCCGAGGAACTCGCCGCGCAAGTCCTGGATTCGGGTGCACGGCTTCTGGTGACGATCGATTCGGCCGCGCTGCTGCCGACCGCGCTCAAGGTTCTCGATAGCACCGCGCTCGAGCAGCTGGTGGTGGCGCCGCTGGGCACGATGCTGCCCTGGATCAAGCGGATCGCACTGGCCGTGCTAGGCCGCAAGGCGCTCACGCCGATCCCGCCGCGCGCCGACGTGCGGCGCTGGGCGGCGATGCTGGGCACAGCCAAACCGCGGCCGGTGCCGCTCGATCCCGAGCATGATCTGGCCTTGCTGCAATATACCGGCGGAACCACCGGGGTGCCCAAGGGCGCGATGCTCACCCACCAGAATATCTCCGCCAACGCCCGGCAGGTTGTGGCCATCGACCCGGCCACGGGTGCGCGCGATATGATCATGGGGGTGCTGCCGCTGTTCCACGTCTTCGCCAACGTTTGCGTGCTCAACCGGACCGTGGTCACCGGCGGGTGCATCGCGATGCTGCCGCGGTTCGAGGCCGGGCAGGCGCTAAAGACGCTGCAGCGGGTCAAGGCCACCGCCATGCCGGGGGTGCCGACGATGTTCCAGGCACTGCTCGATCACCCCGCACTGGCGCGGACCGATTTTTCGAGCCTGCGGATCTGCATCTCGGGCGGGGCACCGTTGCCGCTGCCGCTCAAGACGCGGTGGGAAGCGCAAACCGGCGCGCGGCTGGTCGAAGGCTATGGGCTGACCGAAACCTCGGGCGTGGCCTCGACCAATCCCTACGAAGGCGAAGAGCGCGTCGGCACGATTGGCCAGCCGCTGCCGGGCACGCGGATGATGCTGCTCGATCGCGAAGACCCTTTGCGCAATGCGCCGGCGGGCGAGCCGGGTGAACTGG
Organism: Novosphingobium sp.; assembly: GCA_031416535.1. Lineage (GTDB taxonomy): Bacteria > Pseudomonadota > Alphaproteobacteria > Sphingomonadales > Sphingomonadaceae > Novosphingobium. Next base: position 14,106 of record JANOTT010000074.1, on the reverse strand, counting down.
CGATTCGCGGCCCGCAAGTGATGCAAGGCTATTGGCAGCGCCCCGAGGCGGCCGCCACCGCATTCGCCGCGCGCCCCGATGGCCGCTGGCTGCGCACCGGCGATGTCGCGACGATTGACCAGGCCGGCTATGCGAAAATCGTCGATCGGATCAAGGACATGATCGCGGTGGGGGGCTTCAAGGTTTTCCCCAGCCAGGTCGAGGCGGTGCTGCTAGGGCATCCGGCGGTCAAGGAGGCGCTGGTGATCGGCGTGCCCGATCGCTATCGCGGTGAAAGCCCGCGCGCTTATGTAACGCTGTCCGGCGATGCTCTTGAACACGAACTCAAGGACTGGCTTAACGGCCGGGTCGGCAAGCACGAGCGGGTCGACCAGGTGGTGATCCGTGTATCGCTGCCCAAGACGATGATCGGCAAGCTGGACCGCAAGGCCCTCAGGGAGGAACTGGGGATTTAGCTCGCCGCCAGGCTGACAACCGAGGACTGGTCTTCGGCCACCGCGCGCGGCGCAAAGCGGCCATCGACCTGCGCGCCCTGCTCGATCGTCAAGGCATCGTAATGCACGTCGCCGTGGATCCGCGCGGTTTTCAGGACCACCAGTTCGCGCACATTGATCGTGCCGCGCACCGTGCCCGACAGGCGGGCAGTCTCGGCGGTCACCCCGCCGACGATCTCGCCGTTTTCGCCCTGGACCAGCGCGGTGCAGCTGACATCGCCTTCGACGTGCCCATCGATGTGCAGGTCGGCCGAGGCGGCGACATTGCCTTTGATCTTGATATCGGGTCCAAACACCGAAAAGGTTGAATTGGCCATCGATCTACCTTGTGGACTGTGCGGCAGCGGGCTGCCGGGCTTTTTCGAGAACATGGGGAACTGCCTCCAGGAAGGGGCGGGGATTGACCGGACGGTCGTTGATCCGAACTTCAAAATGCAGGTGCGGTCCGGTCGAGCGGCCGGTCGAGCCGATCAGCCCGATCACATCGCCCGGCTGGACCGCTGTGCCCAGCACGGCGCGAAAGCCCGACATATGCGCATAGCGCGTAACCAGGCCATTGCCGTGATTGATCTCGACACAGTTGCCATAGCCCGAACGCGCTCCGACGAAGCTGATCGTGCCGCGCGCCGCCGCATAGATCGGTGCGCCCAGCGGGCCACGGAAATCGAGCCCCGGGTGAAATGCGTCCGCGCCGGTAAACGGGTCGAGGCGGAAGCCGAAACCTGAGGAGATGTATTCAAGGCTGGCGGGCAGCACTTGCGGCAGCCGCGCGACGCTGCGTTCCAGCGCGTCCATCCGCGCCAGGCTGAGCCCGAAGCGCTGGAACCGCGGATCGAGCGAGCCGTCAGCCGACGTGGTCAGCGTCAGCAGCGGACCGCCCTGCGCCGATTTGTTGCGAAGCGCGGCCAGCGCCATCTGCGGATTGAGCCCGAGGCTGGCGAGCTTGGCGTGCGCGGCGGCCGAGCGGCGGTCGGCGATCCGGGTCAGCGCTTCGATCAATGACAGCTGGCGCGCCTCGACCCGGGCCAGTTCGGCCGCCTGCGGCAGCGCCAGGCTGACCTTGCTTACCATCTGTGCAGCTTCGGAGCTGCTGTCCGAAACGGTTTCGCCCGGCTTGGCAGCCGCTTTGGGCAATTCGCCCAGATGTGCGTCGACCACCGATTCGATAAAAGTCTGCCGCCGCTTGAGATCGTCGGCAACCTTGCCGATATCCTGCCCGTAAGCGTTGAGGCGGCTTTCCGATGTCGCGACCTTGGCCTCGCGCTCGAGCAGCGCTAGCCGGTCGCGATTCGAAATATAGCTCGACAGCGCCATTGCCGCCATGGTCAGCGCCCAGACCAGCAACAACGCCCCCGCGCTGCCCGCAGCGATTAGCTGCGTGCGTGAACTCACCTTGATGAAACGGACTTGCCCTTCGGATCGCATGAAAAATTCGCGATCCGGGAACCATGCCCGCAGGCGGGTTGTAACCCTGCCAACGGCTGTGCTTTTCAAAACGACCCCAGTCCCTCGTTTACCCTTGCAGCGCGCCGCTAGCAGCTTGCAGCAGTGGAGGCGAATCGATTGCAGGCTCGACTCGCCGAATCGAAAGACTCGCGCGGTGAAGCGTTGGCGTGGGCAATATGTGCCGCCGCGGCGCGCACGCGCGCGGCGGTGACAAGCCAGCCCGGGGATGATAGGCGCCGGGCATGACTGCGCAGCCCGCCCCGGACGAGAGCCCCACCGAACTGATCGCGCGGCTGGCGCAGGCTGGCCGCGCAGCGCAGCGGGTGCTGGTCCAGCTCGATTCCGCAACCAAGGCGGCGGCCTTGCGCGCGGCTGCGGCGGCTTTGCGCAGCGCTGAAGGTGCGATTCTGGCCGCCAATGCCCGCGACATGGCGGCGGGCGCGGCAGCGGGTCTATCGGCCGCGCTGCTTGACCGGCTGCGGCTCGATGCGGCGCGGCTGGCGCAGATGGCTGGCGCCGTCGAGCAGATCGCCGCGCTGCCCGATCCGGTTGGGCAAGTGATCGATGCCGCGATTCGCCCCAACGGGCTGGAACTGAGCCGGGTGCGGGTGCCGATCGGACTGATCGGGATCATTTACGAAAGCCGGCCCAACGTTACCGCCGATGCCGCCGCGCTGTGCCTGGCTTCGGGCAATGCGGTTGTGCTGCGCGGGGGCAGCGAGGCGGTGCATTCGAACCGCGCGATCCACGCGGCGCTGAGCGCAGGGCTGGCCGCGGCCGGAGTGCCGGCGGCGGCGGTGCAACTGGTCCCCACGCAAGACCGCGCGGCGGTCGGTGCGATGCTCGCCGCCGCCGGCCAGATCGACCTGATCGTGCCGCGCGGGGGCAAAAGCCTGGTCGCGCGGGTGCAAGCCGATGCGCGGGTGCCGGTGCTCGCGCACCTCGACGGGATTTGCCACACCTACATCCATGCGGCGGCCGATCCGGCCAAGGCCGCGGCCATCGCGCTCAACGCCAAGCTGCGCCGCACCGGGGTCTGCGGTGCGCTGGAGACGCTGCTGCTCGATGCGCAGTTTCCGGCCTCACAGGCGGTGGTGGCGGGCTTGCTCGACGCCGGCTGCGAACTGCGCGGCGATGCCCGCGCGCGCGCGCTTGACCCCCGCATAGCCCCCGCCAGCGCCAACGACTGGGACACCGAATACCTCGACGCGGTGCTGTCGGTCGCGGTGGTCGATGGGCTTGAGCCTGCGCTGGCGCATATCGCGCGGCATTCCTCGGCGCACACCGATGCGGTTGTCAGCGAGGACGCGGCGGTGTGCGAACGCTTTTTGGCGCAAGTCGACAGCGCGATCGTGATGGCCAATGCCAGCTCGCAATTTGCCGATGGCGGTGAGTTTGGGCTGGGCGCCGAGATCGGTATCGCCACTGGGCGGCTGCACGCGCGCGGACCAGTCGCGCTCGAAGGCCTGACCACTTACAAGTGGCTGGTGCGCGGCACTGGGCAGATTAGGCCCTGACCCGAATCGGCCTCCTCGGCGGCAGTTTCAACCCGGCGCATGGCGGGCACCGACGTATTAGCCTCAGGGCACTTGAAGCCTTGCACCTCGATGCGGTGTGGTGGCTGGTCTCGCCGGGTAACCCGCTTAAGCCCAAAGCCGGGATGGCGCCGCTGGCGACGCGGCTGGCTTCGGCCCGGGAGCAGGCCCGCCGCGCGCGAATCGTGCCCACCGCGATCGAGCGCGAATTGGGCACGCGCTACACGCTCGATAGCCTGCGCGCGCTGCGCCGGCGCTACCCCAAGGTGCAGTTCGTGTGGCTGATGGGGAGCGACAATCTGGCGCAGTTTCACCGCTGGCGGCACTGGCGCGAGATCGCCCGCACCATGCCGATTGCGGTTATCGCGCGTCCGGGCTATGAGGGCAGCGCACTGGCGAGCCCCGCGGGTGCCTGGCTCGGCCGTTACCGGCGGCCGCCCGCCAGCTTGAACACCCGGGCAGGATGGAGCGCACCCGCGCTGGTTTATTTGCGTTTTGACCCCGATCCGCGTTCGGCGACCGCATTGCGCAGCGCCGATCCAGCATGGACGCGCCGCCAGGCCGGCCACGCCCAGCGCGATCTCCTGACGCACCATCCCGTCGATCCCGACCTCGCATGATCCCCCGCGACGCCCGCCCAGAGGAGCCGTTTCCGCTTAAATGACGCCCAATTCCAACGATCTTGCCCAAACTGGATCCGACCCAGTGTCGCGCACCCCGCTCCCGCTGCCCGCGGCCGAGGCAGGGTCGCTGCACGCAGTGGTCTTGCACTCGCGCGACGATGATCAGGCGCAGGACCTCGTCTCGATCCCGCTCGAAGGCAAAAGCTCGATTGCCGATCACATGGTGATCGCCTCAGGCCGCTCGACCCGCCAGGTGGCGGCGATGGCGCAGAAGCTGGCCGAGCGGATCAAGCACGGCGGCTTTGGCCACGTCCGGATCGAAGGTCTGCCCGCCGCCGATTGGGTGCTGGTCGATGCCGGCGACATCGTGGTGCATTTGTTCCGCCCCGAAGTGCGCACCTTCTACAACCTTGAGCGGATGTGGGCGTTCGGAGATGCGGGCAGCGCGTAAGGTGATCTCATGCAGCTGCATGTGATTGCCCGCGGCAAGATCGGGCGGTGTCCCGAAGCTGAATTGTTCGAGCGCTACACCAAGCGGCTTGCCTGGCCCTTCAAGCTTACCGAACTGCCTGACGTCGGCGGGTCCATCCCGGCCGCACCGCCGCAATCGCGCGAAGTGCTGCTCGACGAGCACGGCGCGCAACTTACGTCCGAACAGTTCGCCGCATTGCTGGGCAAATGGCGTGATGAGGGCGTGCGCGAGGCGCGGTTCCTGATTGGGGCGGCCGATGGTCACGGCGCGGCGGCGCGCGCCTCGGCCGATCTGCTGCTGGGCTTTGGCGCGATGACCTGGCCGCACTTGCTGGCACGCGCGCTGCTGGCCGAACAATTGTGGCGCGCCACCAGCATTCTTGCTGGTCATCCCTACCACCGTTCGGGATAAGGCCGGGCATGAACGCGCGTCTGAAACAGCCAATGGTCTTGCTGCTTGCTCCGCTGGCCGCATTGGGCGCTTTGGGCGCGGTGGGCGGGAGCATGGCGCAGACCATTGCCGCAATCGACAACGCCGAAGACGCGCAGGCGGCGCTGGTCCGCGCACAGGCGCAAGGCGCCGAGGCGCGCCGCCGCGCCGAGGTGCTCGAGACCGGTGCCGTCAGTGCCACCGCCGCGGCTGACCGCACCGCGCAGGAAGCCGCCGCGCTGGCGGCGCGGGTGCAGGAGAGCGAGGCGCAGATTGTCGCCAACGCGGCGCAGCTGCGGCTGATCGGGCAGGGCCAAGCCCGGTTGCGCACCGAACTGGCCGAACAGCAGCGCCCGCTGATCGAGCTGACTGCGGCATTGCAGCGGCTTTCCCGGCGCCCGCCGCTGCTGTCGTTGCTGCGGCCCGGTTCGCTGCGCGAGGCGGTTTATCTGCGCGCGGTGCTGGAAACTTTGCTGCCCGAAGTGGCGCGCCGCACGGCGGGACTGCACCTGGCGATCGAGCGCAGCCAGGCGCTCGCCGCGCAGGCACAGCGGGCCAGTGCCGCCTTGCGCGCCGGGCAGGCCGAACTTGCGCGGCGCCGCAGCGAGCTGGGGGCGATCGAGGAACGCCAGCGGCTCGCTTCGGTCCAGGCCAGCGGCGCGGCCAACCGCGAGAGCGAGCGCGCGCTGGCGCTGAGCGAGCAGGCCCGCGACCTGACCGGCCTGGTCAACGATCTGGCTCAGGCCGGGGCGGTGCGCGATCAGCTGGCGGCCTTGCCCGGCCCGGTCCTGCGCCCGGCCCAGCCACAAGCCGCACCCGCCCCGTCCGACCAGTCCGCCAGTCCCGCCCCCAGCGATGCGCCGGCGCGCTACCTGTTGCCAGTGGCCGGGCGGCTGACCGGCGGGTTCGGTCAAGGCGGTTCTGGCCAGCTGCCGGCGCGCGGGATTTCGATTCTGGCGCTGGGCGGCGCGCAAGTGGTGGCGCCGGGCGCGGGCCGGGTGGCGTTTGCCGGGCCCTATCGCGGTTACGGACTGATCGTGATCATCGAACATGGCGGCGGCTGGACCTCGCTGGTCACCGGGCTCAGTCAGCTCGATTGCTGGGCGGGCGAACAATTGGTGCCAGGCGGCTCGCTTGGGCGCGCCGGGCCGGGCCGTCCGCTGCTCACGCTCGAACTGCGGCGGCAGGGCGCAGCGGTCAATCCGCTCGATTTCATCCGCGATTAGGGCCTGACCTTAAGGCCGTAACGCGCCATCTGGCGTTAACCCCCGCTGCGCGATAGAAGGCGCCGAAGATTTACGAGAGACAACCCCCGATGAAGATTGCCCCCCTGTTTCGCGCCGCGCTGCTGGTCAGTGCGGTTTCGCTGATCCCGGCGACCACGGCCGGCCTCGCAGCGGTCGACGCGCGCTCGGCTGCCCAGTTCGAGCGGCTCAGCACCGTTTATCAGCTGGTCAAGCTGCGCTACGTCGAGAAGGCTGACGATGCCAAGCTTGAGGAAGGGGCGATCGACGGGATGTTGGCTAGCCTCGATCCGCACAGCTCGTATCTGTCGGGTTCGACCATGCAGCGGCTCAACACCATGATCGACGGCAACTATTCGGGGCTGGGGCTGTCGGTGGTGCTGGACGACGGCGCGGTCAAGGTGGTCTCGCCGATGCGCGGGAGCCCGGCCGAAACCGCCGGGGTCAAGGCCGGGGATTTTATCACGCACCTTGACGGCAAGCTGATCTACGGCGGCGATCTGGATGATGCGGTGGCGCAGATGCGCGGCGAGGCCGGATCGAAGATCCGCCTGACGATCTTCCGCGCCGGCCGCACCGAACCGTTCGACGTGACCGTGACCCGCGGCGTGATCCAGCTTGAACCGGTGACCTGGGAAATGAAGGATACGATCGGCGTCATCACGGTCAACGAGTTCAGCCACGACGTCGGCAATCTCGTCAACAAGGCGATCATCGGCCTCAAGGCCAAATCGGGCGGTAAGCTCGATGGGCTCGTGCTCGACCTGCGGCAAAATCCGGGCGGCGAACTCGAAGAGGCGGTGGGCTTGTCCGACCTGTTCCTGACCAAGGGTGATATCGTCTCGCAGCGCGGGCGCGATTCGTCCGACGACGAGTACTTCAAGGCCGAATCGATGTTCCCCGGCGACATGGCCAAAGGCGTGCCGCTGATCGTGCTGATCGATGCCGGCTCGGCCTCGGCGTCTGAAATCGTCGCCGGGGCGCTGCAGGACCAGCGCCGCGCGCTGATCATGGGCGAGCGCAGCTTTGGCAAGGGCAGCGTCCAGTCGTTGTTCTTCCTTGATCGGGCGCGCACCAGCGCGGTCAAGATCACCACCGCGCGCTATTACACGCCGTTGGGCCGGTCGGTGCAGGGAGGCGGGATCGACCCCGATATTCGCGTACCGCAACTGTCCGATCCCGATGCGCGGCGGCGCAGCGAATTGTCGGTGCGCGAAAGCGATTTGCGCCACCATCTGGTCAACGAAGCCAGTCTGGATGACAAGAAGCTGGAGAATGACCGGCAGGACGATCCGCGTTTCAAGCTCACCTCCGATGAGCTGAAGGCCAAGGGGATCAAGGACTTCCAGCTTTATTACGCGGTTCAGACGCTGCAACGCACCGCCGCCCCGGTCAAGCGCAAGTGAGCCCGCTGCCCACCGGCGCAGCGGCGACCCGCAGCGCGCGGGCGCTGGCCTTCGCGGTGCCCGCGGCGCTGCTCGGCGGGGCTTATCTGGGGGAATATGCGTTCAATCTGATCCCGTGCGAAATGTGCTGGTGGCAGCGCTATGCGCACTTTGCGGCGCTGGCGCTGGCCGCTGCTGCGCTGCTGCGCCCAGCGGCCCCGCTGCTGACCTGGTTGGCCGCGCTGGCGATCCTGGTCGGCGGGCTGCTCGGGCTGTATCACGCCGGAGTCGAATACGGCTGGTGGCAAGGGCTCACCGCCTGCACCAGCGAGGTGTTGCTGGGTGACGATCCGCTCAGCGCGATCCTCAATGCGCCGTTGGTCCGCTGTGATCAGGTGCAGTGGTCACTGGCGGGAATTTCGCTCGCGGGGTTCAATTTCCTCATCGCGGTCCCCGCGGCGCTGCTGATTTTCGGGTTGCTGCGGCGCGGGCAGGAGCCAAGCTCATGAACCCGGTCGGGCGCATGAATAAAACAGCCAGCGAACGGATGCTGCGGGTTAATCAGGCCGGCGAATACGGCGCGACGCGGATCTACGCCGGGCAACTGGCGGTGATGGGCGACCGCGCGCCGCTGGCCGGCGATGTGCGCCATATGGCCGAACAGGAGGCCGAACACCGCGCCAAGTTCGACGCGCTCATGGCTGTCCGCGGGGTGCGGCCGACCGTGCTCCAACCGGTGTGGGACGTGGCCGGGTTCGCGCTGGGCGCGGCCACCGCGCTGATCGGGCCAAAAGCAGCGATGGCCTGCACCGCCGCGGTCGAAACCGAGATCGACCGGCACTACAGCGCGCAGCTCGACCAATTGGGTGACAGCGATCCCGAATTGTCGGGGCTCATCGCCGATTTCCGCGAGGACGAGCGCGAACACCGCGATGCCGCGCTGGCCAACGGGGCCGAGCAGGCGCCGGGCTATCTGGTGCTGTCGGGCGCGATCCGGCTGGGCTGCCGGTTGGCGATTCGGCTGGCCGAACGGATCTAGCGACAAACCACCGCGCGGAACCCGAACCGGGCTTCATCTGTTATTCAGCGTGCGCCATGCCTATATGCGCTGTCCGCTCAGGAGTCTCAAAGATGCGCCCGATTACAGCTATCCTTGCCCCGCTGGCGGTTGCCGCGCTCTTTGCGGCGCCTGCTGCCGCGCAAGGTACGCCCGAGCCCAAGGTCAACCAGCTGATTGTCTATGGCGAGGATGCGTGCCCGCAATCGACCGACGACACGATCACCGTTTGCGCGCGCAAGGGCGAGCGCGAGCGGTTCCGAATCCCTGAATTGCTGCGCGAACAATCCAGCCCGCAGAACGAGGCGTGGAACAACAAGGTGCTCGCTTACGAAACCGTCGGGCGGACCGGCACGATGAGCTGCTCGCCGGTTGGCGCTGGCGGCTGGACCGGGTGCTCGGGCAAGCTGATCGATCAGGCCTATGCCGAAAAAAGCAGCGATCCGGGCATCAAGTTCGGCCAGATGATCGCGGCTGAGCGGGCAAAGCGGCTCGAAACGATCGATCAGGACGCTGCCGAAACGCAGGCCCGGGTCGAAGCGCTTGAACAGCAGATGGAAGCGCGGCGCAAGGCCGAGGAAGCCAAGACCGATCGGGCTACTGACGAAGAGGCTGCGCCGGTTCCACCCAAACCCAACTGAGCTTGGCGCTGCTGCGCTCAGCTTAACGCAATGTCGGGGGCGTCTTCCTGCTTCATCCCGATCACGTTGTAGCCGCCATCGACGTGATGAATCTCGCCGGTCACGCCCGAGGCCAGGTCTGACAGCAGGTACAGAGCGGCGCCGCCGACTTCGCCAATCGTGACATTGCGTCGCAGCGGCGAATTGAGCTCGTTCCATTTAAGAATGTAGCGGAAATCCCCGATCCCGCTGGCCGCGAGCGTCTTGATCGGCCCGGCCGAGATCGCGTTGATCCGGATGTTGGCCGGGCCAAGGTCATTGGCAAGGTACTTGACGCTGGCTTCGAGCGCGGCCTTGGCCACCCCCATCACATTGTAATGCGGGATGACCTTTTCGGCACCGTAGTATGACAGCGTCAGCATCGCCCCGCCGCCGGTGCCGGTGTCGGGGTCGAACTTGGGCATCATCGCCGCCGCGCGCTGCGCCACCGCGACCAGCGAATAGGCCGAGATATTCATGGTCATCAGGAAGTTTTCGAGGCTGGTGTCGATATAGCCGCCGCGCAGTTCGTTCTTGTCGGAAAAGCCGATCGCATGGACCACGAAATCGAGTGTCCGCCAGCGCGCCGCGAGCGCCGCGAAGGCGGTGTCGAGCGCAGCCATGTCGGACACATCGCAATTGATCAGGAAATCGCTGCCGAGGCTTGCGGCAAGCGGCCGCACCCGTTTTTCGAGCGCCTCGCCCTGATACGAAAAGGCCAGTTCGGCACCGTGTTCGGCCAGCTTCTGGGCAATGCCCCAGGCCAGCGACTTGTCATTGGCCAAGCCCATGATTAGCCCGCGTTTGCCCTGCATCAATCCGCTCATGCCAACTCTGCCATGCTCATTGCCCCATCATCTCTTAACCGCCGGACTGGCCAGCGTCGGTCCGGTTCTCGGTCAGCCCGATCAGGTCCCGCTCTTCGGGACTTTCGGCCAGCGCGGCATTCAGTTCTGCGCCCACCACCATCCCTAATCCGACCAGCCAGAAAAAGAACAGCGAGATCATCACTCCGGCCAGACTGCCATAGGTCAGATCGTAGCTGAAAAAGCGCCGTAGCACTCCCGGTAGCGCCGAGCTGACTGCGACCCACCACACCGTAACCAGCAGCGCGCCGGGCCACTTGGGATAGCGCCGGACGCGATAAGCACTTGGGGTCAAGCTGAAAAACAGCATGAAAATCGAGGCGTAGATAATCACCGGAGGCAGCAGCCGCGACAGATCGAGCAGCTGGGTCACCCCGTGCAACCACGGGTAACGTGCCGCGACCACTTGCTGTGCGGTGCCGATGAACACCTGCGCGAGCAGCGCAAACAGAAGTGCAATCACCGCCCCGACGATCACCCCGGTCGAGAGCAGCCGGTAGCGCCAGAAGGCATGCACCGATTTGGTGCCATAGGCGCGGCGCAGGATGTCGCGGATCGTCTCGACCAGACTGCCGACCGTCCACAGCCCGATCAGTCCGCCGGCCCACAGCAGCCAGCCGCTGCGGGCCACGATCACGTCGCGCGCCACCGGTTCCAGCGCGCGCGCTGCAATCGGGGGCAGGGCCGCCAGGAACGCGTGGACCGAAGCCTCGCGCTGCGCCTGTTCGCCGACCAGACTGAGCACCGCTCCGACGGTGATGAAAAACGGGAACAGCGCCAGGATTGCCATGTATGCCAAATTGCCGGCGTGGATGAACCCGTCGTTATAAGACCCGGCCCAGACCCGTGCGATTACCCGGAACCCGCGCGTTTGCCAGAACCGGCCTTCGGGTCCGACGTGGTGGTCATAGGCATCCTGCAGCCGGTTGGCGCGCTTGCGCCGCGCTTCGGGCGACAGGTCGGGGACCGTCAACAGCGGCAGATGCGCTTCGTCGAGCTCGCGTTCCTCCACGGCTGGTTACCGGCTCACAGACCGAATTTCGCGCGCAGGTTGCGCGGATCGCGCCAGCCATCGAGCCGGCGGAGCAAGTCTGCATCGCCCTCGGGCACTTGCACCTCGATTGTCACCAGCTGATCGCCGCGGGTGCCGTCCTTGCGCGGCATGCCCTTGCCCGCCAGGCGCAGCGTCTTGCCCGAACTGGTCCCCGGCGAGAGGGTCAGCATCACTGCACCATCGGCGGTGGGAACCCGGACTTTCGCGCCGTGCACCGCTTCATCAAGGCTGACCGGTAGATCGAGCCGCAGGTTGTCACCTTCGCGGCGCAGCCAGCCGTGCGGCTGGAGCTGGATCGTGACGATGGCATCGCCCGCCCCGCCCGGTCCCGCCTCGCCTTTCCCCGCCAGCCGCATCTGGGTGCCGTCCTCGACCCCCGTCGGCAGCTTGAGGTCGATCGTTTTGCCGTCGGCCAGGGTGATGCGCTGGGTGGCGCGGGTTGCCGCGTCGGTCAGCGAGACGCCCAGCCTGTATTGCACGTTGGCACCCTTTGGCGCAGCCCGCTGGCGCGACCCGCCAAATCCGCCGCTGCCGCCCCTGCGCCCGCCGAACAACCCGTCGAAAATATCGCCGATGTCGAGGTTCTCACCGCCGCCGCCGCCAAAGCCCTCGAAGTCTTCGGTGCGGAAGCCCCGCTGCGCGCCGCCGTTGAACCCGCCTGGCCCGGCGGTGTGACCATAGCCAAAGCCCATGCTGGGATTGCCCTCACCATCGATTTCGCCGCGGTCGTACCGCGCGCGCTTGTCCTTGTCGGACAGCAGGTCATAAGCGCCGGTGACGACCGAAAAGCGTTCGGTCGCCTTGGGATTGTCTTTGTTGCGATCGGGATGCAGCTCTTTGGCGAGCTTGCGATAGGCGGCCTTGATGTCCTTCTCGCTCGCGCTGCGGGCCACGCCCAAGGTCGAATACGGATCAGCCATAAGCGCTAGCTAGGGGCGCAAAGGCCGCAGGACAACCCGGGCGATGCGATTAGCGCAGCGCCGCCGCTTCCTTCGCGCGCGCGCAGCGGCTATGCGGTGCACATCATGGACGCCAATGACCAGAACGCAATTCCCGACGCCGCCCCGCTCGCGCTGTTCGGCGAATGGTTCGCCGCGGCCCGCGCCGCCGAACCCAACGATCCCGAAGCGGTGGCGCTGGCCAGCGCCACGCCCGGCGGCGCGCCATCGGTGCGGATGGTGCTGCTCAAGGACTGGGGCCCCGATGGCTTTGTGTTTTACACCAACTGCCAGAGCCGCAAGGGCGGGGAACTGCACACCAATCCGCAAGCCGCGATGCTGTTCCACTGGAAATCGCTGCGCCGCCAGATCCGGATCGAGGGCGCGATCGAGGACGTGGCGTCCGACCTTGCCGATGCCTATTTTGCCAGCCGCAGCCGTTCCTCGCAAATCGGTGCGGTGGCTTTGGACCAGTCGCGACAGCTGGCCACGCGCAGCGATTTTCTGGCGCGCATCGCCGAAACCGAAGCCCGCTATGCCGATCGCCCGGTGCCGCGTCCGGCGCACTGGACCGGCTTTCGGCTGGTCCCGGCGGCGCTGGAATTCTGGCTCGACCGGCCCTCGCGCTTGCACGAGCGCCGCCGATTTGTCCGCACCGACAGGGGCACCGGCTGGACCAGCAGCCTGCTTTATCCATGATCGAGGCGGGCAAGCTCAATCGCAGCGCAGCCTATGCCTCGATCGCCGTCGCGCTGTTGCTGGTCGGGCTCAAGGGCTGGGCGGTGCTGACCACGCAGTCGACCGCGATGCTCGGCAGCCTGGCCGATACAGTGCTCGATCTGGTCGCCAGTATGGCGACGTTGGCCGGCGTGTGGGTGGCGGCGCAGCCCGCCGACGACAATCACCGCTTCGGCCACGGCAAGGCCGAGGCGCTGGCGGCGCTGTTCCAGGTGGTGCTGATTTCGTTCTCGGCGATCACGCTGGGGCTGCGCGCGATTGCACAGTGGTTTGCGGGGGCGCGGCCCGCAGCGGCTGAAGGCGGGATCGCGGTCTCGGTGGTAGCAATTGCGGCGACGCTGCTGCTGCTGATGTGGCAGCGCCGGGTAATTGCACAAACCGGTTCGATCGCGATTACCACCGATCATTTGCACTACAAATCCGATCTGGTGCTCAACCTGGCGGTGATCGCCGCGCTGGCGCTCGATCAGTTTGCCAGGGTGCGCGGGGCCGATGCGGTGTTTGGGCTAGGCATCGCGCTGTGGTTGGGGTGGAGCGCGTGGCACGCCTCGCAAGCAGCAGTCGAGCAACTGATGGACCACGAATGGCCCGATGAGCGCAAGGCGAGGTTTCTCGAAGTGGTGGCGCGCCATCCCGAACTCAAAGGCCTGCATGACTTGCGTACGCGCTCGTCGGGAACACGCGATTTCGTGCAGTTCCACATGTCGGTCAATCCCGATATGACCGTGCGCGAGGCTCACGATGTGATGGATGAGATCGAGACCAAGCTGCTCAAGGAATTTCCGGGGATGGAAATCCTGATCCATCCCGATCCTGAAGGGCTGGTCAACGAAACCGGGTCGGCGGCGGTGGACCTGCTGGCCGACCGCGATGGCGTTGCAAGTCCGGCCTAAAGCCCGCGGCCTTCGCCATCCAGGAACGCCGCGTAACTTTTGGCAGTCCCGTCGCGCAAAGCGGTCTGCGGTTGCCAGCCGAGCGCGGCCAGGCGGGCGCTGTCCAGCAGCTTGCGCGGGGTGCCGTCGGGTTTGCTCGGGTCGGTCACCACCGGGCCATCATAGCCGAGGACGTCCATCACCAGCCGGGTCAGCTCCATGATCGAGACATCGCTGCCCGAACCGACGTTGATGTGGCCCGCATCCGAATAGTGTTTGAGCAAATGCACACAG